>JBGVAK010000026.1:0-9847 GCA_045224495.1 Christensenellales bacterium
AACGTGCGCACCTTCTGCATGAACCCCAACGGCATCGTGGTCACGGAGAACACCAACGGCATCGTCACCGTCAACGGCCACAGCTACGAACGGGAGGACATGCACACGGAGAATACCAACTTTGCGCTGCTGGTCAGCAAGCACTTCACGGAGCCCTTCAACGACAGCAACCTCTACGGCGAGAGCATCGCCCGGCTCAGCAACATGCTGGCGGGCGGCGTCATGGTCCAGCGGTTCGGGGACCTGGTCCGGGGGCGGCGCAGCACCGTGAAGCGGATCGAAAAGGGCCTGGTGACCCCCACGTTAGCCGCAACGCCCGGGGACCTTTCACTGGTGCTGCCAAAACGCATATTGGACGGGATCATCGAGATGATCTACGCTCTCGACAAGATCGCTCCGGGCACCGCCAACGACGATACCCTTCTGTACGGCGTGGAGGTTAAGTTCTACAACATGGAGGTTTCCCTGGACGAGAACCTCATGACCCGCTACCCGGGCCTCTACATCATCGGCGACGGCAGCGGCATCACTCACTCCCTGTCCCACGCCTCCGCCTCCGGCGTCTTCGTGGCGCGGCGGATCGCGGAAGGGCTGTAAGGGATATTGGCTTTCTTAATGCGACTTTTTCTCTTTGTTCAAAGGAGAAAAAGTCGCCCAAAACGAGAAACTCATTTGGGATAACAGGGGTCGCTACAGGGTGATCCCTTTTTGCGTGTCTTGCTTGTCTTTCTGATATATATCTGGTATACTGTTTTTGCTACGAGACTGTATCAAAGCCTATAGAGAAAACGTGCGTTGCCTATGGGCAAAAACGCGCACTCTTTTATACGTGCTTTCCTTAAGGGGTTAACATGTGTTTTGTAGCAGAAATGAAGTTATTGTACTTGCTGGTTTGTCTTTTTCAATTCTTATGATGATTTATTACAATTAAAATGCAAAATCAAACCATTTAGGGAAGGAGCGATTCATTATGAAAAAAGCGAGATTGATAAGTTTCCTGTTGGTCAGCATCTTGTTTATGGCAATGATAATGGGAAGTGGACAAGCGTCACAAACAAAGGAAACAACAAATGCGAATGTCTCTATTGAGAAAGCAGTATTGCTTGATCAAAATGGAATTAAAATCACTGCAAAAGAGATAGACACGAAGGGATGGTTGGGCCCAGAAGTGAAAATGCTGTTTGAAAACAACAGTGATAAAGCAGTTACGATACAAGTCCGCGACACTTCTGTGAATGGATATATGATCGACCCAATGATGTCTGTCAACGTTGCGCCAGGGAAAAAAGCAAATGACTCAATGACATTTTCCAACTCCGATTTTGAGCTTGCAGGAATTGAGATCATTGCAGACATTGAATTTCGCTTCCATGTTTTTGATTCTGAGACCTGGAACAACTTGTTCGATAGTGAGCTCGTTAGAATAGAAACCAGCGCAGTAAAGGATTATGTATATTCCTTCGACAACTCCGGGGAAATGGTTTTCAACAATGATGGTTTTGAAATAGTTATAAAAGGCTTAGCCGAAGAAGATTCCTGGCTCGGAAAAGATCTTGTTGTGTATATTTGCAACGAAAGCAATAAAAAAATCACTGTTCAAGCAAAGGATGTTTCTGTCAACGGCTTTATGATAGACCCTATTTTTTCGTGTGACGTTGTTTGCGGAAAGCACGCCGTTGATACGATCACTTTTATGAGCAGTGATTTGGAAGCGAACGATATTACAAGAATAGAAAGCGTCGAACTGTCATTCCAAATTATAGATGGTGATAATTGGAACACTATTGAGAACACCCCTGCCGTGACTTTAAACTTTAACTAATATGTTCAATTAACCGTGCTGGGAACAGGTTCACTTGAATCTGTCCCCGTTTTTATGTATACTGAATCTGTCCCGCTTCGAAGGCACGGCAGCGGACGTGCGTGGGTGAGGGAACAGCGGGACAGAGGGAGCGGATACAACTGTCGCCGACGGAAGGATATCCCCTTCTTAAAGTTCTTTTGTGCCGCTTTTCTTACAAGAAAAGCGGCAAGCTTCCATTCATTCCCCAAAAAGGAGCATTCGTATGAAACGCATGATCGCCGTCGCCCTCGCCCTGGCCCTGCTGCTGGGCGGCGTGAGGGGGGTGACCGCCATGGAGATGGAGCCGGTGATCTCCGACACCCTGTACGTGCAGCAGGTTACGGGGATGGGGGAGGACTTCATCCTGGGGGCGGACGTAAGCAGCCTCCTTGCTGAGGAAGCCAGCGGGGTCGTATATCGGGACTTCGACGGTCGACCCCAGGACATGCTCAAAGTGCTGGCCGACAACGGCGTCAACTATGTCCGCGTCCGGGTCTGGGTGGACCCCTTCGACAAGGACGGCCACGGCTACGGCGGCGGCAACTGCACGGCGGCCACGGCGGCTGAGATCGGCGTGCGGGCGGCGAAATACGGCCTGAAGCTGTTGGTGGACTTCCACTACTCCGACTTCTGGGCCGACCCGAGCAAGCAGATGGTCCCCAAGGCCTGGGCGGGCCTCAACGTGCAGGCGAAGGCGGAACGGATCAAGGCCTATACCGCCGAAAGCCTGCAGCTCATCCGGGACGCCGGGGCGGACGTGGGCATGGTCCAGATCGGCAACGAGACCAACAACGGCATCTGCGGCGAGTCCGATTTCGACGATATGGCGGTCCTGTATCAGGCGGGCGCCCAGGCGGTCCGGGATTTCGATCCCGGCATACTGATCGTCATCCACTACTCGGAGCCATCGCTCGGGCATGCCGACGTGGCCGAAGATCTGATCCAAAGCGGCGTGGACTACGACGTGTTCGCCACCTCCTATTATCCCTTCTGGCACGGCACGCTGGAGGATCTGCGGGAATCGCTGGCTGCTGTGGCGGAACGGACCGGCAAGCGGGTCATGGTGGCCGAGACCCAGTGGATCTACACGGACGCCGACGGGGACGGCTCCGGCAACAGCGCCGGCCCCGGCAGCGGCTATGAATCCATCTACCCCTTCACCGTCCAGGGCCAGAGCCGGGAGATCCGGGACGTGGCGGCCACGGTGGCCTCCGTCGACAAGGGCATCGGCGTCTTCTACTGGGAGGCGGGCTGGATCCCCGTGCCCGGCGAAGACTGGGTGGAGCGCAGCGCCAAGTGGGAGCGGTTCGGCAGCGGGTGGGCCGCCAGCTACGCCGGGGAGTACGACCCCAACGACGCGGGCCGATACTACGGCGGCAGCGCCTGCGACAACATGGCCCTGTTCGACTTTGCGGGGAACCCGCTGGAATCCCTGAAGACCTTCGCCCTGCTGAGGACCGGCAACTACGTACCGCCCGTGGCGGATGCTTTGGACGCCGTCTCCGTGACCTTGGGGGTGGGCGAGAGCGTCGCCCTGCCTGACACCGTGCCGGTCGTTTTCACCGACGGCTCTCAGGACCAACGGGAGGTGGTCTGGAACGACGATGAGATCCAGGCGGTGAGCACGAAAACGCCCGGCAAGTTCGTCGTCCACGGCCGGGCCGAGGGGTTCGAAGCGCTATGCTATGTGGACGTGGCGGAGAACAACTATCTGATCAACGGCAGTTTTGAGGAGGAAGACCGGTCCATGTGGACCATCACGGCCATCGCTTCCGGCGACCAGGCGGACTTCCAGGTGAAATCCGCCGATGCCTTCTCCGGCGAAGTCTCCCTGCACTTTTGGAACGGGGCGGCGGTAGGATTTACCTGCGAGCAGACCGTCACGGACCTGCCGGACGGCGCCTGGCGTGTCAGCGTCCAGGGTCAGGGCGGCGACGTGGACAACGACGCGGACATCCATCTTTATTTGATCTCGGACGGCCATACCTACACCGCTCCCATGACCCTCCGGGGCTGGGCCGATTGGCAGGAAGCGGTATTAGAGCATATCCCCTGCGCCTCTGGCACCCTGGCCGTGGGCGTATACGTCCGCTGCCAAGGAGGCGGCTGGGGCACCTTCGACGACTTTTTACTCAATCCTGAACAGTAAAGCTGACGGGAGGGGCCAAACCCCTCCCGTTTTTTCATGTATCGTCAGGCAAAAATACCTCTTGACATATTATACTATGCGTAGTATAGTATCACGCGAAGGGAGGCATGAGACCTATGGATGTACAGATGAAGCGCGGGCTGCTGGACGTGTGCGTCCTGGCCGCCATCCAGAGCGAGGATTCCTACGGGTACCAGATCATCAAGGACATTCGCCCGTACGTGGATATCTCCGAATCCACCCTCTACCCCATTTTGCGGCGGCTGGAGGAGGGGCGGCTGCTGACGGTCCGCTCCGTGGAGCATAATGGACGGCTGAGAAAGTACTATCACATCACCGACGCCGGCAAGGCGCGGATCGATGATTTCAAACGGGATTGGCCGGAGATGGAGAAAATCTACCGGTTCATCACAAAGGGAGGGCAAGTGTGAAAAACGGTGGTTTTTCACACCTGTAGTTTGTGCCTTTGCTGCGGATCGGCGCAGCAATTTCGCAAGCGAAACCGGCAAAACGACTACGAAAGGAATGGAAATATATGAGCAGGGATGCATTTATCGGGGAGCTGCGCCATCGGATGGCGGGTTTGCCCCAGGAGGCTGTGGAGCGCACGGTGGAGTACTATAGCGAGCTCATCGCCGACTCCATGGAGGACGGCGTCAGCGAGGAGGAGGCCGTATCGCGTCTTGGGTCCATCGACGAGATCGTGGCGGACGTGGTGAAGGAGACGCCCCTCACGCAGATCGTCCAGACCAGGGTCCAGGAGGGCAAGAAGAAGGGGATCTCCGGCTGGGTGATCCTGCTGCTTATCCTGGGCGCGCCGGTATGGCTGCCGCTTTTGATCGCAGTGCTGGCGGTGCTGTTCGCCCTGTTCGTGGCCCTGTGGGCGGTGGTCATCGCCCTGTGGGCGGCGGTGGGCGCCATCATCCTGACCGGCATCGCAGCCATCGTGGTGGGCGTCATCGAGCTTATCCGGGTGCACCTTCCCCAGGGCCTGGTGCTGCTGGGCGGCGGGCTTGCCTGCCTGGGCCTGTGCGCGCTGCTGTTTTTGCTGATGAAGCTTATCACCGTGGGCGCGGCGAAGCTGTGCAAATGGCTTTGGATAGGTATTAAATCACTGTTTGTGGGAAAGAAGAGCAAGGAGTAAGGGACTATGAAAAAGACTGCAATCGCCATTTTGATCGCCGTGCTGGTGGTGGCCATCGGCGGCGGGCTGTGCTTCGCGGGTCTGAGCGCGGTGCACTTCGACTTCAAGAAACTGGATCGAACGGAGTATTTGACCAGGACCTATGATTTTAGCGATCCCATTCGAGAGATCGATCTGACTTGCGGCACCGCCGACGTGGAGCTGATCGCAGCGGAGGACGGCCGATGCCGGGTGGTCTGCTTCGAGAACGAACGGGAGCGGTACGCCGTCTCCAACGACGACGGCCGCCTGACGATCCGGCGCGAGACCGATGAGCGGGGCTGGAGCCTGTTCAGCTTCGCCTTCAAGAGCCCCAAGATCACAATATCCCTGCCCGCCGGGACCTATGAGCTCCTGCAGGCGGAGTTGAGCACCGGGGACATGACCGCGGACAGGGCCCTTTCCTTCGACGCGGTGGAGGTGAAGCTGAGCACCGGGGAGCTGGTGCTGAGCGGTGTCCAGACGAAGCGGCTCAGCGCCCACGGCAGCACGGGGAACATCCGTTTGAGCGACATGGCGCCGGAGACCGTGGACGTGTCCGTGAGCACGGGCCGGATCGAGCTAACCAACGTGGTGTGCTCCGGGGACCTTAGGGCCAAGAGCACCACCGGCGACATCCGCCTCACGGACGTGGACGGGGCGAACCTGTATCTTTCCGCGTCCACCGGCGATATCCGGGGCACCATCCGGACCGAGAAGGTCTTCTCCGCCCACGCCTCCACGGGCAAGGTGGTGGTCCCCGCCACCACCGCCGGCGGCCGCTGTGAAGCGGAGACCTCCACGGGGGACATTCGGTTGAGCATCAGTGGGGAATAAACATTTTTTCTTGCCGCTTTTTCTCTTTAGGCTAAAGAGAAAAAGCGGCGGAAAAAGAGAAACGCAAGAAGGAGTACGGCTTCGTTCACGAAAGCAATACTCCTTCTTAAGTTCTTTTGGGCAGCTTTTCTTTCAAGAAAAGCTGCGAAGCTTTCAATCCTTCCTCATTGGCCCAGGACCACGCTGGTCTGGCCGTCGATGTCCAAGCTGGCGCCGTTGAGCTCCGCGTTGCCGAGACCGATGACGGCCCGGAGGGTGGTGAATTCGCCGATGGCGGAAAGGTCGATGGTCTGATAGCCCCGGCCCGGGTTGTGGAGGACCAGGACCGTGGTGCCGTCCAGGGTGGCCGTGAAGCCGCCCACCTTGGAGCCCTCGATGCTCACGGCCTTATACTCACCCCGGGCGATGGCCGGGTTGGCCTTGCGGATCATGATGAGCTTCTTATAGTAGGTGTAGAGGCTGTAGGGATCCTCCTTTTGCTCCTTGACCGTATCCTTGATCTGTTTGTCCTTCTCATAGGTGGTGCCCGTGGGGTCCTTCACCGTGTTCCCGTCGCCCCAGAGCATGGCGAGCCGCCGGTTGGCGTCCGTGTTGGAACCGCCCCGGGAGCCCCGCATGCCCAGCTCCTCGCCGTAGTAGAGGAAGGGGGAGCCGGGGCCCAGGATGTACAGGTTGGCGGCCATCTGCATGTTCCCGGAGGCTACGGTGAGCCCGCCTGCGATCCGGTCCATATCGTGGTTGGAGAGGAAGGGCACGAACATGGCGTCCGGGTTGGTACCGGAGATGTTCTTGAGATACTTCTCCACGTACTTACTGAGCTCCCCGGCGTTGCCCTGCTTGGCGGTCTCGGCGATAAGGCCCTCGATCTGGCCCGTGGTGAAGTTGAAGCAGTTGGTGGCGGGGTAGTAGAGGTCCGTGACCCCGTCCCCGTCCCAGACCTCTGCCACGGTGTACAGGCCCGGATACTCGCTCCGGAGCGTCTCCAAATACTCCTTCCAGTAGGCTACGCTGCTCTTGTGGTCGCCGTAGTAGACGTACTTGGCGGCGTCGTAGCGGAAACCGTCGATCTTGCGGTCCAGGTAGTACCGGGAGATCTTCAAGACCTCCTCCCGGACGGCGGGGTTGTCGAAGTTCAGCTCCGGCATGCCGTCGTAGAAGTTGCACTCGTAGTACACGTCCGTGCCGGAAAGAGGCGCGAAGGCCCGGCCGCTGGGGGCCTTGTCACCCTTCTTATAATAGGAATAGAAGTCGTAGTAGGGGTCGCTGGTGTCACCCTTCTTATGGGCTTCGGTGAAGGCCTTGAACCATTGGCAGTCCTTGGCGGTGTGGTTGATGACCATGTCCAGGATCAGCTTCACGCCCCGGCTGTGGCAGAGGGCGATGAGGTCGTCCAGATCCTTCTGGCTGCCGAACTTGGGGTCGATGGTGTAGTAGTCGGTGACGTCGTACTTATGGTAGGAGGGGGACTTGAAGATGGGCGTGAGCCAGATGCCCTCGATGCCCAGGGACTTGCCGGAGTTGGGATCCCCGTCGTTCAGGTAGTCGAACTTGTTGATGATGCCCCGAAGGTCCCCGATACCGTCCCCGTCGGAGTCGGCGAAGGAGCCCACGAAGATCTCGTAGAACACCCGATCGTTGTCCGTGACCTTGTAATCGGTCTGCAACAGGGGGTCCTCGATGACGTACTCCCCCTGGGGCTTGGCCGTGGGCTCGGCGGCGGGTGCCTCCGTGGCGGCGGGGGCGGGGGCCTCAGCGGCCTGCTTCCGGCAGCCGAAGCAGGAAAGGAGCAGCAGCGCTGCCAGCAAGAGGACGAATACACGTTTGGTCATGGCTTTTCTCCCTTCGCGATGGGTTTTATATATAATGGTATACCTATTTTATGAACCTTTGTCAAGTTTCTCCCTTTTCAGGGACCGGGATTTGTGCTATAAATACGGGTATGGAACTGCAAGGCTTATATAGACAGGAAGAATTGAAGATCGCCCAGGCCCAGCAGAAGCGGACAGGCCGGCTCATGCTGGCTGTGGCTGTCCTGGGCCTGGCCCTTTGCGTCGGCATCTGCTGCTTCGTCACAAGGCAGAACCAGCGCCGCACCCTACCCCTCGTCGTAGGCGCGTCGATCCTCTCCGGCTGGGTGGTGATCTTCCTCTCCCACAGCCGCTATGAGGGGGCCAAAGCCAAGGTCCGGCACGTGGAGCTCATGCTCACCGGGCCCCGGGAAACCTTCTCAGGCCGGTTCACCCTGCAGCCAGGGGTGTGGCGGGTGAAGAAGGGCGTCAGCATCCGCAAGGTCAAGGAGCAGGAGGAATTCCACGAGACGCTACTCTCCGTCTACGACGAGAAAGCGTCCCGGCTGCCGGAGGACTTCACCGGCACCGTGGAGACGGTCTACGACTGCATCGTGGCCTTCCGGGCGGAAGACGGCTCCGGTGAAGTGCACCCCTCTGAGGAGGTACCGGCATGAAAGGCATCCTGAAAAACTGGCATCGGTATCTCCTGTGGGCTACGGTCAGCTTCTTCTTCTGGTCCTGGATCTTCACCTTCCTCACCGACGCCCCGGCCCAAAAGAAGCTGGTCCTGTACGCGGACGCCCAGGCCATGGAGCGGGACGCCCTGGCGGCGGCCCTGGAGCAGGACATGCCCGCGCACATCCGTTTTGTGGAGGCCCGCGTCTTCTCGGACGAGATGTTCCAGCCCTCCAACCTGGCTCAGGGGGACGTGTACATCATCGCCGAAAGCGATATGGAGCAGTATTTCAACACCTTCACCCTGGCGCCCCTGGATCCGGCCGCCTTCCCGGGCCTGCCGCTCTACGAATTGGAGGGCCAGGCGTACGGCGTCTGCGTCTATAACGAGGATGCGTGCATCCATAGCGGATCCAAATACCTGGCGTACCTGCCGGGGGAGACCTATTACCTTTTCTTCAACGCGGGATCGAAGCATCTTACGGCCGCTGACGGCGCATCCATGCAGGCGGCGCGGGCGTTTTTAGCGTTGCCGTAAGACCGATACAGGAGAGGCTTGCCCTCTCTTTTTTTGTATGTACATAAATATATATCAGGCTTGTATTTTTTTCGAATCCAGTTGACTTATTCAAAAAATGGGTGTAAATTATATATACATCATGGTAGAAGGGGCAGGATTCTGCTTACCCCTTACGCCGGATGAAAATGTACGGCATGAAAATGCATGTAAATCACAGGAGGAAGCATCATGAAAAAAACGTTAGCTATCGTACTCGCTCTCGTCATGATCCTCGGTGTGATCGCCTGCACGCCCAAGAGTGCTGCTCCGACCACCGAACCGACCGAGACGAAGACCGAGACCGAGACCAAGCCCGCGGCTGCGTCCAGCGAGCTGGCCGGTGAGTACACCATCACCGTGTGGGCGGCTGAAAAGGTCGTCGATCTGACCAAGAAGCAGATCGAGGACTTCAACAACAGCAACGACATGGGCATCAAGTTCAAGGCCACCGTCGAAGCCGTTGGCGAAGGCGACGCGGCCACCAAGATGATCACCGACGTGGAAGCGGGCGGCGACATCTACTTCTTCGCGCAGGACCAGTTCAACCGTCTCGTTCAGGCAGGCGCTCTGGGCGCTCTGGGCAAGAAGGCCGCTGAGTTCGTGCAGCAGAACAACGTGGAAGCGGCCGTGACCGCCGCCACCACCGGCGAAGCGTTCTATGCGTATCCCGTGACCGCCGACAACACGTTCTTCGTGTTCTATGACAAGAGCGTGGTCAAGGAGGATTCCCTGAGCGACATCGGCAAGATGATCGCCGACTGCGAAGCCGCCGGCAAGACCTTCTGCTTCGACCTGAAGAACGGCTGGTATCTGCCCGCCTTCTTCTTCGGCG
>JBGVAK010000027.1:0-7005 GCA_045224495.1 Christensenellales bacterium
GCCGTTGTAGGCCTTGTCGATGTACTCACGGAGCATGTTGACCGCTTCCACACCGGTCATGGCGCCCTTGGCGTTCATGTTGGCCACAATGTTGCCGGCGGCGTCATAGTCCTTGGCGATGGTCTCCACGGCGGCGCCGTCCAATGTCACCACATCCACCTCGACCTTGCCGGAGGTGGGCATGTAGGGCTCGTAGACGGGGGCGGCGGTATCCTTGCTGGCTTCGGCAGTGAATTCACCTTCGCCGTTGAGGAGCTTCTCCACCCAGTCCACACGCATGAGGGGCATGCGCTCGATGTCGTTGACGCCGTCGAAGTAGGGGGCGAAGTAGATGGCGCCGGTGCTGGTGTTGCCGGTGATGGAGAGCCGCACGATGGGGTTGGCCTCCAGGTAGGCCTTGAAGCTGGGCATCTGATCCAGGTAATCGGCCAGGTTCACGATGGAGCCCTCTTCGCCATACTCGGAGAGCTGGCTGGCGCCGCCGACTACCAGGTCAACCTCGTCCAGGCGCTCTTTCCAGTAGTCGAACTCCTTGTTCGCGCTGCCGGCGCCGGTGAACTTGTCCTCGATCTTGATGCCGAGCTGGTTCTCGACCTCCACCCAGGTGGGCTTGAGGTCGCCGGTATGGTAGGTCTTGCCGTCGGCCAGGGTGATGCCCTCGCCCGCGATCTCGGCCTCGAAGGTCAGCGCGTTGTTCCGGTTGTTGTAACCGGCGGCGATGCGCAGCACGGTGCCATCCGCATAGGTCAGCTCTTCAGCGGCGCTGGAGAAGCCGACGACGGAGGTGAGCATCAGCACGACGAGCAGCCATGCCAACAGAGTCTTTGTCCTTTTCATACGATCCTCCTTAGTGTGTTTTGTGTTCGTTGTTTTTGCCGTGTATATGATCCGGAAAAACCGGTCGACACCCGCTCACTCCTTGACGCCGCCCACGTTGACGCCCTTGGCGAAATATTTCTGGATGAAGGGGTAGATGATGAGGATGGGCACGATGGAGCAGACGATCAGGGCATAGATGACGGAGTCGGAGGCGTAGATCTCGTTCCACCCGGCCATGCGGTCCGGGTCGGTGAACTCCTCTAACTTCAGTCGGATGAACACCTGCAGGGGATGCTCGTTGGGGTTGGAGATCATCTGCCGGGCCCAGAAGTAGCCGTTCCAGCGGGAAATGGCGAAGAACAGGGCCACGGTGGCGATGGTGGACTTGCACATGGGGATGAAGACCTTGGTGAGCACCTGGAACTCCGTAGCCCCGTCCACGATGGCCGCCTCCTCGATCTCGGAGGGGACGCCCTCGAAGGCGTTGCGCAAGAGGATGATGTTCATGGCCGCCATGCCCATGGCGATGACCACCAGCCACTTGTCGTCCGTGATGCCCACGGAGTTGAACACCGCCTTGGTATGCAGATAGTTGAGGTACTGGGGCACGAGGCCGGCGCTGAACCACATGGTAAAGACCAGGAAGAAGTTGAAGAACCGCCTAAACAACAGCCGGCGCTTGCTGAGAGCGTAGCCGCCCAGGATAGCTACGAACAGAGCCCACACCGTGCCGTAGAAGGTGAGGAAGAGGGTGTTCGAGTATGCGTTCCAGAACATGTTGTCGTTGAACATGCGCTTGAAGGCCTCGAACTGCACATCCTTGGGGAAGAGGATGACCTGACCGTATTCCACCGCCGTCCGGCCGCTGACGGCGGCGGAGATAGCGTAGAGGAACGGGTAGAGGCAGATGAGGGAGAACATCAGCAGCAGCGTATAGCTGATGATCTTGAAGATGAGTTCGGATGCTTCCAGCTTGCGTTTCATCAGCTCACCTCCTTAATACAGCGACACGTTGGACGCCTTGCGGGCGATGGTGTTGGCCCCGATGACCAGGAGCATGCCGATGACGTTGTTCATCATCTCCGCCGCAGAGGCGATGCCCTTGGCGGCGCCTTCGAGGCCGTACCGGTTGGCGAAGGTGGAGACCACGTCCGCGGTCACATAGGTCTTGGGGTTATAAAGGAGCAGCACCTTCTCATAGCCGATGTTGAGGAGGGAGCCGATCCGGGTAATGAGCATGATGACGATGGTGGACAGGATGCTAGGCAGCACCACGTACCGCATCTGGGCCATCTTTCCCGCCCCATCGATCTGGGCGGCCTCGTAGCTGGTGGGGGAGATGGCGATGATGGCGGCGAAGTAGACGATGCTGTCGTAGCCCGCGCCCTCCCAGATGCCGCTGATCTGATAGATCGCCCTGAAGAAGCTGGGGTTGTTCAAAAGACCGGCGTTGGCCACCTCTTTGGAGATGATGCCCAGGGAAGCGAGGGCCTGGGAGACGATGCCCATGCCGGAGATCAAAGAGCCCTGCTTCACAAGCATGGTGACCAGGGTGGTCATGACGACGGTGGACATGAATTTGGGCAGATAGGTCAGCACCTGGCAGGTGGAGCGGACCAGGTTGGATCTGATCTCGTTGAAGAAGAGGGCCAGGATGATGGGCATGGGGAAACCGAAGCAAAGGCCGTAGAAGCTGAGCAGGAACGTATTGCGGAAGGCCCGCCAGAACTCGGTGGACATGCCGTCGCCGCCCACCAGGAGGCGCTTAAAATATGAGAAGCCGGCGAAGAACTGCTCCGCCACGGGCTTCACCTCGTCCGAGACCTTGAAGCTCCCCAGGAGCTCGTACATGGGGAAATACCGCCAGAACAGGAAGACCAGGATCATGGGGATCAGCATGATATAGAGCCGCCAGTCCTTCAGCACAGTCAGGCTCACGTTCCGCCAGTAATGCTTCTCCACATCGTCCCGGACGATCTGCTCGGGGTTCTCCCGATAGGTCCTGGTCACCTCGTCGAATACGAGAAAATCCGATGCTTTGTTTTCCATCCGCCCGTCCTCTATCTCTTTTTGTTTTCCTTTTGTATCCGCAGCAGGTAATGTATCTGATCCTCAAAGATGCCGTCCAGCCGCCGGGAGATCCAGACGATCACCACGGTGAACAGGTCCGTGATGACCCCGGTAGTGAAGAAGCCCAGGCACACCCGCCAGTCGCTCCCCAGGACCAACGCCACCAGTCCCCGGCCGAGCTGCATCAGCAGGACCGTCATCAGCGCGAAGCCGATGGTGTGGAGGGATTCCTGCCGGGTCTCCTCCTTGCCCCAGGCCTTCAAAAGCAGCAGCGCCGCCAGAGAAAGGAGGTTGCCCAGGCCGTAGATGAGGTATTGGTCCCATCTCGCTCCCGACAGGAAGCAGGCCAGGACGCCGCCGAAAACGGCGTGGATAGCGGCCCAGAGGCCCCAGCGCATCATGACGATGGCGGTGATGGCGGCCACCAGGGAGACCGTGTAGGGCTCCGCGGGAAAGAGCTTTGTGGCGGCGTAGTGGAGCACGGGCTCGAATACCGCCAGCATGAGGGCGAAGCAGCCGAGGTCGATCGCCAGGTATTCCCCCAAGCTGCGCTGTCTCGCCATCGGTCCGCCTCCTGTGTTCTTCTGCCCCTTATACGCCTTTATTGTAGTTTCCGCAAGCCCGATTTGTACATATCTAAAACGACCTCCTTCCTGTACAAAACGGATGATTCCTGGTTTTCCCATTTGCGTCGGAAGGGGGTCTATGGTATAACAAAGGCAGTCGAACGCAGGAAAAAGGAGGCGGAACATGAGGGAATGGCGGATAAATCGGCAGGAAAACCTGCAGGATGTTCTGGATGTGGCCCCGCCCGGGACCGTCATTCGCCTGCCGGAGGGGGTCATGCGGCAAAAAGCGGTGATCCACACCCCCCACCTCACACTGATCGGGGCGGGCCTGGGCCGGACCTGCGTCGTCTTTGATGATCATGCCCACCGCATGGACAAAGTGGGTCGACCCCTGGGCACCTTCCGCTCCTTCACCCTGGCCGTCTGCGCCGAAAACGTGACCCTTCGGAATCTGACCGTAACCAACGACGCCGGAGACCCAAGAAATAACGGACAGCAAGTAGCCCTGTCGGTCTGCGCCGACGGATTCGTCATGGAGGATTGCGGCCTCGTCTCCACCCAGGACACCCTGTTCCTGGGGCCCCTGCCCCCGGACCTGCAGCTTCGCTATGCCGATATATTGCCAGAGGCGCTGCGACGGCCCGGCCCCTGCGCCTCCCGCTTTATACACTGCCGGGTCGCCGGGTCCGTGGATTTCGTCTTCGGCGGCGGCAATGCGCTGTTCGAGGATTGTGAGCTCGTGTCCGTTCCCGACGGGCGAAGCATGGGCTATGTAGCCGCGCCGTCCCACGACCTGTCCGAGACTACGGGCTTCACCTTCCGCCGCTGCCGCTTCACCGCCGACCCCGGCGTGGCTATAAACAGCGTCTATTTGGCCCGGCCCTGGCGGGACCACGGCCTGGCGGTCTTCGAGGATTGCGCCTACGGGCCCCATATCCACCCTGCGGGCTTCGACCGATGGGGCACCACCCATCGAAACGAGACCGCCCGCTTTTACGAAACGCCCGGCATAGCCGGGCGCGTGGATTGGGTCAGATGACGCTGTCACGCTTTCGCGTACAGGCTTTCGATATGCTGCCGTGAGCGGACGGCGTTGGTGTCGTCGGTGTTCTCCAAGGTGGCCTGGACGTAGGGCTTGCGGGCCTTGAGGAAGGAGAGGATGGCCGAATAGTCCATCTCGCCGGTGCCCGCGGCCACGCTTTTGAGGTCCCCGGACGTGCGCACGTAGTCCTTGAGATGGACGATGGCGATCCTGTCACAGAGCTTGTCCATGGCTTCCCCCAGGACCCGGTCCCGCTGGTCCACGTTTTCCGGGGCGAGCAGGTTCACCGGGTCGAAGATGATCCGAAGGTTCCGGCTCCCCATGGCCCGGATGACCTCCAGCGCCCGGTCCGGGTTCCAGACGATATGCTTCCACACGGGCTCGATAGCCAGCGTCACGCCCCGGCGCTCCGCCTCCGCCACCACCGGTTCGAGGCCCCGCAGAAAGGCGGTCAAAGCCTCCCGGCCATGGCAGGCGGGCTCATAGCGATAGGCCCCGTTGGGCGCGCCGGTCTCCGTGCCCACGGTGCAGGCGCCGGCAAGGGCCGCCAGGCGGATATGGGCGTAGTATTTCGATTGGATCTCCTTCAGCTTCGCCGGGTCCGGGTGGGCCAGGTTCAGGTAGCAGCCCAGCACCGCCACGTCCAGCCCATTCTCGGCGAACACCCTCTTCACATGCATGGCCAATCCCTCGGTCATGGCCGCCTCGTCGAAGTCGATCCCCGCCATGACCTTGGCAAGAGCCAGATGCACACAGCAAAAGCCCTCCGCCCGGGCCGTCTTCGCCCGTTCCTCCAGGGTCTGAAAAGCCCTGTCCCTGGTGGTGTTCACGTCGTGGAGCCGTATCCCTATCTGGAGCATAGCCGTTCCTCCCGCCCATTTCTATACCAGCATCATAGCATCTGCGCCAGTGAAACGCAATCAATACCCTCCACTTTGTTCGGCCGAGAACGTCCGTAGAAGAAGTAAAGCATCGATAGTTCCGCAAAACAACAATAAGAGCAAAACGAAAGACCCCCATGCGGGGGTCTTTGTCTTTGGCCTCCCCGGCGGGATTCGAACCCACGGCCTTCCGCTTAGGAGCACAAGAAGACTCCCTCAAAAAAGCTAGAGTTTTAAGGAAAAATCCCCAGTGTGGGGATTTTTCGCATTCCATATGTGGCAATGCTGGCACACGTGAGTAAATATGGCGAGCATTGTGTGGTCATTTCTGTTGTCAAATCTGTGCTCATGCTTAGATACTCATAAACTTGAAGGAGTCTTAGGCGCTAGTGAAAACTCCTATAGACACGAAACGGGCACCTCTCATAGAGCCCGTTTCGTGCATTTCAGGAGTGGTATGGGACTAAATAGTGTTTTTCAGTCTTGGGTGTGTTTTTTATAGATTAGTCAAAATGTGCAGATGACACTTAAGATAACACCATTCCTTGCCGTGCTCTTGTAAGCAATACTCTATATGAGTTGATCAGATACCTTTGCTGTGCTATGGTGTTATCCTTAGTCTGAGAGCAACGCTGAATCAATACTTCTTCGCATCCTTCACATGAAGGAGGTGGTCCTCATAGGCGGCTAGGTTCCGGGGGTTCTCGGAGACCTCTGTGTCGCCCACGCGCCACCAGGAGCCGTAGCCCTCGGTCATGGACTTGGGCAGGACCCGGATGTCGAACACCACGGGCACGCCCTCTATGGTCTTGGCCTCCTTGAGAGCTGCGTACAGCTCCTGGAGAGAACGGATGGTATATGCTTTGCAACCGTAGCCCTCGGCGATCTTGGCGAAATTCACCGGCATGAAGGAGCCGGAGTGCTCCCCGTCCTCGCCCCGGAAACGGAGCTCGGTGCACAAGGTATCGTTGCCATGGCCCACCTGCAGGTTGTTGATGCAGCCGAAGGAGGCGTTGTTGAACACGCAGACGTTGATCTTCTTGTGCTCCTGGACCGCGGTCAAGAGCTCGGAGTGGAGCATGATGAAGCTGCCGTCGCCCACCATGGCGTACACGTCCCGATCGCCGATGGCGTACTTGACGCCCAATGCGCCGGAGACCTCGTAGCCCATGCAGGAGTAGCCGTATTCCATATTGTATGTATCCACGCCCCGGGCGCACCACATACGCTGCATGTCGCCGGGCAGCGAGCCGGAGGAGCCGATGGCCACGTCCTCAGGGTCGATGGCGAAGTTGATGGCGCCCAGCACCGTGGTCTGGGTGAGGCAAGCGTTCAGGTCTTTGGCGAACCGGTCCGCAGAGGCGGCGTTGGCATCGTTGACCTCGGGCACGTAGCCCTCCTTGTACTCGATGTGCTGCAACCGGTGGAGCTCCCTGGCCCAGCGGTCCCGGGCCGTTTCGATCTCGCCCGTATAAGGAGCTTGGTAGCCCCTGAGCTCCTTGAGTAGCGCCGGCAGGGCCCGCTTTGCATCGGCGATGACGGGCACCGCATCCAGCTTCAGGGCCTGGAACTCGGACACGTTGATGTTGACGAACTTGGCGTCCTCCCGGAACAGCCACTTGGA
>JBGVAK010000028.1:0-14485 GCA_045224495.1 Christensenellales bacterium
CAGGTGGGCACCCCCGCCGAGGTGTTCGAGAAGCCCACGAACCTGTTCGTGGCTGAGTTCATCGGCGCGCCCAAGATGAACATCGTCAAGACGGAGCTGGTCAAAGAGGGCGACAAGTACTTCGTCACGCCCTGCGGCGCCAAGATCGAGGTCACCGGTGAGAAGGGCGAGCTGCTGAACGAGAAGAACGTGCCGGGCCGCGCCGTCCTCTTGGGCGTCCGTCCGGAGCATATGAAGCTGTCCTTCGAGGCCACGCCGGACACCATCCCCGCCCGGCTGGAGGTCAACGAGATGATGGGCAGCGAGCTGCACCTCCACGTGTTCACGGAGGACGGCACCCGCTGGATCGTCCGCGTGCCCACCATCGACCTCACCCAGGCCCAGCGTGATTCCCTGGTCAACGGCGCGGAGGTCCACATCACCTTCGAGGGCAAGGTCATGCACTTCTTCGATCCCGAGACGGAGAAGAATCTGATCTATTAAGGTGTAGAATGAAAGCGATTGTTCCCTTTTCTTGAAAGAAAAGGGAACCCGAAAAGAACTTAAATGGGAAGTATGGCTTGCGCTGTACTTCCCATTACTTTTCTTAAGCTTTTCTTTTTGGCACTTTTTCTTTTCACTGAAAAGAAAAAGTGCGAAGAAAAATCAACCCATCACCACAAACGAGCAAGCCCCCAACACGCCCTTTTCGTAGGTCCCGATTTGAAAGATGGGCGTCCCGGTCAGCTCGACCTTCACGGGCTTATCCGAGGGGTTCACAGCCAGGGTCAGGCCGCCGCGCCGGTAGACCAGCAGCGGGTCGTTCTTTTGGGCGTGGACCACTTCGAAGCTGCCCTCCGCCTGCAGGTCCGGATGGGCGTGCCTAAGGCACAGGATGGCCTTCACCGTGTTCAGCAGGGAGTCGGGGTCCTGCGCCTGCTCCTCGGCCGTAGGCGCATCGGGGGCGTCGTCCACGGGCAGGTACAGGTCCTCCGGTCGGCCGTGGGAAAAGCCCAGGTTCCGATCCTTGGCCCATTGCATGGGCGTCCGGCTGCCGGTGCGGGTGTAGCCTCCCTCCTTGGTGGGCAAATGCTCCAGGTAGCGCATGCCGATCTCGTCCCCGTAGTAGAGGAAGGGGACCCCGGGCAGGGTGAAGAGGAGGGCGTAGCCCACTTTGAGCTGCCCTTCGGTGAGGTACCAACTGATCCGTGGCGTGTCGTGGTTGCCGGTGATGAAGCTGATATAGCCGTCTGCTTTGCTGGCCTCGTACCGCCTCCGATAGTCGGTCACGAAGGCCGTGGGGTCGTGGCCCTTGAGGTAGGCGTCCGCGGAGCGGACCAGGGCGTGGTAGCCGTTCCCTGGGTGGTCGAGATAGAAGTCCATGTCGTAGTCGGCGAGGCACAGGGCCTGCTCCGGCCAGCCCCATTCCGCCACGTAAGCCGATTCCGGGAACTCCGACCTAAGCTCGTTCAGCAGCTTTTTCCACAGGGCCGAGGTATAGCTCTTGTTGTCGTCGCCTTTGATGAGGGAGTTGGCCATATCCACCCGGAATCCGTCGCAGCCGTGGGCGAGCCAGAAGCGCATGACGTCCGCCATGGCGTCCCGGGTTGCCCGGGCGGCGGGGGCGTCCACGGGGGTCTGCCAGGGCTCCGTCACCCTGGCCCAGCCATAGTTCAGGGCCGGCTGGCACTTGAAGAAGTTCAGCATATAGGTGCCGTTTCGGGGGGTCTCGCCGCCGATATAGGGGTGGTCCGGGGTCCCCTTGATCCAGAAGTCGGTCCAGACGTACCGGTCGGAATACCCGTTCCGCTCCGCCTTCCCGCTCTCCAGGAACCAGGGATGTTCCTCGGAGGTGTGGCCCGGCACCAGGTCCAACAGGACCCGGATGCCCAGGGCGTGGGCCTCCCGGAACAGGGCGAACAGGTCCTCGTTGGTGCCGTAGCGGGGCGCCACCAGCTTGTAGTTCCGCACGTCGTAGCCCCCGTCCTTGAAGGGGGAGTCGAAGCAGGGGTTGATCCACAGGGCGTTGCAGCCCAGGTCCTTCACGTAGGAGAGCTTCTGTCGGATGCCGTTTATGTCGCCCATGCCGTCCCCATTGCTGTCAAAGAAGGAGGAGGGGTAGATCTCGTAGAACACGGCGTCTTGCAGCCAGGCGGGTCTGTTCATATAGGTGCTCCTTTGAAAAAGATTTTTATTTCACGCGGAAGCCGCAGGAAATAGCCTTGGCAGGACAGGTTTCAACGCACCGGCCGCAGCGGATGCACTCGGGACTGTTGGGGGTCTTCACCGGATCCACGTCCATGGGACAGGCGGCGGCACACTTGCCGCAGCGGACGCATCGATCCTCCGATACCCGCAGCCGATAGAACCCCACCCCGTTGAACAGGCCGTAGAAGGCCCCCAGGGGGCAGAGGTACTTGCAGAAAGGCCGATAGACGAACAGGGACAGGAGGACGATGGCGGCCAGGATCCCCAGCTTCAGGTAGAACAGCGGTCCCCGCATGCCGGCAAGCTGGGGGTTCAGGCTGGTCAAAGGCAGGCCCGCTTCCAGGAGCCCGGCGGGGCAGAGGTACTTGCAGAAGGTCGGCTCTGCCCAAAGGATCGCCAGCACCGCCAGCAGCACCAAAATGACGTATTTGAGATACCGTAGCGGACGGTCCAGCCGCCGGGGGACCTTCCTCTTGGGCAGGGGGAGCTTGGCCAGCAGGTCCTGGATAAGGCCGAAGGGGCAGAGGAAGCCGCACACCAGCCGGCCCAGGGCCACCCCGAACAGCACCAGGGCCCCCAGCACGTAGGCGGGGAAGGGGCTCCGCTGCCCGAGGGCCGCCTGCAGGGACCCTATGGGGCAGGCGCCCAGGGCCCCGGGGCAGGAGTAGCAGTTGAGGCCGGGGACGCAGAGGACCTTTAGCTTCCCCTGGTAGATGACGCCCTTGAAAAAGCCCGGGATATAGGCGTTCTGGGCGACGGCGGCGATGGCCTGTATGAGGGTGCGGCGGCTCTGTCGTTTCATGCGCCCAACCCCATGCATTCGAGGCAGAGGTAGATGGCCTTGCGCAGCGTGGCCATGGCCTGGCCTGTGGCCGCCCCATAGATCATCAGCCCTATGCCCAGGCCCAGCAGGGCCCATTTTACCCACGCGCCCTTCATTTTCCGTTCAGCTGGTCCAGGCGCGTCTGTATCTCAGACAGATAGGCGTCCGCCACAGAGCTGCCCCGGGGCACGCCCACCAGGGCCTCGCCCACCTGGTTCCCCTGGCTGTCGAAGAACAGGGTGGTGGGGATGGCCATGACGCTGTTCAAAAAGCCCTTCATGAGCCCTTCGGAGCCCTGGCCGTCCAGGCAGGGGAAGGTACAGCCGTTCTTCAGGAGCAGGTCCTTGGCGGCCGACAGGTCGCCGGGCGCATCCACGGTCACGGACAGAAGCCCCACGCCCTCGGGCAGCTTTCCGTAGAGCTGGCCCAGCTCCGGCAGCTCCCCCCGGCAGGGGCCGCACCAGCTGGCCCACACGTTCACCATGGTCAACGTATGCTCACCGAAGACGGATTCCGTCACCGTTTCCCCGTCCAGGGTCTGGGCGGCGAAGGTGAAGGCGTAGGCCGCCGGCGCCTCTGCGGGCTCCTCGGTGGCCGTCGCCGCGGGGACGCTGCTGCCCGCCGCCGCGGGCGTGGTCACCGCATTCGTATCCGCCTTTCGGCATCCCGCCACCAGCAGCAGGAGCAGCAATATAGATACGATCTTTTTCATAGGTTCCCTTTCCTGTCAGCACTTATCCCTATCATACCCGAAACCCTTCCAACTATCAAGCGAAAAAACCGGCCCCGAAGGACCGGTCCGTGGTCTGCAGCGCCTTACTCCCTTTCCGCCTTCAGCTGGTCCAGCTCTTTCTGGAGCCTGTCGCAGCGGGCCACCAGATCGTCGTAGGGCTCGCTCTGGACGTAGTACTTCACGAACATGAACGTGGCCTCCTCCAGCTCCTCCTCGGTGTAGGAGGGCAGCAGTGACCCGCCCTGCCGGCGCAGGCCCATGGGCATGATGACCACCAGGCGGCGGCGCTCCTCGCTGAGCTGGAACAGCTTCAGGGACGTGGGCAGCTCCCACTCGAAGCCGTATTTCTTCGTGACCATCTCCAGGATGGGCAACTGCTCGGGCTTGGCGGAAACGATGACGCCGTGCTCGTGGAACAGCTTCTTGAGGTAGTCCACCGACACGTGCTCCCGGGTGATGGTGCCCGCGCCCATGGTGGTGAGCATGGTGTTGCTCAGGTTCAGACTGACGTATACTTCGTGACCGGTCTTCGGATAGCTCATAGGATCCCTCTTTGCACTGGTTTTTGCCCCGCAGGGCCAAGTCCATCATACCATGTTTCGGCCCGTCCTGCAAGGAGGAAACGGCGGTGCGGCGGTTGACAAGGCCAGGGGGATGTGGTAAATAGTACTGTATCATGGTGTGATATACGCATCGGGCAAAGGGAGGTGGACGGCATGAGGAAGCTGCTGGCTGCGCTGACTCTGCTGCCCCTGTCCCTGCTCAGCGCCTGAGGGATCGGCGGAGCCCACGCCGGAGCCGTCCCCCAAGGGTCAGGGCTAAGGAGCCCTGGGAGCGAGGGGCTTCTTTTTTCGCAAAGTAGCGGCATTTCCGGCCGGTTGCAACCGCCGGTTGACAAATCGACGGCAGAAATTGGTAGCAGGCAACCGACCTTTCGGGTACCATGGGCCCAGAAAACAGAGCCGGGCGGCAAGCCCGGACGAAAGGAGAAAAGCATGATCCTCGCAGACAAGATCATCGATTTACGGAAGAAGGCGGGCTGGTCCCAGGAGGAGCTGGCGGAGAAGCTGGGCGTGAGCCGGCAGTCGGTTTCCAAGTGGGAGGGGGCCCAGTCCATCCCCGACATGAACAAGATTTTACAGCTGTCGACCCTTTTCGGCGTCAGCACGGATTACCTTTTGAAGGACAGCATGGAGGCCTCGGAGCCCGTTCCCACCCAGGACGCCGAAACGGAGGGGGCCACCTTCGTGTCATTGGAGGAGGCCAACGCTTTTCTTTCCTATAAGGAGGAGAGCGCTCCCAGGATCGCTTTGGGCGTACTGCTGTGCATCCTGTCCCCCATCGCGCTGATCCTCCTGGGCGGGGCCCAGGAGACCGGGCGCATCGCCCTGACGGAGATGCAGGCAGCCATGATCGGCCTTATCGTGCTGCTTCTCATGGTGGCGGGGGCGGTGCTCCTGTTCGTACTGACGGGCATAAAGGGGAACAAGTATGAGTATCTTGAAAAGAACGCCCTGGACACGGCCTACGGCGTCTCCGGCATGGTCCGGGAGCGGATGGGCCGGGAGGAGAGCGACCACACCCGCCGGATCGCCATCGGCGTGGTCCTGTGCGTGCTGGCGGCCATCCCCCTGTTCGCGCTGCTGCTGTGGCGGGGCGAGGATGATTGGTATGGGGTCCTGGGGATCAGCGCCATTCTGGTCCTGGCGGCTATCGGCGTCCACATCATCGTGAAGGCCAGCATCCCCTGGGGCGGGTATCAGATGCTCCTGGAGCAGGGGGACTACTCCCGGGCCGCCAAGCGCGGCAACAACAAGTACAGCGGCATCTACTGGGGCATCATCACCGCCGCCTATCTGGCCGTCAGCTTCATCACCCAGCGCTGGGACATGACCTGGATCGTCTGGCCCGTGGCCGGCGTCCTCTACGGAGTGATCATGGAGATCGTCAAGCTCCGGAAGAAATAAGAGGTTTCAAAGTAAAGCACTCGCCCCTTTTCTTGAAAGAAAAGGGGCACCCAAAAGAACGTAAGAAGGAGTATTACTTTCCGTGCGAAAGGTATACTCCTTCTTGCATTTCTCTTTTTCCGCCGCTTTTTCACTTTTGCCTAAAGAGAAAAAGCGGCATAATATAAGCTTTAATATGCGTTCTCCAACGTGAAACTGATGGGGCCCAGGCCCGGCATGTCCGGGGCCAGGGTGCCGTCCAGGCGGTAGGTGGTCACGGTGAGAGCGTGGGTCAGGGGGTCGAAGGTCAAAAGGCGAAAGGCGTAGTCTTTCTTCTCCTGCATGTTCAGCATGATGACCTGCACGGTCCGATCGACGGTGCCGTCCCCGTCGTCGTCGTAGTCGAAGGGGCGGGTCTGGTAGTCCCGGGAGTGACCGCAGAGGACCAGGCGGATGGCAGGCCGCTGAGCGATGAGCTGCTCCACCGGGGAGAGATACCCTCCCGTGCTGAGCAAAAAGCCGTGGGTCACCAGGATGCAGGGCATGTCCGGGTGGTCCGCCAGGACCTGGTCGATCCACTTCTCGGCGGGCTTGGACTTGAAGGCGTCCCAGCCTACGCCCAGCAGCAGCAGATCTTCCCCGCCGGCGCTGAGGACCCGGTAGAGCATCTTGCCGCCCTCGAACTTCTGTTCGTCGGAGTAGTCGTTCAGGAAGGGGCGCTTCAGGTACCCGGCGTAGCTCTTGGCCTGAGCGCCGATGTCGTGGTTCCCGGCCACGGGCAGGAAGAAGAGCCCGTCGTGGACCGCCTCCAGCAGGGGCTGGAAGTTGTCCCACTCCCATTCTTTGAAGCCGTTGTCCACCATGTCGCCGGTGTGCAGGATCCCCAGGATGTTGTGGCTGTCCCGGTGGGATTCGATCCAGTCCCTGAGCTGGGGGAAGGCCGGGGCGTCCGGCTTGCCGCCGTTGTAGGCCAGGGCCTGGGTGTCCGGCAGCAGCACCAGCGAGAAGGGCGTGGGCGCGGGCGTGGGGCTGGGGGTCGGCGTAGGCGTGGGCGTGGGCGTAGGGGTAGGCGCAGGCG
Organism: Christensenellales bacterium; assembly: GCA_045224495.1. Classification (GTDB taxonomy): domain Bacteria; phylum Bacillota; class Clostridia; order Christensenellales; family CAG-138; genus RUG472. The sequence goes on from JBGVAK010000028.1 coordinate 6,768, forward strand.
TGGCCGTAGGCTCCGCCGTGGGGGCCATGGTCAGCGTCAGGGTCTGGACCGTGGCGACGGGCACCGCCGTGGGCGCGGGGGTGGGCGCAGCCGTGGCCGCGGGCGTCGCTTCCACCGCTTCCAGAGCCTGCCTGGCGCAGCCCAACAGCAACAGCACCGCCAGCAGCCCCAGCAAAAACATGCGCTTCATGGCTCTTTGTGCCCCCTTTCAAAACATTTCTCGTCTATTTAACCGCAAATCCGCCGAAAAAGCAAGTAAAAAAAGAGGGCGTCGCGCCCTCACATGCGGACGATCCGTCCGCCCAGGTAGGCTGCCTCCTCCGGATCGTGGGTGACCACCAGCAGCGTCTTGCCCTTCGTGCAGGCCAAGACCGTGTCCATGACGGTCCTGCGGGTGTCCTCGTCCAGGCCCTTGAAGGGCTCGTCCATGAGGAACAGGTCTGCGGGAAAGAGGAGGCTCCGGGCGATGGCCACCCGGCGCTGCATGCCGCCGCTGAGCTCCCGGACAGGCTTTTTCAGGGCGTCCCCCAAACCGAGGTCGGTGAGCAGATTGACGATCTCCCCCTTCGGCACCTGCCGCCCCAGGGCCAGGGAAACGTTGGTCACGGCGGAGAAGGCCGGGCAGAGCCGATCCTCCTGGAACACGGCGCTGATCCGGTGGGGAAGGCCCGTCACCGTGCCGCCCGTGGGCGTTTCGAGGCCCAGCAGGAGCCTGAGCAGGGTGGTCTTGCCGCAGCCGGATTGGCCCAGCAGGCACACGATCTCCCCTTCCGCCAAGGTGCAGGAGAAGGGGGGCAGGGCCAGCTTGTCGCCGTAGGACTTGGTGAGGTTTTCGATCACGATAGCCATTATTGGGCCTCCCAGCGGTCGAAGGCCGCCTTCATGAGCCGCAGGAACAGCTTCTCGAAGAGGACGCTGACCAGAACGATGACCACCGTCCAGGCCAACAGGTCCTCCGTGATGAAGTATACCTTGGACTCGTACAGCTTTTCCCCGATGGATCCGGAGGCCACGCCGATGACCTCCGCCGCCACACCGGACTTCCAGCTCATGCCCAGGGCCACCGAGCAGGCGGAGAACAAAAAGGGCTTCAGGTGGGGCAGATAGATGTAGCCGAGCCGCCGTATCCAGGGGATGCGGAACACCTGTCCCATCTCCAAAAGCGCCTGGTCCGTGCTGCGGATGCCCTCCAGGACGTTCGAATAGATCACGGGGAACACCATGAGGAAGGAGATGAAGGTGGAAAGCTGCCTGGCGGAGAAGAAGATGAGGCTCAGGATGATGAAGGAGGCCACGGGCACGGTCTTGATGGTGATGACGTAGGGCCACAGCAGGGTCTCGAGCAGCGGCCACTTCCCCGACAGCACGCCCAGCAGGCACCCCAGGGCGAAGGCCAGGGCGAACCCCAGTACGATCCGGCTGAAGGAGAAGAGGAGCGTCCGCCAAAAGTCGCTTTCGCCCACCAGGGTGAAGAGCCGCTTCACCACCTCGAGCGGCGTCACCAGCAGCAGATTCAGATCTAACGCCATAGCTCCCGCCTGCCATACCAGCAAGGCGAGAGCTACGGAGAGGAGTTTGTGTATGGTTTTCTGTTTCAGCAGTTCCTTCACGGCAGATAGTAGAAGTCTTCGCCGGGCAGCGCACCGCCCACGGCTTTGTCGTTGAGCTCGAAGAGCACCTTCAGATACCCCTCGGCGGCGGCCTTCATCTCCTCACCCGTGACGCACACGATGTGGCAGGCGGGGATGGCCTTCTCGGCCACGGCGGCGTTGACGCCGATGAACTGCTCCACCAGCACGGCGGCCTCAGCGGGATGCTCGTTGGCGTAGGCGGTGGAAGCGGCGTACTCTTCGAGGAAGGTCTTCACTTCCTCGGGATGCTCCTGCAGGAAGGCGGTGCGGACGATGAGGCCCGCGGTGATCAGGCTGTTGCCGGTGGCCTCCCATTCAGCGGTCATGTCCAGAGCCACCCGCAGACCTTCCACCTTGCCCTTGGCCACGGTGACGAAGGGCTGGGGCATCATGGCCACGGCGCTCTCTTCCTTAGCGAGCTGGGCCACCACCTCGGAGGGCTCGCTCTTCCACTCCATGGCCACGTCCTTGGCGATGTCGAGGCCGTTGGCGGTCAGCAGGTAGGAGAGGGCGTACTCGGGCGTAGTGCCCTTGCCGGTGGCGTAGATGGTCTTGCCCTTGAGATCCGCCACGGACTTGACGGTCTCGCCGCCCTTCTCCAGGATGTACAGGACACCCAGGGTGTTGACGGCCAGCATGGTCACGCCGCCCTGGGACTTGTTGTACAGGATGGCGCCGGCGTTCACGGGCAGGGCCAGCATATCGAGCTCGCCCTTTAGGAGTTTGGGCGTCAGCTCGTCGGCGGCGGCCGCGATGGTGTACTCGTACTTGTTGGCGGTGAGGCCCGCGTCGCTGTCGCTGAGGAGCTTCACCATGCCCATGGTGGTGGGGCCCTTGAGGCCGCCCAGGCGCATGACCACGGGCTCAGACTCGGCGACGGCGCAGCCCGGGATCAGGGCCGCCAGGAGCAGCAGGCTCAACAGCAGAGACATATATTTCTTCATTTGGTAATCCTTCTTTCTGCCTGGGTTTCTCAGGCAGGATTATTATAGCCAGTTCACGTCGGAAAGAATGTTGCCACGGCAACAAACCTACGGCGTGAAGGTGGGATCCTCCATGGCCCGCTTGAACCGGGGCAGGATGTGCAGCGCCATGGGCACGGCCATGAGGAAGGTCACCAGGTCCGCCGCCGGCTGGGCCAGATACACGCCCCAGATGGCGGGGTCGACGATGCGGGGGAGCAGCAGCACGCAGGGGATGAAGGTGAGGCCCTGCCGCGCGATGGCAAGGAGGGTGGCCCGGGCAGTCTTGCCCGTGGTTTGAAAGAGCATGTTGGAGGTGGCCACCATGGCCATGAGGGGCAAGGTGCAGCTCTGGCAGCGCATGGCCACGATGCCCATGCGGACCACTTCGGGATCGTCCCGGAACAGGGACACGATGGGCCCGGCGAAGAGGAAGGTGCAGGTGGAGATGAGCAGCAGGAAGGCAACCCCCACTTTGATGCAGAAGAGGTACGCTTCCTTCACCCGGTCGAACTTCCGGGCGCCCCAGTTATAGCCGCAGACGGGCTGGAACCCCTGCCCGAAGCCCAGCAGGGCGGAGAACACGAAGAACATGACCCGGTTCACCACGGAGAAGGCGGCGATGGCCGCGTCGGCCTGGCTGAGGGGCACGGCGGCGGCCGCAGCGGCGTTGAGGCACAATGTGGCCACGCTCCCGAAGCCCTGTCGGAGGAGGGAGGGGATGCCGCCCGCCACGATGTTGCCCAAATAGTGGGCCGTGGGGGTCAGGTTCCGGACCTTGATTTTCAGGGTGTCGCTGCGCAGGGTGCCGAGATACAGCACGCAGAAGCTGAAGATCTGGCTCACCACCGTGGCCGCGGCGGCGCCCCGGACGCCCATCTGGAACACGAAGATGAACAGGGGGTCGAGGCCAATGTTCAGCACCGCCCCGGACACGAGACCGATCATGGAGAAGAAGGCGTTGCCCTGAAAGCGCATCTGGTTGTTGAGGACGCAGGAAGCGAGGACGAAGGGGGCCCCGAAGAGCAGGGTCGTATAGTAGGCGCGGGCGTGGTCCACGGTCTCCTGGGCTACCCGGGCGGGGTCGGCCCCCAGGACCTGCAGCACGGGGGAGGAGAATAGCTGCCCCAGGCCGAAGATCAGGGCGCCCATAGCGAGGGCGCAGAAGAAGCCCGTGGCGGCCATCTTTTCCGCGTCCTCGTTCTTCCCGGCCCCCAGGCACCGGGACACGTAGTTGCCGGAGCCCTGGCCGAAGAAGAAGCCGAAGGCCTGCATGATGGACATGAGGGGGAAGATGAGGCCCACGCCGGCGGTGGCGAAGGTGCCCATGCGGCCCACGAAGAAGGTATCCGCCATGTTGTAGAGGGAGGAGATCAGCATGGAGGCGATGGTGGGCCCGGCAAGGCGCAGCACCAGCTTCTTCACGGGCTGGGTGGTCATGCGGATCAGTTTATCGTTTTTGGCGTCCATATCAGCCCTCCCGAGGGGCGCCCATCCAGTTGGAGCGCCTATAGTAGATCCAGAAGATGGCGGCGCTGATGGTCCACGTCAGGGGATAGGCGCAGAACAGCAGCCGGATGTCGTGGCAGAGGTGCATGGCCACGGTGATATAGGTGATCCTGAGCACGCACCAGATGCCCAGCATGACCAGCATGGGCACCGTGGCCTTGCCCGCGCCCCGGCAGATGCCGGCCACGGTGTGGCTGAGGGCCAGCATGCAGAAGAACAGCGACTCGATCCGGCACTGCTTTTGGCCGATGGCCAGCACCGCCGGATCGCTGTTGAACAGGGAGATGAGCTGGGGCCCCCAGAAGAACACGATCACGCCGATCAGCTCCGCCGAAAGGACGGAGGAGAGGAGGCCGAAGCGGCAGCCCGCCTTGACCCGGTCTAGCTTCCCGGCCCCCAGGTTCTGGCTGATGAAGGTGGTCAGGGCCAGGGAGAAGCAGGTGATGGGCATGAACACGAAGCCCTCCACCTTGGCGTAGGAGCCGCAGGCGGCCATGGCGTCGGCCCCGAAGGAGTTGATGTTCTTCTGGACCATGACGTTGGCGATGGAGATGACGGACATCTGGATCCCCGTGGGCAGGCCGATGCGGACGATGTCTTTCAGCATCTGGGGGTCGATCCGAAGCTCCCGGGCTTTCAGGGTGTAGATCTGGTCTCGCTGGAGCAGGTGCGCGAGGCAGAGGACGGCGCTGATGCCCTGGGAAAGGGTGGTGGCCACGGCGGCGGCCGCTACGCCCCCTTTAAGGACGCCTACGAACAGCAGGTCAAGGAGGACGTTCAGCACCGAGGAGAAGATGAGGTAGTAGAGGGGCCGCTTGCTGTCGCCCAGGGCCATCATGACGCCCTTAAGGGAATTGTACATGACGATGACCGCCGCGCCCACGAAGTACCAACGGAAGTAGGATTCCGACTGGGGGAGCACGGCGGGGTCCGTGCCCATCCACCGCAGGATATGGGGGGTCAGGAGCACCCCCACCACGGAGAGAAGGAGCCCGCACAGCAGGCTAAAGAGCACGTTGGTGTGGATGGCCTTGCGGACCTTGTCGCGTTCTCCGGCTCCGAAGTGCCGGGAGAGCACCACCCCCGCGCCGGTGGCCGCGCCGTTGAAGAAGCCGATGAACAGGCTGATGAGGGGACCGGAGGAGCTGACGGCGGCCAGGGCCTCCTTGCCCAGGAAGTTGCCTACGATGAGAGCGTCGGCGGAGTTATAGAGCTGCTGGAAGAGCTGGCTCAAAAATAGGGGCATAGCAAAGGACAGCAGCACCCGCTTGATGCCGCCCTCGGTCAGGTTCTTCGTATTCGCCGCCATGCCCACCTCTTGAAAAATCCCCTGACCGCTTGGGATCAGGGGTGCTATGGATAAGGTATCACGTTTTGAGGGAAGCGTCAATGACAAAGTGACGTATTGCCTGGCGGCAAAGGGAGAGAAAAGCGTCACTCCTTCGGCGTCCACGCCTCCCGGAGCAGCTTCTCCGCTTCCTCCAGGCTCAGCCCCAGACCCTTGCAGTAGGCTGCGGCGTCGGAAAGCCTGTCGGCGGCCATGGCCTGCTTGAGCCGTTGGAGCTTGTCGGCGCTCATGGGCGCGATGAAGCAGCCCCGGCCCACGAAGCTCTCGATGAAGCCTGCCGCTTCCAGCTCCTCCCAGGCCCGCTTCACGGGGATGACGCTGATGGAGAGCTCTCGGGCCACGGTGCGGATGGGGGGCAGGGCGTCGCCGCTCTTCAAGCGCCCGTCCAAAATTTGGGCGCAGAGCTGGTCGAAGAGCTGCCGGTAGATGGGCAACGGCGAGCTGCCGCTGAGGAACAGGTCCATCAAAGGTCCACCTGCTCGAAGATGCCCACGGCCTTGCGGCTCACGATGGAGGTGCCCACGCCGTAGATCAGCGCGCCCACGCCCAGGGCTATGAGCTGGACCCGCCAGGCCACGTCCGTCGCGGGGAAGGCGTCCAGGTTCTCCGCCACCCAGGCGAAGAAGGGCACCTGCGCTTTGGCGGCGCCGGCGGTGATCATGAAGCCCTCCCACAGGACGATCCACACGAAGACCGCGATGGTGCTGATAAGGAAGTTTTTGCCCGCCCTGTGCTCGTCTCGGTAGAAGGCGGGGATGAACACGGCGTTGAAGACCGTGAACAGCACCAGGGCCGCACCGAGGAAGGTGAGGCTGCCGTCGGTGCCCGCCGGGTTCCCCTGGGGGACCAGCTTGTGGTTCACGAAGATCATGGGGACCAGGAGCAGGAACATGATCATCTCGATGACCACCGTGAATCGGACCCGGGACTTGACCACCTGAGCCTTCGATACGGGCAGCAGGGCGGTGAACAGTAGATCGTTGTTCCCCACGCTCTGGTTGTACATATAGTATATGCTGTTGCAGGTGAAGAAGCAGGCCACCAGATAAGGGTAGGCCGGGATGAACAGCATGGCCGCAAAGAGGAAGAACAGGGGCACCTGCAGCGGCAGGCAGAGCTTCAATTCCTTATAAAACAGCTGTTTCATGGCTATCCTCCTGTTCGGTGTAGATCATGATGGACTCGAGGTCCGCCGGCGCGATCTGGCAGTTTGCGAAGGCCGCCTCGTCCTCGGCGCGGATGAGGCCCGTGAAGCCGAAGGCGTGCTCCTTGCAGCCGATGAGCTTGCTGCGGCGCACCTCCAGATGCTCCCGATCCCCGGACACCAGGCGGTAGCCCTCCCGGAAGGTGATGACGTCCATGGAGGCAAGGATCTTCCCGCCCTTGATGTAGGTGATGTAGTCCGCACACTTTTCGAGGTCCGAGATGATGTGGGTGGAGAAGAGGATGCTGCGGCTGCCGTCCTCGATGAGATCCCGGAACACGTCCAGGAGATCGTCCCGGGACACAGGGTCCAATCCGCTGGTGGGCTCGTCCAGGATGAGGAGCTTGGCGTCGTGGCTCAGGGCCAGGGCCAGGGCGTACTTCACCCGCATGCCCGCGGAGAGCTGGCTGACCTTCTTACCTTCTTCCAAAGCGAAGCGGCTCAGGTATTTTTCGTAGGCCCCCTGGTCCCAGTGGGGGTAGAAGCGACGCGTCACGTCGGTGATGGTCTTCAGCGTGGCGTTCTTGTAGCAGTCGAACTCGCCCATGACGAAGCCGATCTCGCCCTTGCAGGCCTGCTCGTTCTCGAAGAAGGACTTGCCGTTCACGTACACCTCTCCGCCGTCCCGGTGGATGAGGTTCAGCATGGCCTTCATGGTGGTGGTCTTCCCGGCCCCGTTGCGGCCGATAAAGCCCATGATGTACCCGGGTTCCAGGGAAAAGCTGATCTTGTCCAGGGTAAAGGTCGGGTATCGTTTCTCCAGGTCCCGCACTTCCAATAGCTGCATGGTTTTCCTCCTGTGTATATTGTGTATATTCGATGTGCACAATAATATACCAGGTCCTGGGAATTGTCAAGGGCTTTGTGGAATGATATAATCAAAATATCCTAACAGGCGGAAGGAGTGCCCCATGGACTTTTACAGCGAGTATCGAAGCAAGCTCCGTACCCCGGAGCAGGCCGTACAGTGTGTCAAGAGCGGCGACTGGATCGACTACACCTCCCAGCTGGGCTTCCCCATCCTGCTGGATCGGGCGTTGAGTAAACGGCGGGACGAGCTGTTC
>JBGVAK010000029.1:0-7834 GCA_045224495.1 Christensenellales bacterium
CATGGCCGAGCACGCCATGCGCCACGCCATCGAGTGCGCCTGGATGCGGGCGGACATCAACACCATCCAGACCTTCTTCGGCTACACCGTGGAGGCCCATCGGGACACGCCCTCCAACTCCGCCTTCATCTACATGGTGGCGGACCGGGTGCGCATACGCATGGAGAGCCCCTACCATGATCAGGGGCTGACCTTCCCCGAGGAGGCGAGACGGGCATGAACAGGAATGAGGAAAGAAGGGCCTGTTTGCTGCTGCGCCCCAGGGATCGGCTGCGGGCGGAGGCGTACCTGCTGGATAGGGGCGTGACCGCCACGGAACGGCTGGAGGCGGGGACCCGCTTTCTGCTGGCGGAGGACGAGCTGTTGATGGCCGCCGGCTGGGATCTGTTGGACCGGGCTCGGACGCTGCAAGTGCCCTTGTTTCTGCTGGCCGAGCGGGAGGGCGGCTCTCGAAGCGAACTCTTGTCCGCCGCCACCTTCGTGTTCTATAAGCCTCTGGTATTGGAACTGGTGCTGCGGCGGATCGCGCTGCTCCTGGGGGAAGGCCCCGACGAGGGCGGCCGCCGGGGCTGGTTCACCCTCCAGGCCCAATGCTCATTGGACGCTCTCAGCGTGCCCAGGCATCTGCTGGCCTTCCGGTACTTCTCCGACGGCGTGGGGCTCCTGTCCGAGATGGCCTACCCCTCCCGCATCAAGCTCATGCAGCAGCTGTATCCCACCCTGTCCAAGCGCCACGGTTCCTCTCCGGTCATGGTGGATCGGGCCATGCGTCACGGGGTGGAGAGCTGTTGGCGGCTGGCGGGGAAGGGGGTCCAGCGGCAGTACTTCGGCTACAGCGCCCAGGACAAGCAGGGCATGCCCACCAACGGGGAGTTCCTCTTCGCCGTCTACGAGCACGTGAAGCTCCTGTTGCCCTACGACCGGGGCCGGGATGATTTTCTCCGGGAGCTGGACAGGATCAATGGCCGCAGCATGGCCCTGGAGGCGGGGCGGGATTTAGGGCTGACCAGTTGTCAATCCGTGGGAGATTTGATATACTGATTCTAAATCATGAAACAGGAGCTAACGGTATGAGCAAGAGAGCCATTTTGATCGTCCTGGACAGCGTGGGCATCGGCGCCCTGCCCGATGCGGCAGAATTCGACGATGTGGGGGCCAATACCCTAGGCCATATTGAGGAGCGGCACCCCCTGAATATCCCCAACATGCGGAAGCTGGGAATTGGCCACATCGAGGGCAGCCCCCTGCCCCCATGGGAAGGGCCCGTGGAAGGCGCCTACGGCAAGTGCAGGGAGGTGACCCACGCCAAGGACACCACCTGCGGCCACTGGGAGATGGCGGGCCTCATCCAGAAGACCGCTTTCAAGACCTTCCCCAACGGCTTCCCCCGGGCCCTCATGGACGAGTTTGAACGGAAGATCGGCCGGGGCACCCTGGGCAACGAGGTAGCCAGCGGCACCGAGATCATTGAGCGCCTGGGCGACGAGCACGTGAAGACCGGCAAGCCCATCGTCTACACCTCCGCGGACAGCGTGTTCCAGGTGGCGGCATGCGAGGAGATCATTCCTTTGCAGGAGCTGTACCGCATCTGCGAGATCGCCCGGGAGATGCTCCAGGGCGAGTATCTGGTGGGCCGGGTCATCGCCCGCCCCTTCACCAAGCGGGACGGCAAGTACGTCCGCACCGAGAACCGCAAGGATTACGCCATCCCGCCCTTTGAGGACACCATCCTGGACGGGCTCCACGCCCAGGGGTTGCCCGTGGTGGCCATCGGCAAGATCGAGGACATCTTCTGCCACCGGGGCATCGACGTGGTGGATCACACCAAGAACAACGAGACGGGCGTGGCGTCTACGGAGCGATTCATCGCCGACGGCACGGGCAGCTTCATCTTCACCAATTTGGTGGACTTCGACATGCTCTACGGCCACCGCCGGGACGTGGAGGGGTACGCGAAGGCTCTCGAGCGCTTCGACGAGCAACTTCCCGACATCATGGGCCGTATGAAGGACGAGGATATCCTCATGATCACCGCGGATCACGGCTGCGACCCGGCCCATCACGGCACGGACCACACCCGGGAGCATATCCCCCTGCTGGTGGCCGGCAAGCCTGTGAAGGGTGGCGTGGACCTGGGCGTCCGCAGGAGCTTCGCGGACATCGCCGCCACCATCTACGACTATCTCACCGGCACCCCCTGGCACGCAGGCGAGTCCTTCCTGAAGGACATCCTGAAGTAACGAACCCATCGAAAACGACGGCTTTCGATGGACTGAAGCGAAGCGTCGGCGCATAGGCTTATCCCAAAAGAGGTTTGGAGGGAAAGCCTGTGCGCCGTTTTCTATCTGTAGCTTTGACCGTGTTCATCCTGCTGCTGCCCGTGGGGACCTGGGGGGACGAGGACGTGGTGGACGGAAAAGTCCCCGCCTACTGCCTGACCCTGCCTGGCCGGGCGGAGCCCCTGCTGGACAAGAAGGGCATGGAAGCCATGGCCGTGGCGGGGCTTCGGAAGCTCCCCGCCGTCCTGACCCTGTGCCGGGCCTTCGACAGCGGATTGATATCGGAGAGCACGGGCATGCAGGTGTCCCCTCACGCCGCCTCCATCTCTGGCCCCACGGCCTTCCTGGAATCGGGAGAGCGGATCGAGGCGGGGGAGCTCCTCAAGGCTGCCGTCATGATCTCCGCCGGGGACGCCATCGTGACCCTGGGGGAGAACGCCTTCGGGTCCGAGAGCGTGTTCCTCAACAACATCCAGGTCACCCTGAAGGAGCTGGGGATCGATCGCACCCTCTCCGACTGCTTGGGTACAGGCACGGCTTTCTCCGCGCTGGACCTGTGCGCCCTGGGGGCCGCCGCCGTGAAAAGCCAGCACTTTTGCCGCTGGTCCGGTCAGTACATGGAGCATATCATCCACGCGGGCGGCCGGGAGACGGAGTTGGTCAACGCTAACCGCATGATCCGCAGCTATTCGGGCTGCTTCGGCCTTATGACCGGCTCCCAGAAGGAGGAAGGCTATACGGGCGTCTTCGCCGTGAAGCGGCAGGAAGCGGTCTACGTGACCGCAATTATCGGCGCCAAGTCCAGCGAGGAGCGCTTCGCCGCCGCCACAGCCCTCTTCGACTACGCCTTCGCCACCTTCCAGCCCGTGCACCTTACAGGGACGGGGGAAGTGGTGGCTCCGGACTGGCCCGTGCTGTCGGGGGATCGGGCCACCGTGGACCTGGTGGCCCATGAGGACGCCTCCCTGCTCCTAAACAAGTCCGCAGGGAAGGTGGACCGGCGGCTGGACGTGCCCGACTCCCTGACCGCGCCGCTGTATGCCGATGTGACCGTGGGCAGAGCCGTGTTCACCCTGGGCGGGGAGGAGGTCTGCTCCGTGGCCCTGTACCCGGCAGCGGACGTGGCGTCTCACTCCCTCCTGGACCTCCTTCGGCGGGTGGGGGCGGATTACCTCCGCGTGGGCAGCTAAGAGGACTTGCCAAAAGGGGGCGAAATAGGCTATACTGTCCCCATGAGCCGGATACAGTACTTCATCCAAAACCCCATGCAGCTTTTGTATATGCTGCCCGCGTTGCTCCTGGGCCTGACCCTCCACGAGTGGGGCCATGCCTACGCGGCCTATCGCTGCGGCGACCCCACGGCCCGGAACCTGGGGCGCATGAGTTTGAACCCCCTGGACCACTTCGACGTCCTGGGCACCCTGTGCCTGCTGTTTTTAGGCTTCGGCTGGGCCAAGCCCGTGCCGGTGAACCCCCGGAACTTCAAGAACTACAAGCGGGACGACATCATCGTGTCCCTGGCCGGAGTGACCATGAACCTGCTGCAGGTGATCTTCTTTTCCGCCCTGTTCATCGTCCTGGTGCGCTGGGACAACCGGCTGTTCTTCAACGACGCTTTCTATTATATCTTTTTGAACCTGATCGGCATCAACACCACCCTGATCATCTTCAACCTGATCCCCATCCCGCCCCTGGACGGCAGCCACGTGGCGGAGGTGCTGCTGGGCCGATACGTACCCTACAAGGCTGTGGCCTTCCTCCATCAGTACGGTCGCTACATCCTGCTGGCCCTGCTGTGGCTGGGGGTCCTGTCCTATCCCATCCAATGGGCCCAGAACCTGGTCTTCGGCCTCATCAGCAAGCTTTTGGTGGCGTAGATGGACGGGTATCGGGTACACATCCAGGACTTCGACGGTCCCCTCGATCTTCTCCTGCACCTGATCGAAAAGGCGGAGGTGAACATCGAGGATATTTTCGTGTCCGAGATCACGGCGGAGTACTTGGAATACATGCAGGATCTCACCGAGGACGAGCTGGACGCGGCCAGCGACTTTCTCACCGTAGCCGCCCAGCTGGTGTATTTGAAGTCCCGGCACCTGCTGCCTCGGCCGGCACCCCTCGAAGAGGGGGAGGAGGAGGACCCGGAGGAGGCTTTCATCCGTCGGTTGAAGGAGTATAAGATCTACAAGGTCGCCGGGGAGGAATTGAACGATCTCTACGAGCAGGCCCGGCTTCGGTTCTCCCGGCTGCCGGAGGAGCTGCCGCCCCCCAAGGAGGAGGCGGACCTGCCGGACGCCACGGCGGAGGGACTTTTGAAGGCCTTCCTGCAGGCCCTGGCAGGCGCCAAGGACGTGGAGGAGGGGCCCCGGGAGCAGCGGGTCCGCCAGGACACCTACACCGTCCGGGAGCGGTCAGGACTCATCCGCAAGAAGCTCCTGGCGAACCAGCACCTGTCCTTCCGGGAACTGCTGAGCGAAACGCCCACCCGCATGGAGGTGGTGGTCACCTTCATGGCGGTGCTGGAGATGATGAATCGAGGGGAGATCCACATCACCCAGGGGGACACCTTCGCCCCCATCCGCATCCACATGCGGACCCTCAGGGAGGATGAGGAGGACACGGTGTACATGGACGAGGAGGAGGCGCTGCCCGGCGGCGCGGAGTGATAGAGCATGGATCGGATCGCATCGAAGATAGAAAGCATACTGTTCGTGGCCGGGGAGCCGGTGCTCTTAAGCGAGCTCTGCCGGGGCTTGGAGCTGACCGACGGGGAGCTGAAACAGAAGCTCTTCGAGCTGCAGCTCTCCTACGAGGCGGAGGATCGGGGCCTTCGGCTCTTCATCACGGCGGACACCGTGCAGCTTACCACGGCGGCAGAGAACGCGGAGGCCGTGGAGGCGGTGCTGAACCCCACCCAGCAGCGGAGCCTTAGCAACTCCGTCCTGGAGACCTTGGCCATCGTGGCCTACCGCCAGCCCGTGACCCGAGGCGAAATAGAGGAGGTCCGGGGCGTCCGCTGCGAGTACGCGGTGGAGCGGCTCCTAAAGCTGGGCCTTATCGCCGTGTCCGGCCGCAAGGACGTGCCCGGCCGGCCCATGCTCCTGGTGACCACGGACACCTTCCTCCATAAGTTCAATCTCACCAGTTTGGACGAGCTCCCCCAGCTCCCTCAGGAGCTCTTTGAAACCGTCTAAATAACTGTTGACAATTCCAACCGCATAGGGTATACTACGTAGGCTGTAAAGTAAAAATACTTTACAGCCTTTTGCTGAGGTGCGTATGGATAAGCTGATCGAACTGGGCGAGCTTTTGGACTGGTATGGGCTCCTGCTGACCGAAAAGCAGCGGGAGATCATGGCCCAGTACGCCAACGAAAATTGCTCCCTGTCCGAGATCGCCGAGCGGGAGGGTATCTCCCGCCAGGGGGTCCGGGACACCCTGAAGCGAGCCGAGGAGCAGCTGAGGGACTATGAAAAGACCCTGAAGCTGGTGGAGAAGTTCAACCGCCAGGAGAAGCTCATGGCCGCCATGCGCATGCTGGTGAAGGAGAGCCACGTGAGCGACCGGGAGAAGGAGCTGCTGCAGCAGGGCCTGGACACGGTAGAGAGCGTATGGGAGGAGTGATGTGAAAAACACGGTTTTTCACATCACGCAGTTTGTGCCTTTGCTGCGGACCAACGCAGCAATTTCGCAAGCGAAACCGGCAAAACTGCCGGGAAAGGGAGAATAGTTATGGCATTTGAGGGCATTTCCGGTGGTCTTCAAAACATCTTCAAGAAGCTGACGGGCCGCGGGCGTCTGTCCGAAAAGGACGTGAAGGACGCCATGCGGGAGATCAAGTTGGTCCTGTTGGAGGCCGACGTGAACTTCCTGGTGGTCAAGGACTTCGTGAAGAAGGTCTCCGAGCGGGCCGTAGGCGCCGACGTGCTGGAGAGCCTGACGCCGGGCCAGCAGATCATCAAGATCGTCAACGAGGAGATGACGACCCTCATGGGCGCCACCAACGCCAAGCTGGACTTCGGCTCCACCAAGCCCGCCATCATCCTCATGGCCGGTCTCCAGGGCGCGGGCAAGACCACCATGTGCGGGAAGCTCGCCATGCTCCTCAAGAAGCAGTACGGCAAGAACCCGCTGCTCTGCGCCTGCGACGTGTATCGGCCCGCCGCCATCGACCAGCTGAAGATCGTGGGCGAGAAGACCGGGGTCCCCGTCTTCGAGAAGGGGCAGATCGACCCGGTGAAGATCGCCTCTGAAGCCGTGGAGTACGCCCGGCGCAACTTCTACGACGTGCTCATCGTGGATACCGCGGGTCGCCTCCATGTGGACGAGGACATGATGAGCGAGCTCAAAAAGCTCCGGGACCTGCTGAACCCCGCTGAGGTGCTGCTGGTCATCGACGCCATGACCGGTCAGGACGCGGTGAACGCGGCCAAGGCCTTCCACGAGGCGGTGCCCCTCACCGGCGTGATTCTCACCAAGCTGGACGGCGACACCCGGGGCGGCGCGGCCCTGTCCGTGAAGGCGGTCACCGGCAAGCCCATCAAGTTCGCGGGCACCGGCGAGAAGCTGACGGATATCGAGCCCTTCCACCCGGACCGGATGGCCTCCCGCATTTTGGGTATGGGCGACGTACTGACCCTCATCGAGAAGGCTCAACAGGCTTTCGACGAGAAGAAGGCCGCCGAGATGGAGAAGAAGCTGAAGACGGCCTCCTTCGATCTCAACGACTTCCTGGACCAGATGGAGCAGATGCAGAACATGGGTTCCATGGAAGACATGCTCAAGATGATCCCCGGGGCCAGCAAGCTGGGCAACGTCCAGGTGGACGAAAAGCAGCTTGCCAGGACCAAGGCCATCATCCAGTCCATGACCAAGGCGGAGCGGGCCAACCCGGACCTGTTGAACGCCAGCCGCCGGAAGCGCATCGCCAAGGGCAGCGGCACCAGCGTCCAGGAGGTGAACCGGCTCATGAACCAGTTCAACCAGAGCCGCCAGCTCATGAAACAGATGACCAACAAGAAGTTTTTGAAGCGGGCCAGCCGAGGCGGCTTCCCCTTCGGATTCTAAGGAAAAATCGGACAAAACCGTTTTTCATACATCAAAAAGAAATATAAAATAAGGAGAAAACAAACAATGCTGAAGATCAGACTGCGCCGCATGGGCGCCAAGAAAGCCCCCTTCTACCGTATCATCGTGGCCGACTCCCGTGCGCCCCGCAACGGCGCCTTCGTGGAGGAGCTGGGCTACTACAATCCCGGCACCGAGCCCGCGGAGCTGAAGGTCGACACCGAGAAGGCCGCCGCCTGGATGAAGAACGGCGCCCAGCCCACCGACACCGTCCGCGCCCTGCTGAAGAAGTCCGGCGCCATCGAGTAAGCCATGGACCAGCTGGTACTGTTTATCGCCCGGAGCCTGGTGGACCAGCCCGACGCCGTGAAGGTGGAGATGCGGGAGGAGGATGACGCCTTCGTCATCGAGCTCTCCGTGGACCCCTCCGACGTGGGCAAGGTCATCGGCAAGCAGGGCCGCATCGCCAAGGCCATCCGCACCATCGT
>JBGVAK010000030.1:0-7747 GCA_045224495.1 Christensenellales bacterium
AGCCGAACACGGCGCGGGGGTTGAACACGCCGTCCTGATTGAGGTCCAGATGATTCTCTGCGATAAACTCCCGCAGATCCCTCGAGCACATATTCTCTTCCTGCTTGCCGAAAGCGTCGTCAAAGTCAAAGCCGTCCATCCCGAACTGGTTCGGGTTGATGACGCAGACCTCGTCAGGCACGCGCCGCGCGATCCAGTGATGGCCGCCGATCGTCTCCATCCACCAGATCTCATTCTCGTCGTTGAAGGCGATGCCGTTGGACTCATAGGTGCCGTACCGTTCGATCAGAGATGACAGGCGCTCCACGCCCTCGCGCGCCGTGTGGATATAGGGCAGGACGAGGACCACGAAGTCCTCCTCCCCCAGTCCGCCGGGCACGTCCTTTTCGCGTCTGTTCTTTGCCTTCTGATAGACAACGAGCGGGTCTGCCGCCAGCACGCGGGGGTTGGAGGTGATCGTCTCGGTGGCGGTCATGCCCACGTTGGCGGCGTTGATGCCCGTGGCCGCCCAGATGCCGTGGGACAGGTCCACGCTGGGGCAGGCGGTGTACCTGAGGGGCTTTTCGGGCAGGTCGATCTCCACGTGGGAGATGACGCTCTTATACTTCTTCTTCTGGTCCTTGGGCTCCACGACCACCAGCTTCTTCACGTCGAAGTGGCCGTCGTCGGTCCGGGAGATCATGGTGGAGGAATCGTTGCTGGCGCGTTTGCCGACCAGGATCGTGGTGCAGGACATTTTATGTTTCTCCTTTACAAAGCTTTTTTTCAGTATACGCCCTTCCGGTCCCTTTTTCAACGATAGTTTTACAGGTCAGCATTCCTGGATTTATTGACATCGGAGGCGTTTTATTCTATGATATTTGAGTATATTTATGGAGGTACGGCGGTGGAGCAGGCAGAGGCCCGACAAAAGCATACGGTCCACTGGTTTTGGCTGCTCCTGTTGGGACTGCTGCTCCTCATCGGCGCACCGGTAGGTGCCTACCATTGGCTCTATCGCCAGGTCCGGCCGCTGACGGTCTGGGAGATGACCGGCAGCTGTCCCCCCGCGTCCGCTCTCATGAAGGACGGGGGCGAGGCCCGCTGGTGCTTCGACACTGGGAAGATCGACTGGAAAAAGCCAGGCGAAGCGGTGGTCCTGGTGGCCGGGAAGGACGGTCCCCGGATCGCCATGGTCCGCCAGCAGGACACCACGGCCCCCACGGCCCGGGGCGTGTTCCGGGTCCTGGGCCTCGACGAGGAGCTGGGGCCGGACGCGTTCATCACGGACCTGGCGGATGCCCAGCTGGTTGGCGTATCCTTCGAGGAGGCGCCGACCTTTCATGAGGCGGGGGACTACGAGGTGATCGTGCGGCTGGAGGACCTGTCGGGGAACGTGGGCCTGGTCAAGACCTCCTGCACCATCCTGGGACCGGTATCCCGGATCGACATGGAAGCCGGAGAGCCGGTGCCCCCCATTGAGCGGTTTTTGCCCACGGACACCATGACCGGCCGGTTCGTGACGGATCTCACCACCGTGGACACCTCCGTTCCCGGGGTCCACACCCTGGAGGTGGAATCGGAGGGACAGGTGTTTCAAACCGCCCTGGTGATCCACGACACGACGCCTCCGGTCTGCACCTTTGAGACCGCCATCCCCTATGTGCACACGGGACAGGCCCTGACGGCGGAGAGTTTGGTCACCAGCGTCTCCGATGCCTCGGCCCTGACCATGGCCTTCGACCCTGAGCCCGCCTGGGACCGGCAAGGATACCAGACGGTGACCGTCGCTGTGACGGACGCAGGCGGAAACCGGGTCACCGGCCAAGCCACCATCCTCATCTCCGATTTGGAGCCCCTGACCTGGGAGGCCAGCCGCCGGGCCCTGACGGGTCCAGCCCTGGCCAAACGCTTCCAGGAACTGGACGAAAGCTTTTCGGGCGAGGTGAAGGTGGCTCGCTTCACCCCCCGCACCCTGGGCTGCTTCGACGTGAACACCATGGTGGACGACGTGCTCTGCATCCAGCGGCTCTACGTGGTGGACACCACGCCGCCCCGGCTCGTCCTCCCCAAGAAGCCCCAGGCGTACTTGGACCATCCCGTAGCGCCCCGGGCCCTGCTTGCGGTGGCGGAGGACGAGACCAGCCTGACCCTGTCCTACGTGGTGGAGCCGGACTGGACCCGTGAGGGGCCCCAGCCGGTGTCCATCGCCGGAGTGGATATAGCGGGAAACCGGACCGAGATCGAGGGGACCGTCGACATCGTGCAGGACACGGAGCCGCCCAAGATCCTGGGCGTGGTGAATCAGTACGTGTACATCGGCGAGGCGGTGGCCTACTTCGCCCAGGCCTCAGCTATAGATGATGCCGACGGGGAAGTGCCTCTGACGGTGGACAACTCCGCCGTGGATATCTATACCGCAGGCCTGTATCCGGTGACCTATCGGGCTACGGACCGGGCGGGGAATACCGCCGAGAAGACGGTGCGCCTTTGCTTTATCCGGCCCACGGTCACAGAGGAAAAGCTCCAGGCGGCGGCGGACAAGGTCCTCGCCAAGATCGTCACGGACGATATGACCAAGGGCCAGAAGGCTTACGCCATCTTCCGCTATGTGAAGGACCATTACGTGAACACGGAGCGATCCAACAAGCGGGACTGGAAGTATGAGGCCTGGCGGGGCCTGACCACGCGGCGAGGGGATTGCTTCACCTTCTGCGCGGCGGCCAAGGTGCTGCTGGAGAAGATCGGGGCCAGGACCATGTTCGTGATCCGCTACAGCGGCGCGCGCCACTACTGGCTCATGGTGGACCTGGGCTCGGGCTGGTACCATTTCGACCCCTACAACGACGGTCCCAGCCGGAAGTTCGAGTGCTTCATGCTGACCACCGAGGAGGTCCTGGACCTGTATCCGTTCTTCTGGAAGTACGATCATCGGGTCTATCCCGAGTCGGCCACGGAGAAGTTCGTGCGGGACTGGTAACCGTTTTGCGGCACGGCCGCTAAGAGACGTATGCGCCCTTTGGGTGCATGAGGAAGCGTATGGAAAAGGTCAAAAAGCGCAGAAATTGGCTCACCCCCCTCTTCGCCCTGGTCCTGGCCGGCCTGCTGGTCTGGGGCCTGGGGCGGCTGGTGCGGCCCAAATACGCCTCCGGGGTGACCTTGGAGGGGAGCATGGTGGAGAACTGGTACGCCCACAAGGACGAGGGGCACCAGGTCCTCTTCGTGGGCGACTGCGAGGTCTACGAAAGCTTCTCCCCTGTGACGCTGTTCGACGAATTCGGCGCCACCAGCTATATCCGGGGCAGCGCCCAGCAGCTCATGTGGCAGAGCTACTATCTGCTCAGCGAAATGCTGCAGGCAGAGACGCCTCGGGCGGTGGTCCTGTCCGTCTGCTCCCTGCGCTACGCCGAGCCCCAGAGCGAGGCCTACAACCGCATGACCTTGGACGGCATGCGGCTCTCGCGAGAGAAGTTCGAGGCGATCCGGGCGTCCATGACGGCGGGAGAAAGCGAGATCAGCTACTACCTGCCCCTCCTTCGGTACCACGATAGGCTGTTCGAGCTCACGGGCGAGGATACCCGGTATCTGTTCACGGGGCCGGAGCTCACCTACAACGGCTACCTCATGCGCTGCGAGCAGGTGCCCTACACCCGTCTCCCGGCGGCGCCGCTGCTGCAGGACGCCGGCTTCGGGGAGAAGCCGGTAGAATACCTCGACAGGATCGTGGACCTGTGCCGGGAGAAGGGGATCGCTCTGATCCTGGTAAAGAGTCCCTGTCTGTACCCGGCCTGGTACGACGAATGGGACCAATGGCTCACAAACTACGCCCAGGAGCACGGCGTCGAATACATCAACGCTATCCCCCTCATGGACGAGATGGGCATCGATTTGAACACCGATACCTACGACGGCGGCATCCATCTGAACGTCTTCGGGGCGGAGAAATACACCCGCTGGCTGGGTCAGCACCTTAGCGAACGAGGGCTCATAGAGGATCAGCGGCTGGACCCGGTGATCGCGGCCCGCTACAGCGACCTCAGCCGTCGGTACGAACAGGAGAAACAACGGAAGTCGGAGGCGAACGGATGAACAGGAAATGGATTTGCGCCCTGATCTGTGCAGGGCTTACCTTGGCCCTCCTGGGCTGCGGCTCTCAGACGGCGGCTCCCCAGGCCACCCCCAAGCCGGGCGTGGTGTACCTGGACCCCAATGCCGCCCCCGCGGCCACGGCCACCGCCGCACCTACGGCGGAAGTCACCGCTGCCCCCGTGACGGAGGAGCAGGCCCCGGCTCAGACAGAGGAGACCTTGGTCACGGAGCCGGAGCCCTCCCAGGAGCCGGAGCCGGAAGAAACTTTGGATCTGTACTTCGAGAGCAAGGGCGTGCGGATCGAGCCCTGGATGGAGGCTGCGCCGGTGCTCCTTGCCCTGGGCGACCCCACGGGCAGCTTCGAGGCGGACAGCTGCGCCTACATCGGCAAGGACCTGTTCTACTGGTACCCGGGCTTCGAGCTGACGGTGAACGAGGTGGAGGGCGTGGACCGCATCACCGCCGTCACCGTGGCCGATGACACCGTGACCATCCCCCAGGGATTGCGCATCTACGACGAGGAGGAGAAGCTCCTCTCCCTCCTGGGCGGCACGGACGAGAACGGCATCTACACCTACCGGGACGGCAACATCCTGCTGCTCATCCAGGTGAAGGCAGCGGAGGGCGACGAGCGCCGCATCGCGTCCATGGAATATCGGGTGGCGGTGGATCAGTGAAAGGGCGACCTATGAAGAGTTTTCTTTCCTATTTGAACGACACGGCGGACCGGCTGCCGGACAAGCTGGCCTTCTCCGACGGGGAATTTGGCCTGACCTTTGAGGAGCTTCGGCAGGCGGCGGCCAACGTGGGCGCCTGCCTCCAAAATAGCGGGGCGAAGGCGGAGCCTGTAGGCGTGCTCATGGAACGGGGCGCCCCCGAGATCGCGGCCTTTCTGGGGGTCATGGAGGCGGGCTGCTTCTACGTGCCCCTGGACGAGCAGATGCCGAGGGAGCGGCTCGAGCGCATCGTCCGCACCCTGAACCCCCGGTTCCTGCTGACGGATCGTAAGAATCTGACCGCGGCGGAAACCCTTTGCCCGGCGGCGGAGCATATCCTCTACACCGGCGCGGCGGCCTTCCCGGGCCCGGCGCGGCTGCGGGACGAAAGCGCCGTCGACGGCCTATCCTACGTGGTCTTCACCTCCGGCTCCACCGGAGAGCCCAAGGGGGTCAGCATCCGGGAGAGCTCCCTCCTCGATTACGCCGCCACGCTGCCAGAGGCCCTGGACTTCGACGAGAGCCTGATCTTCGGCATCCAGTCCCCCCTGTACTTCGACGCCTGGCTCAAGGAGCTGCTGGGGGTCATGGTCAAGGGGGCCACGGCGTACCTCCTGCCCCGGGAGCTGTTCGTGAACCCCATCGCCCTCATCGAGTACATCAATGAACGGAAGATCAATGCCCTGTGCTGGGTGGCCTCGGCCTTCAGCCTGGTGTCCCGGCTTCGGACCTTCTACGCCGTGGTGCCGGAGCATTTGAAGCTCATGTGTTTCGGCAGCGAAATTTTCCCCGTGAAGCAGCTCTCGGCCTGGCAGAAGGCTTGCCCCGACGCCCGCATCTTCCAGCTCTACGGGGCCACGGAGTGCACGGGCATGAGCTTCTATCACCAGGTCGTGGGCCCGCAGGACCCGGATAAGCCCGTGCCCGTGGGCAAGCCCTTCCCGGGCACCCGGCTGTACCTGTTGAACGACGAAGGGAAGCCCGACACCGCGGGCGAGATCGTCATCGGGGGCCCCTGCGTCATGGCGGGGTACTATAAGGACCCCATCCGCACCGCCGCCGCCCTGATCCCGGACCCGGCCGATCCTGAGAACGGACATCTGTGCTACCGGACCGGGGACCACGGCCGCTTGGACGAACACGGGGACCTCATCTTCGTAGGCCGCCGGGACCAGCAGATCAAGCACATGGGCCACCGGGTGGAGCTGGGCGAGATCGAAGCCGCCGCCCTGAGCCTGAAAGGGGTCCACGAGGCCGTCTGCATGTACGTGGCGGACCGGCAGCGGATCGACCTCTTCTACACGGGACCGGCTCAACCCTGGGACCTGGTGGTGGGATTGAAGGTGAAGCTGCCCGGGTACATGACCCCCAGCCGGACGGAGCAGCGGGCGGAGCTCCCCCATCTGCCCAACGGAAAGATCGACCGCAAGGCCATCGAACAGAAGGAGTATAGAAAATGACCTACCAACAGCTTTTGGACCTGCTGCGGGACCTGCATCCCGACATCGACTTTGAAACGGCGGAGGGGCTCATCGATCGGAAGATCCTGACCTCCTTCGACGTGGTCTCCATCGCGGCGGAGCTTTCTGAGACCTACGACGTGGAGCTGGGGGCCGTGGACATCGTGCCCGAAAACTTCAACAGCGCCCGGGCCCTCTTCGCCCTGATCCAGCGGATCGAAAACGAATAAACGGGACGGGCAAGCCCGTCCCCTACAACGCCGCAAGGCAAATTCCCCGTAGGGGAGGGGCTTGCCCCTCCCGTGAAACGAACCCTGCCTGTTGATAAACCGTCCATGACCTTTCTTTCCTCCGGCTTCCTCCTGCTGGTGGGGGCCCTGCTCATAATCTACTACGTGCTGCCCAAGCGCTTCCGGTATCTCGCTCTGCTGGGGGGAAGCGTGGCCTTCTACACCCTGGCGGGCCGGGCGTACCTGCCCTTTTTGGGGATCACCGTCCTCACGGTCTACGGCACCGCCCTGCTCCTGGGCCGAAGCCTGGAACGGCAGAAGGCCTACGTGGCGGAGCACAAGAAGGAGCTGACCAGGGAGGCCGTCGCCGCCTATAAGAAGAAGGAAAGCGGCAAGCGCACGGCCCTGTTCTTGGTCTGCCTGGTTCTGAACCTGGGGCTGCTGGCGGCCCTCAAGTATACCGCCTTTCTGCTGGACGCCTTTCGGGCCCCCTGGGAAGTGAACTGGGTGCTGCCCCTGGGCATCTCCTTCTACACCTTCCAATCCCTGGGGTATCTCATGGACGTGAAGCGGGGCAAGTACCCGCCGGAGCGAAACTTCCTCCGATATGCCCTCTTCGCCTCCTTCTTCCCCCAGATGATCCAGGGGCCCATCAGCCGCTACGACATGCTCTCCAAGACCCTCTACGAGGGGGCGGACTTCGACCTGGACCGGCTGGGCCGGGGCCTGGTGCGCATCCTCTGGGGCGCAGCGAAGAAGCTGCTGGTGGCGGATCGGCTGGCCCCCGCTTTAGCCCTGCTGTTCGGGGCCCAGGCCGCTGATTACCGGGGCGGCTGGGTATTCCTCGGCATGGTCCTCTACGCCCTCAGGCTCTACGCCGACTTCACCGGCGGCATCGACATGGCTCTCGGGGTGGGGGAGCTCTTCGGCGTCACCCTGCCGGAGAACTTCGATCGGCCCTATCTCTCCAAAAACATCGAGGAATACTGGACCCGCTGGCACATGACCATGGGCGGCTGGTTCCGGGACTACGTGTTCTATCCCCTGAACGTCAGCAAGACCTTCCTGAAGTGGACCAAGGGCCTCCGCACGAAATTCGGTGACAGCTTCCTGTCCCGTCTGCCCCTCTACACCGCCACCCTCGTCACCTGGCTGCTGACCGGCGTTTGGCACGGGGCGGGCTGGAACTTCGCCCTGTGGGGCCTCACCAACGGGGTGGTCATCATCATTTCTCTCACCCTGAAGCCCCTCTACGACAAATTCCACGGCCGCT
>JBGVAK010000031.1:0-7685 GCA_045224495.1 Christensenellales bacterium
ACTCGATATAGTCGTCGTGATAGGTGACGTAGGGATCGTCCATGTCCATCCAGTAGCCCACCCGGTCGGACATGTCCGCCCACTCGGAGGAATACTTCCACACGGACTTTTTGCAGCCCTCGATGAAGGGTTCCACGCCGTACTCCTCGATCTGCTCCTTGCCGTCGAGACCCAGCTGCTTCTCCACCTCCAGCTCCACGGGCAGGCCGTGGGTATCCCAGCCGGCCTTGCGGAGGACGTCGTAGCCCTTCATGGTCCGATACCGGGGGATGATGTCCTTGATGCTCCGGGTCAGCACGTGGCCGATGTGGGGCTTGCCGTTAGCCGTGGGGGGGCCGTCGAAGACGGTGTAGGCGGGAGCGCCCTTGCGGAGCTCCACGCTCTTCTCGAACACATGGTTTTCCTTCCAGAAAGCCAGCACCTGCTTCTCCCGGTCCACAAACTTCAGATCCGTCGATACTTTGTCGTACATACGTTCCTCCAACTGTTTATTGAAAACTAAAAGGCCCTTCACCCCGTATCAAACGGGGCGAAAGACCTGATCTTCCGCGGTACCACCCGCCTTGCGCAGCCGAAGACTGCGCCGCTCGTATGCCCCTGTAACGGGGGGCCGCCGGAGGCCGCTACTTCCTTTTCACGTCCCCGCTCCCGGGTGATCTCGCCTTGGGTCCCCTGCCGCCTTCCACCGTCTGCGGCTCGCTTAAAGGGGTTGGACCATGGCTACCTGTCCCGATCCACGTTTGGCGATATTATACATGGAAGGGGGCGATTTGTAAAGATTCGTTTTTGCCGCTTTTTCTCTTTAGACAAAGAGAAAAAGCGGCGGAAAAAGAGAAACTTAAGAAGAATAATGGGAAATACAGCGTCAGCCATACTTCCCATTTGCGTTTCTTTTGGGTGCCTTTTCTTTACAAAGAAAAGGCACAGATGCTTCCAATCCTTCCTTACTCGTGCAGCTGGCGCTCCCGCTGGAGCTCGTCCCGCTTGCCCTGGATGCGGCCGTAGGCATACGCGAGTAACCCGGCGCATATAAGGTTGATGCCGCCCAGGCCGTTGTAGCGCAGATTCATAAGCCCGATGCCCAGGTTAAGGATGCCGATGGGCAGCAGGATACGGCCCATGTTGTTGAGCTGCTCGATCCGGGAGTCAAGATCGCTGTTCAACTCGAAATGCCCCAGCTCGCTTTTGCGGCGGAAGTAGAGCCACTGCATCATATGGCCGATGTACTCCGCGCCAGTATCCTTCACGAAGGAGATATATGCCTCGTCCGGCTTGCGGCACTCCAGCCGCACCTCGTAGGCGCCGGGGTCCGTCCTCTCAAACCAATAGGTGCACCAGCCTATCTGGCACAGCGTCCAGCCCTCGGCCGCCATGCTGTTGAGCCACATGTCCTCCTTTTCGAATTCCCACACCCAGAACCACTTGAATACCTTTTTCATGTCCATGCTCCCTCCCTGCTTTATGCTTGCGGCTGATCGTCGCCGTCGTCCTTCTTGTCTTTCTTCTCGCTGTCGAAGGACATGCCCACGACCATGCCGAGACACATGCCGATGGGCATCCACAAGCCCAGATTCTTGGTGGCGGCGCCGATGGCGGTGCCCAAGCCCAAACCGATGGCGAGCCCCACAGCCAGACCGGAGCTTTCCTTCTCCTCTTTCTCCGGCTTCTGCAAGTCCTTCTTTTCCTCTTTCATCATTCCTCGCCTCCCAGCACGATCTCCCCGTTTTTGACCAGCTCCCTGAGCCGATCCAATTCACTCTCCAGGGCCTCTTTTCCCTTGTCTGTCAGGGCGTATTCCTTCCGGCGGCTGTCCTCCGCCCCGGGGACCGCCCGTATCCAACCCCTGTCCAGCAGGCCGTTCAATGCCCCATAGAGGGTCCCCGCCGCCAGTTTCACCCGGCCTTGGCTCATGCGCTCCGCTTCCTGCATGATGCCGTAGCCGTGCCGGGGCGTCACCAGGGACAGTAGAATGTAGTACACCGCCTCCGTCAGGGCCGCCTGTCCGTTCATACGCTCGCCTCCTTTATCGGTTGCCGTTATATCGGCTGTCGTTATATCGTGGTTAGAGTATAACGCCTGCCGATATATTTGTCAATACCTTTTCCAACTTTTTTTGCGATCCACTCGACCTTGACGAACGGCTCAAAATATGCTACGTTTCATTATCATATCTATATACTTGAGGCATCCCGTGAAAAAGCTGCTCCCCCTCCTGTTGCTCACCCTTTTGCTGCTGCCCGCCCCCTCCGCTTGGGGAGAGGGGGACGCGACGGCGGCGCCTACCCCTGAAGTCACGCCTGCGCCCACGGAGGCGCCCACGCCCTCACCCACTCCGGACCCGCTGCTGAACGGTCGCTGCATCCTGGATTGGGAGGGCTTTTGCAACTATCCCAACCGGCTCACGGACAACAGCTGGAAATCCGGCGTGGATCTGAAGCAGGGCAGCAAGGGCAGCATCTACTGGACCGAGGACGTGCCTGCGGGCGTGGTCTACTGGGCGTGGATCGTACCGCCCGACGAATGCCGGTACACCTTTGTGAACGAGGATCGGGAACCCATCAGCACCAGCGTCCGCTATCGGGAGGGAGATCGGGGATACCTCACCGTGCCGAAGGGGGCCCGGGGCATCACCCTGGAGGTGGTGAGCGGCTACAACGGCGGCAACTGCCGCTTGACGGAATGGCATATCTACGAAGCGGGCAACATCCCTGAATACATCCACCTGTGGGAGATGGCCCCCGAAAAGTGCGACATCATGCTGGTGTCCGCCCACTCCGACGACGAGCTGGTCATGATGGGCGGGATCCTGCCCACCTACGCCGCCGAACGGGGCCTGCACGTGGAGGTGGTCTACTGCTACGTGCCCGAGCAGGAGCGCCACGAGGAGGCGCTCAACGGCATCTGGTACTGCGGGGTACGGAACCTGCCCGTATTCTTCATCATCGAACAGGAGAACAATTACCGCTTTACCGAGAAACTGACCCGGGAGATCCGCCGTTTCAAGCCGGAGGTGGTCATCACCCACGACATCGAGGGCGAGTACGGGAATCCGGGCCACAAGCTGGTCAGCCGAAACGTGCGGGAGGCCGTGGAAGCCGCCCCCGACGAGACCCAGTACCCTGCCTCCGCCCAGGAATACGGCGTCTGGCAGGTGAAGAAACTGTATATCCACCTGTATAAGGAAAACGAGATCGTCCTGGATTTCGACCGGCCCTTGGCCTTCTTCGACGGCAAGACCGCCTTCGAGGTGGCCCAGGAGGCCTACGCCTTCCACCCCTCCCAGCGAAGCGACTGGCTGCGGGTGCTCCGGTCCAACCAGTTCGACTGCCGCAAGTACGGCCTGTACTTCACTACCGTGGGCGAGGACGCGAAAAAGGACGACTTTTTGGAGAACATCCCCCTCACCTGTCTCACCGCCACGCCCACACCCACGCCCAGCCCCACGCCGACGCCCTCGCCGGTGCCCACGGCTACCCCGACGCCCACGCCGACGCCCACACCCACACCGACGCCCACACCCACGCCGACGCCCACGCCCACGCCGGTGCCCACGGATACGCCGGAGCCGCCCCCCACGGACACCCCCGCGCCTACGGCCGTGCCCGAAGCGGAGGGACAAAGCTCCCTCGTCACCGGCCTTCTGGCCGCCTTCGGCCTCGTGGCCCTGGGCCTCGTTGCCGCCATCCTGGTGGTGACGATCCACCGGAAGCGATAAAGCGAGCATACAAAAAAGCCCCAACATGTGGGGCTTTTTTGATTCCTGTCTTATTTCTTCAGGGCGTCGCGGATCTCGGTGAGGAGCTTCACTTCCTCGGAGGGCTCGGGATCGGGCGCGGGGGCGGGGGCGGGCTCCTCCTTCTTGCGGCGGAGCTTGTTCATGCCCTTGACCATAAGGAAGATCACCAGGGCGATGAGCAGGAAGCTGACGATGTTCTGGATGAAGTTGCCGTACTTGAGGGCAGCTTCCTCGATGCCGGCAGCCTCGTCCGCGGCCCGCAGGACCACCTTCAGGGAGGTGAAGTCGATGCCGCCGAAGAGGATGCCGATGACGGGCATAAGCACGTCGTCCACGAGAGACTTAACGATGGCGGTGAAGGCGCTGCCCATGATGATGCCCACGGCCATATCCATGACGTTGCCACGGGTGATGAACTCTTTGAATTCAGCTACGATACCTTTTTTCTCCATTTTCTTTTTCTCCTTGCCAAAGAATATACGATAGTATAGCACAGGCAGTTGCATTTGACCATACCCCTTTTTTCTGTCGCACAACGATTTTGACGCAAATATGGCGATCGTGATTCAAATTTGACAATTAGCACTCTCCTATTGACAGTGCTAATTATCTGCGTATACTGTGCATTGTAAGGAAACGAACGGGGCAGGATAGAAAGGAAAAGCCCCAAGGGTACATGGATGATTCAGAAAGGAAGTGTTAACTATGTTGCCCAGTATTTTCGGAGAAAACCTGTTGGATGATCTTTGGAACACCAATTTCGACCGCGACTGGTTCAATGCGGACCGGGAGCTGTACGGCAAACACGCCAAGAACCTGATGAAGACCGATGTGCGGGAAGCAGAGAACGGCTACGAGATGGCCATCGAGCTGCCCGGCTTCCAGAAGGAGGATATCAAGGTGGACCTGAAGGACGGGTATCTGACCGTCAGCGCCCAGAAGAGCCTGGACAAAGAGGAGCACAAGGGCAAGAAGATCCTGCGCCAGGAGCGCTACAGCGGTTCCTGCAGCCGTACCTTCTATATCGGTGACGTGAAGGCCGAGGACGTGAAGGGCAAATACGATGCCGGCGTCCTGACCCTCGAATTCCCCAAGGAGGACCAGAAGAAGATCGAGGAGAAGCGCACCATCGCCATCGAGTAACGACAACAGCATGAATCAGAACGGGCAGCCAATAATGGCTGTCCGTTTTTTACGAAACACTTGATTTGTGGCCGAAAAAAATATATAATTTATCAAGAATCCCCGTAAATGAAAGGAAGGAAATAAAACATGATCGCTCGTACTTCTCTCAAAAGGGTCCTGGTATGGTTCCTGATATTGGCCCTGATGCTCCCTCTGATCCCCGCCGTCGCTCACGCAGACACCTATGGGTTCAGCGAGATGTATGTAAAGACCGACAACGGCAAGAAACTGGCCGTTCGCGCCCAGCCCAACAAAAAGGCGGAGATCATCGGGTACGCTGAATACGGTCATCAGGTCGCGGTGGACTGGTCCTATGCTGGCAACGATGGTTGGTCTAAATTGGTGTGGGGTGCCTTGGGCGATGGCTATGTCCAGACCCGCTACCTGGTAAGTGAAAAACCCGCGCCCTACCAAAAGCCCACCAAGGCGCCCGCCACGCCCAAGCCCACCACGGATCCCAAAAAACAAGCTGCTGAGCTCAAAAAGCAACAGGCTGAGCTAGATAAGGAGCTCAAGAGCGAGAAGGAGATCGATCCCTGCTACATCGCCGTCCGCCCTAAGCGGTCAACCAGCACGGTCAACTATCGTGTCGGCCCCTCCACCATCACGTCCAAGATCACCGCATTCCACTCAGGTAAGGAGCTGATCGCCGTAGGCGAGACCAAGAATTGGTGGCGAGCCAGGGACCCGGAAACCGGCAAGATCGGTTACATCTTCAAGAACCTCACGGTCAAGCTGGATAAGAAGTACGTCACTGAAGAGGCGAACGACGGAACGCAAAAACTGGGCAAGCTGAGCGTGAACGGCGAATTCGAACTGACCTGCAAACTGCCGGCGGACTACAACATCCAAGTGGTCGATATACGGGGCGAAAGCATCAGAGCCGCCGTGTTGTCCGAGGATATGACCAAGCCCGAGATGTACTTGGATATCGCCTATGACGAGCTCTACGGCGAAGTGGACCGGATGAACGATCTTTCCGACGAAGATCTGGCCATTCTGGAGGATTCCTTTACTTCCTTGAACGAAGTGGAGATCACCTACAAGGAAACTGGCTACGGCACAAAGCTTCTGGTGGCCCGGGAGATCGGCGCCGAGGAGGATTTCGTAAAGATCCTGTCCATCTATAAGGGGTATTTCGTGGAGTTCACCATGACGCCCAACCCCAACGCGGCCATCAAGACGCTGACGGACGATCAGATCCAGACGGCCATCCAGTTCTTGACGGACGTCATGTTTGAGCCCATACAGAAGTAAATCGAGCGCACCACAAAAAAGGCCTCCGCGAGGAGGTCTTTTTTATGCCTGCGTGGATATCACCGTTTATAGCAGCAGTACAAGAGATGGCTGGAAGCGCCCAGCAGCTCCGGGTCCTGGCAGTGAGCCAGATGATAGACGGAGAAGAGGCGAAAGTCCTCGTCGGTCATATAGAAGTCCGCCCGATCCTCCGCCAATTCCAGAGGGCCGTCGGTGGATACGGTGGCGATATGGGAAACGGGCTTGTCCGCAAACAAGGCCTCGAATCCCTCCACCGTGAAACCGGTGAACCCCTGCTCCGGGAAGTGGCGAACGGTCTTGTGGTCCTTTTCAAAGTTCTCCTCCAGCCCCGCCTGGAAGTTGTGGGGCGGCCGCTGCAGGTAGTTGTTATAGAGGATGGCGTGGACGGACAAAAAGGCTGCCAGGATCGTGCCTCCGGGTTTGGTGACCCGAATGGCCTCGTTCACCACCCTGTCCATGTCCCGCGGATCAAAGAGGTGGTACAGGGGGCCCAGACACAGGGTCAGGTCGAAGGAATCGTCCGCAAAGGAGCCCAGGTCCAGGGCGTCCCCCTGAACCACCTTCAGATTGGGCACGTCTTTGGCCTTCTCCTGCAGGATCTGCACGTTTTTATCCACCAGCTCCAGGGCCGTGACGCTATACCCCTTTTGGGCGAGGGCCAGGGAATAGGCCCCTGTCCCCGCTCCCAGCTCTAGCGTCAAACAAGGGTTGGGGGCGTAGCGGTCGATGCAGTCCATGGTGGTCAAAAACTCCAGCTGCCCATGGCGGGTCCGGGCGAGGCGGGTCTCCTCCCGCCCGTCCCCATAGAGGCTGTTGAGTATCTGGACGCGCTTATCCATGGCCTTATTCCCCGGGCTGGTCCGAAGTCAGGGGAATGTCGATAAGCATGTTGTCCGCACCGGACATGACCGTGGGAAGCTTGCCGTCCCACTTCGATACGGTCTGGTACTTGATCAGCAGCTCGGAGATGGATTCGGTGATGATCCGGTTGGATTCGGCGTTGGCTTCCGCCAGGACCTTGATCTCGTTGGCCTCCGCCTCGGCGGCGATGACCCGCTTCTGGGCCTCGGTGTTGGCGATGACCAGGGCCTGCTCCTGCTCGGTGCGGGTCTTGATCAGGTTCTGCTCCGCCACCTGCTTGGCCTCCACGGCGTTGATGTACTCCTCGGAGAAGTCCCAGTTGATGATGTTGAGCTCGTTGATGAAGATGCCGTAGCCGTTGAGCTTCTCGTTGAGGCCGTCGTCCAGGAGCATGCTCACCTCCGCCCGGCTGCTGACCAGCTCCACGGCGGTATACTTGGCCGTGACCGCCTTCAACACCTCGTTGACGGCGGGGGTGATGAGGACCTCCTCGAAGTTCAGGCCCACGTTCTTATAGACGGTCTGGCTGTTCTCCTTGCCCACGTGGTAGTTGACGGCCACCACGGTGGTGATGGTCTGCAGATCCTTGCTGAAGGCCTCGGTGTTCACGTCCAGCTTCACGATC
>JBGVAK010000032.1:0-6544 GCA_045224495.1 Christensenellales bacterium
GTCTGCGGGGACGAGACCGGGGAGCTTCGGATGCCCAGCGGGAAGGTGGTCTACGCCGTGTCCGACGGCATGGGCAGCGGCGAGGAGGCCAGCCGGGAGAGCCGGGCCGCCATCGACCTCCTGTTCGATCAGTTCCGGCTGGGGGTGGAGAAGGAGCTCATCTACGAGAACGTGAACCGGCTCCTGATCGCCCGGGAGGACAAGGAGATCTACGCCACGCTGGACGCGGCCAGCATCGACCTTCTCACCGGGGAGGCGGAGATGGTGAAGTTCGGCGCCCCGCCCACCTGCCTCATTCGGGGCGGGAACGTGCGGACCCTGACCGGCGAAGCCCTGCCCTGCGGCATCGTGGACGAAGCCCGGCCCTACATCCGTCGCATCCGCCTCCGGCAGCGGGATCGGCTGGTGTTCTGCACCGACGGGGTCTACGACCTCTTGGGCAAGGAGCTGGAAAATGAGGTCAAGAAGGGCTCCGGGGCATCCTTGGAGGCCATGGCGGAATCCCTCATGGCGGCGGCCAAGGACAAGGGTCAGCGGGACGACATGACGGTCATGGTGGTCGAGGTGGCATGAGGGTCTCTCTCGAATGGTTTTTGCTGGACAACTTCGCTGCGAACTGGCTCCTCATCCGGCTGGCAGAAGCCCTGGGCGGGGTGGCGATCCGCCCGGCCCGGGCAGCGTGTACGTCTCTGCTGGGGGCCCTGTGGGACCTCATGGCCCTGGGCAGGTGGCCTCGGCTGTTGAGTCCCCTGGGGCGGGTGGGGTGTTTGCTGGGGACAGCCCTGCTCTTGAGCCGCAAGGAGTACTTTAGGGCGCTCCTCTCTCTGCTCGCATCGTCCCTGCTGCTGGGGGGTGGACTGCTGCTTCTCACTCTGGGCCAAAACGGTCCCTGGACCGGCGGGGTGCTCCTGGGCACCGTGTCCCTCAGGGTCGCCGTCTACGGCCTGTGCCTGCTGCCGGGGGCCGTTCGCACCGTCCGGTATCTCGTCCACCGGGGGTACGAGGGGCGGTGCCTGCGGGAGATATGCCTGACGGTGGGCGAAAACCGGTACAGCCTCACCGCCTTCGTTGACTCGGGGAATTTGCTGACGGAGCCGCTGTCCGGTCTGCCGGTGGTGCTGGTGGAGGGCGTGGACCTGCCGCCGGGACGGCCCCTGTCCCTGGAGGGCCAGGGCGTTGTCGAGGTGGTCCGGGGCGCGGTACAGACGGGAGAGGACCTGGCGCCCGTGCCCGTGTGCGTGGGCAGTTCGCCCCTGCCGCTCGTTGATTTTCAGGCACTGCTGCCCGCCGCGGCGCTCCATGAAGGGAGGAAGGAACATGTTCAAACGACTCAAAGCGTTCTTCTATCGGCTCTACGCGCGGCTCTTCACCCGTCGCTATCGCGTCTACTTGGTCCGCACGGGGGAGAGCCTGCCGCCGCCCCTGTCGCCGGAGGAGGAGAGAAGCTGCGTCCTGGCCGCCAAGACCAGCGAGGCGGCCCGGAACCGGCTCATCGAGCATAATTTGCGGCTGGTGGTGTTCATCGCCCGGAAGTTCGAGAACACGGGCGTCCAGGCGGAGGACCTGATCTCTATCGGCACCATCGGCCTCATCAAGGCGGTGAACACCTTCAACCCGGAGAAGAAGATCAAGCTGGCCACCTACGCCTCCCGGTGCATCGAGAACGAGATCCTCATGTACCTCAGGCGTTCCTGCAAGCTGAAACTGGAGGTCTCCCTGGACGAGCCGCTGAACGTGGACTGGGACGGGAACGAGCTCCTGCTCTCCGACATCCTGGGCACGGACGGGGAGGAGGTGAGCCGGGAGCTGGAGGACGAGGTGGATCGGCGGCTCCTGTGGGCGGCCCTCGGTCGACTGGACCCCCGGGAGCGGCGGATCGTGGAGATGCGCTTTGGGTTGGGCGACCAGGCGCCCCGGACCCAGAAGCAGGTGGCGGACGCCATGGGCATCAGCCAGAGCTACATCTCCCGGCTGGAGAAGCGGATCATGGACCATCTGAAGCGGGAGATCCTCAAGATGCAGGGGTGATATTTTTGTAAAAGTGTAGTAAAACAGAAAGGAGGCGCTGTAAAACGTGTCGGGCATGGCTTGACACGTTTCTTTTTTTGTGGTACTTCTGAAAAAAACAACGGAGATACGACAATGGCAGTTACTACAGTAAATTTCGGCACCCTCCGGGACGGCCGGGCAGCCCACCTGTTCACCATCACCAATCCGGCGGGCAGCGCCGTGACGCTGACGGACTTCGGCGCTACGGTGGTGAAGGTCCTGGTCCCCGACAGCCTGGGACGGCTGGGGGACGTGGCGCTGGGCTTCGACGAGGTGGGCTTCTATGAGCAGGACCTGGGGGACTTCGGCGCCGTCTGCGGCCGGGTGGCCAACCGGCTCAGCCGGGCGTCGCTGCCCCTGGATCGACGGGTGTACCCCCTGACGCGCAACGACGGGCCCAACACCCTCCATGGCGGCGTTGCAGGGTTCCACCACAAGCTGTGGAACGCGGAGATCCTGGGCGAGGACGGGGTGAAGTTCACCCTCTTCAGCCCCGATGGGGAGGGGGGCTTCCCCGGGGATCTCGCCGTGGCCGTCACCTATCGGCTCACGGAGGAGAACGTGCTGTCCATCGACTACGAGGCCACTGCCGGCGAGAAGAACACCGTGGCCAACCTGACCAATCACACCTATTGGAACCTGGACGGGGACACCTTCGGCAGCGTCCTCGACCACAGCATCCGCATCCACGCATCCCGGTTCACGCCCACCAACGAATACAACGTGCCCGACGGACGGCTCCTGCCCGTGAAGGGGGCCTTCGACCTTCGGGCCTACCGGGCTGTGCGGGAAGGAGTGTCCAGCAAGGAAGAGCAGATCCAAAAGGTGGACGGTTACGACCACAACTTCGTCCTGGACGAGTATGACGGCAGGACCCTGGTGAAGGCGGCGGACGTGAAGGGGGCCGTGTCCGGGCGGCGCATGGAGGTTTGGACCACCATGCCCGGCATCCAGCTCTACACCGGCAACCACTTTGCAGGCTTCCCCGGCAAGGGCGGCATGCGCTACAACAAGTATGCGGGGCTGGCTCTCGAGACCCAGTTCTATCCCGACGCGCCCCACCATCCCGCCTGGCCCCAGCCCAAGGTGAACGCCGGGGAGACCCAGCGGTCCCAGACGGAGTATCGGTTCTTTATCGATTAGGATTCTATTTTGCCGCTTTTTCTCTTTATACAAAGAGAAAAAGCGGCGGAAAAAGAGAAACTTAAGAATAATAATGGGAAGTACAGCTTGAAGCCATACTTCCCATTTGCGTTTCTTTTGGGTGCCTTTTCTTTACAAAGAAAAGGCACAAATTATATTTCATTCCTTGTCAAAGATTCCGCATATTTTTTACAACGCCATTACAACTTATCTGCTATACTTGTAATCGACAAGAGGAACGGAGAGGGGAACCATGGCGAAAATACTGATCGTAGAGGACGAAAGGGCCATCAACGACCTGCTGAAGCTGAATCTGGAGATGGTGGGCCATGCCTGCACCCCCGCCTTCACGGGCCGGGAGGCCATCCGCGCTGCGGGGGAGCAGGGGTTCGACCTGATGCTCCTCGACGTGATGCTGCCGGACATGGAGGGCTTCACCGTCATGGAGAAGGTCAGGGACGTGCCCACCATCTTCCTGACGGCTCGCGGCGCCACCACCGACAAGGTCCGGGGCTTCGGCCTGGGCGCTGACGACTATATCGTGAAGCCCTTCGAGGTGGCGGAGCTGTTGGCCCGGGTCCAGGCGGTTCTCAGGCGTACCCACCGGGCGGAGGAGGAGTACCGGATCGACGATCTCGTCATCCGCTGGGACGCCCACGAGGTGCTTCAAAACGGGGTGCGGGTGGACCTGACGCCCCAGGAGTTCGCCCTACTCCGCATCCTCATCGAGAATCGGAACGTGTGCCTCAGTCGGCAGAAGCTCCTCTCCGAAGCCTGGGGCATCGACTTTTTGGGCGAGAGCCGCACCGTGGACGTCCACGTGCAGAAGCTCCGCCGGAAGCTCAACCTGGACGACCATATCAAAACCATCTACAAGAACGGGTACAGGTTTGAAGAATAAATGAAACTCTGGCAGAAAACCTACCTCCTATCCACCCTCCTCTGCGCCCTGATCCTCTACGGGTGCATGTTTGGCGTTACCGCGCCGGCCATCTCCGCCACGGTCCGGGGGGCCACGGACGCCGCCTTCCGGGAGGAGCGGGCCTTGGCCGGGGCTCTGGAGCAGACCATGGACAAGGCGCCGGAGGGGCGGCAGCTCCCCGTGCTCAGGACCTTCCTGGGCTATTACGAGGGCACGGGCCTGACCTTTCGGGTGGCCGATATAGAGGACGAGATCTATTCCACCTTGCCCTGCCCCGTGGAGAAGGCGCCCGGCACCATGGGCTTTCTTCGGGACCGGGGGCGGCTGTACCTCTTTATCAGCGACCGGCTCCCCTCGGGCTACGACTTTCTGTACCTGAAGGACGCGGCGGACACGGACGGCCTGCTTCGGCATCAGGTCCTGGCGGCGGCCCTGACCGGCACGGCGGTGGCCCTGTTCATGGCAGCGGCCCTCTATGCCCTGCTCTACCGGGTGAACCTGCCCGTGAGCCGCCTGGCCCACGAGATGCGGACCCCCCTCACCGCCATGAAGGGCTACGCCGAGACCCTCCGGGACGCCCGGCTCACGGAGGAGCAGCGGCACATGGCGGCCAGCTACATCGCAGAGGAGTCCACCCGCCTGTCGGACGTGTCCGCTCGGCTCCTGACCCTCCACAACGCCAAGGAGGAGGCCACACCCTTCGGCCCCGTGGACGTGGAGGACCTCTTCGACCACATCCAGCAGACCTACCCCACCGTGACCTACGAGGTCCATTGGCCCACCGTCTTCGGGGACCGGGCCATGCTCTCCTCCCTGCTCAACAACCTGGTGGACAACGCCGTGAAGGCGTCCCCGGCGGGAGCGCCCGTGGAGCTCAGGGCGGCGCCCAACATCCTGGCCGTCACGGACCACGGCAGTGGCCTTTCCGACGCGGCTCTTCAATACGTGAACCATCCCTCCAAATTCAAGAAGCTCCACGACGCCGGGGGCCTGGGCGTGCCCCTGTGCCATCAGATCGCCAAGGCCCACGGGGCCAAACTCACCTACGCTCGGGGCGCAGACGGGGGGACCGTGGCCACCGTCACCTTTTACAACTCCCTTACAAGTTGATGAATACTCCATTACAAGTTCGGCTCTATACTGGGGGCGAAGCTTGAGAAAGGAGCAAACATGAAGATGAAACTTTTCTGGATGAAGAACAAGGTGCTGATCGCCACCCTCCTGGCCGTGCTGGTGCTGGGCGTGGCCTTTTGGGGCGGCCTTAGGCTCTTTGAAGGGGAGAGGATGCAGGACGTGCTGGTCCGCACCTCCTTTGCGGAAGCGGAAGCCACGGCAGCCCCCACGGAGGAGCCCGGCACCGTCGGACTCACGGGCGACGACCCCACGGCCACGCTCCCTCCCTACCCGCTGCCCGTGCGTACGGACGCCCCCCTGCAGACGGCCATGCCTGCGGAGCTGGTGTCCGAGGATATCCTGCATTTGGAGTGGCGATATAAGGACATCTTCCCCCGCATCACCAACACCTACTCCTACCAGGCCAAGACCTGGAAGGAGGGCGACAAGGTGGACGACGCCCTGGCGGACGCCGCTCGGAGGAAGGCCAAGGACGTGCTCTATGAGCTGTTCAACGACGGCGGGGACTACCACGACTTCGATAACGCCACCGTGGTCCGCTACGTGGACGAGTCGGGCTATCGGGAGAACGTGCTTCGGATCACCGGCGCCAACAACGACTTTGCCTGCGTGCTGGCGGAGAAGGATCTGAGCCTGTTGATCGCGGACAACGCCAAGTTCCCGGCTACCGCGGCCATCCACGAGAAGGAGGACGCCAAGGAGGTGGCCCAGTACCTGGGCGTCACCCTGGGCAAGGGCATGGAGAACCAGGGCGGCAGCCGTCAGGGCCGGGACGGGGACTGGATCGAGCGATTCTTCGGCTTCGAGCTCAGCGACGGCCGCTGGATCACCCTGTGCTACACCATGAACACCCTCCACGGCGTCCAGGTCCACCAGGATCGATACAGCATGCAGGAGGGGGTCTGCTTCCAGGCGGACATCCGCCACAGCCCCGAGGTGGTCCACCTGGTGGCGGAGGAAAACTTCGTCCAGGGCGACCCCAAGGCGCCGGCTGAAGGGGACATGACCGTGGACGAGATCATGCTCATGTACCGCAACTTCCTCTCCGCTGCCAACGGCCGGGCTTCCGTGCGCCGGGACGCCGAGGGCAAGACTGTGGAGGAGCTGGACTACAATTTGAAGGACTGGGAGATCACCTACTTCCTGGACAAGTCCGGCTACCGGGAGAACTTCTATCGCATCCATAAGGAGGACCTGGTGGACATGGACATCGCCGCCAAGTCCGGCTACATCGTCCGGGCCACCTGTCGCGAGCTTTACAACCCTGACGACGATCTGAAGCTCATCGACATCGAC
>JBGVAK010000033.1:0-12267 GCA_045224495.1 Christensenellales bacterium
AGATGGCTGAGCTGGTCTAAGGCGCACGACTGGAAATCGTGTATACTAGGAATAGTATCGAGGGTTCGAATCCCTCTCTCTGCGCCACAAAAACGACACCCCAAATTGGGGTGTCGTTTTTGTTTTGGCGCAGAGGGAGGGGTTCGAACGGGCGCGTGGTGAATGAATGCCCAGTGGGCATTCAGAGCGCGCCCCGACCGAGCCCGCAGGCGAGAGCGAATCCCTCTCTCTGCGCCCTTCTACACCCCAATTCGGGTGCTCATTATATTATAGTGCAGAGGGATTGGATTCAAAGCCCGCAGGCGCGACCGAATCCCTCTCTCTGCGCCGCCTGAACGCCAGTTATGCTCAATCCCGGTCAAAGATCGGGTGGCCAGCGTCATCTTCCCGCGAAATCCTGTTAAATACCCGCCCCTCCACATAGGCCATCATACGGTTGCGCAAGGTCAGATATTGGACGATGGCCACTAGGCTGCACAGGATATATGCCTCCGTGGGCCGCCCGCGCAAGGCAAGGGCGATCACGAGCAGGGCGATGGCGCACACAATAAAGACGGGCCAATGCTCTTTAATCCACTTTCTTTTGAAAAATGCCATTCGCTCCTGCACCGAAAAGGCGCTTTGATGCAGAGCTGATTTGATGTTCTCCTCTGCTTTCTCCCGGTAGCCTTCCGCTGAGAGCCGCTCCCCGCTCAATATCTCATTGATAGAGACGCCGTATCGCTTGCTCAGGAGCTGCAGCATCTCCACCGGCGGCAGATAGGTCCCCGTCTCCCAGCGGGACACGGTCTTATTGGAGACCCCCAACGATCCACCCAGCTCCTCCTGGGTGAGGCCTTGCTCTTTCCGCAACTCTGCCAGAAATGCGCCGATCCGCATCATATCCATGGTCCATTCCTCCCGCTTCAATGGAAGAAGTATATCACCGTATGCTCAAATTGTCTTGCCCATAAACAGCGAATTCAAGAGAAAAGCGCCCCGACAAGACGCTTTTGCTTACTCATGCTTCTCCCTCACTCTCTCGGGAAAGTACTGATAAAACGTACAGGGCAATCCCCCGTTGCTGAGCTTGCGGCGCTTGTCGGCCCGCTTGCCGTAGACCTTCTCGAAGTTTTCCATGGCGGAGATGATGCCGATGTTCCAACCGGGGAGGGCGTCGAAGACGCGGCGCATGTCCCGATAGAGGTCCGCAGCCTCCTTGCCCGTCAGCATCCGCTCCCCGTAGGGCGGGTTGCATAGGAGGAGCCCCTTCTCGTAATCCGTCTTCAGCTTCTGGACCGGGCGTACCTCCCAATGGACCTCCACCCCCGCCTTCTCGGCGTGGCGGCGGGCCACGGCCACGGAGCGCTCGTCGATATCGTAGCCGAAGACGGGAAGCCTGTCGTGCCGCTCCTCGTCCCTGGCCTGCTCCCGGGCTTTCGGGAAGATACGGGCGTCCAGGAAGGGCCAGTCCTCCGCGGCGAAGCGCCGGTTCAGGGAGGGGGCCTTATTGTTGCCGATCATGGCCGCCTCGATGGGCATGGTGCCGCTGCCGCACATGGGGTCGATAAAAGGCGTATCCGGCCAGTAGCGGCTGAGAAGGACGAGCCCGGCCCCCAGCGTCTCGCTGAGCGGCGCGGCCACGTTGTAGGTCCGGTACCCCCGCCGGGACAGGCCCGCTCCGCAGCAGTCCAGGGCCACCGTCACCTTGTCCCGCAGGAGCCCCACCTCCACGATGACCTCCGCCCCGTCCTCCGGGATACGGTCCGTATGATAGGCGGCCTTCAGGCTCTCCACGATGGCCTTCTTCGCGATGCTCTGACAGTCGGACACGGAGAACAGGGTGCTCTTGGCGCTCTTACCGTTCACGTGGATGCGGCTGTGGGGGGTCAGGTACTGTTTCCAGTTTAGGGCCTTGACGCCCTCGAACAGGGCCTCAAAGGTGGCGGCCTCGAAGGAACCCACCTCCAGCAGCAGGCGCTCCGCGGTCCTTAGGTACAGGAGGGCTTTGGCCATGTCCTCGAAGGAGCCCGTGAAGCTCACGTTGGCGTCGGCGTTCTGGACGTCTGCAAGGCCCATTTTCTTCAGCTGGAAAGCGGTGACCGACTCCAGGCCCAGCTTAGTGGTGGCGATGAACTTCATGACCTGCTCCCCTCCTCCAGGGTGGAAAAGATGATCTTCAGGGCGTTGTTGAGCCGTCGAGCGGTGATGTCGTAGGCCTCGCACAGATCCTCCTCCCGGATGTCCTGCTCCTGAAAGTGGATCGCCATGCACACGAAGGCGGCCACGAAGGCGTCCTCCTGGGTGGGCGAGATGCGGCGGTAGACGCCCTTCTGGGCCAGGACGAAGTAGTAGAAGGCCCGCTGGGCCAGCTCCGCCGTCTTCTCCGGACAGGCCAGGGCCTCGGCGCAGCGCGCAAGGCGCTGGAACACCTTCATATAGGCCTTGGGCAGGTCCGCCGGCAGCGTGGCGTGGATGACCTCGCCGAACTGCCAAAGCCCGTTATAGAACATGGCGTTGGGCTCCGCCCCCTCGTAGGTGTGCAGGGCGCCGAAGGCCATCTGCTTGTCCTCGTCGTTTTGATCGGTCCGAAGGAGAAAAGCCCGCAACATGCGCTCCGCCGCCTGATCCGCCGCCACCGCCAGGATGGTCAATATGCCGTGCTTGTCGGGGGCCAGGGGCGAACACAGGGCCCAGTTCACCAAGTCCCGAAACTCTTCGTCCTCCGCCCAGCGAGCCCGCAGGGCGTCGGGGCCCTTGGCGAAGACGTCGCCGATCATCCGCAAACGCTCCACAGCCACCCGGTAGGGCACATCGTACTGGACGGTCCAGCCCTTGCCGCCCCTCTTGGGGTCCGGCTCCGTCTGCGCCGCGTTCAGATACCAGGCGGCCACGGTGTCGTGGGGATCCATCTCCACGATCTTGCGGTACAGGTCCGCCGCCTCGTCGGCCTTGCCCAGCATGTATTTCGTATACCCCAGCTCATGGATGGTCAGGGTGTCGTAGGGAATGATGCCGTAGAGGCATTCGCCGCACTCCTCTGCCCGGGCGTAGTCTCCCACCTCCAGGAGCATGACGTTCAGATTCCCCAGCTCCTCTGTGGTGCCGTCCACGGGGATGGGGATGGTGTCCAGCATCTCCCGAGCCTCCCGCTTCTTGCCCTCGCCGCGGCGCAGAAGGGCCAACAGGCACCGGGCGCGGACGTAGCCCTTATCCTCCTTCAGGATGTTGAAGAGCCGCTGCTCACAGGGGCCGTACTCCTCCACGCAGTATTCGCTGAGGGCGATCTCCATCTGCAGCCATAGGGATTTGGGGTACCGCTCCTCCAACTGAACCAGGTGCCGCAGGGCCTCCCGATCCCGGCCGGACACGTGCAGGGTCTTGGCATAGTGGATATGGGCGATCAGGTCCATGTCCTCCCCTTCATCGAGACCCAGCTGCCAGTTCATCTCCGGCGTATCGTCCATCAAATCCAGATAATCCCCGGCGTCGGTGGCGTAGGCCCCCTCCGGGTCCCGATGCAGGTAGTATTCGAGGCACATGCGGGCCGCCCCGAACTCCTCCAGGGCGATGAAGTTGCTGGCCATGCCGAAGAGCCCGTCCGGGGGCAGGGTCTCCAGCCGCCCCAGGCTCATGAGGACGGCGATGCTCTCCTCGAACCGCTGCATCCGGTTCAGTATCTCCGCCAGGGCGATGGTGATCTCCGCGTTGTCCCTATCCTTCTCGTGAGCGGTCCTGAGGTGGGACAGGGCGCGTATCAGGTTCCCCGCCTCCGCCTGACGGCGGCCGGTCTTCAGATAGAAGCCCGCCCCCTGGTCGAAGGACAGGATGTTGTCCCGCTCCCCCTTCACGCTTTGGCTCCTTCCTGCAGAAGGCGCTCCAGCTCCGCTTTGGTAAAGGTATACTTGCTGTTGCAGAAGTGGCAGCTGAGCTCCGCCTGGCCGTCCTCCTCGATGATCTCAGAGAGCTCCTCCCGGCCCAGGCTCAAAAGGGCCCGCTCCATGCGCTCCCGACTGCAGTCGCAGCGATAGGCGGGATGCAATTCTTCCGTGAAAGCCACGTCCCCCTCGGGGAACAGGGAGAGGACGATATCCTTCAGGTTTTCGCCCCCGGACAGGCGTTCCGTCAAACGAGGGATGTGGTTGGCCTTGGCCATGACGTAGTCCACGTGCTCCGCGGGACAGTCGGGCAGGGGCTGGATCAGGAGGCCGCCGGCGCCTAAAACGTCCCCGGAGACGGGTTCCAGCCGAACGCCCAGATAGACCAGGCTGGGCTGCTGCTCGGAGGCGGTGAAGTATTCCGCAAAATCCTCCGCGATCTCCCCGGAAACAAGGTGGCACATGCCCACGTAGGGCTCCTTCAGCGACAGGTCCCGGACCACGGTGAGCTTGCCGTTTCTGCCCACGTAGCCGCCCACGTCCAGCTTGCCGTTTTCCTTGGGGGGCAGCTCAAAACCCGGATCCCCGGCGCAGCCCTTGACGAAGGGCCCTTTGCGGCCCACGCACACGAGATTGCCCCCGGGACCGCCGCCGGAAAGGATGGCGGAGACGGAGTCGGTGTCGTTCTTGAGCTGGGAGGCCATCATGGCCACCATGAGAAGCTCCCGCCCCAGGGCGGCGGTGGCCGTGCGGCTCAGGGTATGGATGCGCCGAGCCTCTATCACCAGTTCCTTGCCGGTGATGGCGGCGAAGCGGATGGAGTTGTTTTTCAAAAGTCCCTGCAGGATCGTATCGTTCATGTTCATTCCTTTCGTGCCGTGAATTGAAGCCGTTCCGCCATCTCAGCAGGCGCGTT
Source organism: Christensenellales bacterium (assembly GCA_045224495.1). Classification (GTDB taxonomy): domain Bacteria; phylum Bacillota; class Clostridia; order Christensenellales; family CAG-138; genus RUG472. The sequence continues at coordinate 4,774 of JBGVAK010000033.1, forward strand.
TTGAGTGAAGGCTTCGTACACCTGAATGTCTCCAAAGCCGCAGCTTTCGAGAGCTGTTCTCAATTCTTCTACGCTGTACGCCCGTTGGCGGTGACGTTCCTCGAAGCGGGCGTAACCGGTGCCCTGCTTCAAAAAGCCGGTCAGCAGCATATCCGATTGGCCCAGGCGGGGATGGTACTGGTTCTCCCAGATATAGGCCCAGTCCTCACCGGTGGCGGCGAAGGTGTTGTTCGCCAATATGGCGGACAGCTTGTAGGCGGAGGAAACGTCGAAGAGGAGCAGACCGCCCGGTTTCAGGGCGTGGTGGGCCGCTTGGAAGAAAGCCTCTACCCCGTCCAGCAGGTAGTTCACCCCGTCGCAGGCCGCCACGACCGCGTCCACGGGCTTGTGCAGGGCGATCCTGCGCATGTCCTGGCAGACGAAGGGCAGGAACCGGAGCCCGGCGTCCAGAGCCTTCTGCCGAGCCGCCATGAGCATGTCCTCCGAGAGATCTGCGCCGGTCACGGCGTAGCCCTTCTTGGCGAGGCGCACGGTGATACTTCCGGTGCCGCAGGCGCATTCCAGTACGCTTTTAACACCCGCCTCCCGCAAAAAGCCGTCTATATAGTCCGCCCAACCGTCATAGTCCACGTCCCCCATCATGCGGTCGTAGCCGGCGGCAAAGGCGCTGTACGCTTCGTTCATAGCAAGCCGTTCTCCAGGTCCTGGGCATACTCGATCAGCCGGGTCAGCCGGTGGTTCATGCCCGATTTTTTGATGTCCGCCATGTCCGCCAGCTCCTGCAAGCTGGCGTCGGGATAGTTGAGCCGCAGCTCCGCCGCCTCCTTCAGCGCCTTGGGGAGCCGCTGGAAATGGCCGTGGCGCACGATGGTGTTCACGGCCTGCTGCTGTTTCACGGAGGCGGCCACCAGCTTGTCGAGATTGGCGTACTCGCAGTTGGTGGTCCGATTCACGTAGTTCCTCGTCTCCTTCTCCGCCCGCACGTTCTCCAGGTCCAGCGCCGCGATGTTGGAGCCGATGAGGGCCAGAAAGCCTGTGACGCTGTCCCCTTCCTTCAAATAGACCACGTACCGGTTCCGCCGCAGGGCGTAGCGGGCCGTGAGCCCGTATTCGTTCAGCAGGTCCGACAGCTCCGCAGCGAAGGGCTCCGTGCGGCATAGGAGTTCCACGCTGTACTCCCCCTGAGGGTCGGAGCAGCTGCCCGCGCCCAGAAAGCACCCCCGCACGAAGGCGCGGCGGGCTTCGTCCTCCCCCACCAGGTTCCCAGGGAGCCGGGTCAACAGGTGGATGCCCTCTTCGTCCGTGACCATGACGCCGGTGTCCGAGAGCATCTCCCCCGCCCGGGGGCCGCTCATGTTCACCACGTAGAGAGGAGCCTTGCGGTGCTCCCGCACCCGCTCCTCCATCTCCACGTCCAGATCGTACAGGGCCGTGCCCAGGGCGGCGATATGTCGGCCCACCTCCCGATTCTCCGTGCGGTAGCTGACGGCCTTTTTGCGGCCCAGCTTCAAATTCCCGCAGGCGAAGGTGAGGCCGGAGAGTTCGGCGAGCTTCACGCCCCCGTCCCTGACCCTTACGCGGACCACCTCATCCTTGATATCCGAAGCAAAGCTCATTTAATGCATCATCCTGCTTTCGATGTCCGCCGCCTCCACGACCAGGTCCCTATGATAGACCCGCACGGGGATCCCCTCCTCCCGAAGGCGCTGGGCCACGGTCTCCGCCGCATAGACGGAGCGGTGGCGGCCGCCGGTGCAGCCGAAGCAGAGCCGGAGCAGGTTCTTGCCCTGCTGCTCGAAGCAGGGCATGGTGTCCTTCACCAGCTTCACGGCTCCGTTGAGCACCGTGTCCATCATGGGCTTGTCCTTCAAAAAGTCGATGACCGGCTGGTCCATGCCGGAAAGCTTCCTGAGCTCCGGCACATAGTAGGGGTTGTCCGCAAAGCGCATGTCCAGCACGATATCCGCGTCCACAGGCACGCCCCGCTTGTAGCCGAAGCTGCAGATGACCAGGCTCATGTGGGCGCTGCCGATCTCGGGCAGGATCTTCCGCATGAGCTTGGGAAAGTTCCGCACCGCCACGTCGGAGGTGTCCACCACGTAGTCCGCGTGGGCCAGCATGTTCCCCAAAAACGCCCGTTCCAGCCGGACGCCGGAGGCCGCTTCACCGCCCTCGCCCAGGGGATGGCGCCGCCGGGTCTCGTTGTAGCGCTCCATGAGCACCTCGTCCCGGGCGTCCAGGAACAGGATCTCATACCGGCAGGACAGGCTTTTGAGCACGTCCAGGGCGTCCTCTGGCTTGGCGGACAGGAGGCTTTCCCGGCTGTCCACCGCCACCGCCGCCCGCTCGATGGGCACGTCCGCCTTGGCGCACATCTCCACGAAAGCCGGCAGCATGGGGGACGGCAAGTTGTCCACGCAGTAGTAGCCCAGCTCCTCCAGGGCGTTCAAGGCGGTGCTCTTGCCGGCCCCGCTCATGCCTGTGACGATCAAAAGATACATGAGAGTTCCTCCAGTGACTTTACTTCCGGTTCCAAAAGGACCCCCGTCTCGCTCAGAACGGTGTCCTGCACATGCTTCATCAGTGCCCGCACGTCCCCGGCCGTGGCCCCGCCCCGGTTCACCAGGAACCCGGCGTGAAGCTCGGAGACCTGGGCCCCGCCCACAAAATACCCTTTGAGGCCGCAGCCCTCGATCAGGGCCCCGGCGAAGTGGCCCTCAGGCCGCTTGAAGGTGCTGCCCGCAGAGGGCAGGTTCAAGGGCTGCTTCTCCCGGCGCTTCCTCATGCAGTCGGCCATGACCGCCGCCGCCGTGCCGTCGTCGGGAAGGAGCTGCAGCTCCACCGCAGTGACGATGGCCTCGGGCCAGGCATAGGGGCTTTTGCGATAGCCCATATCCTCCAGGCGGGCGTCCTCCCAGGCGAAGGCCCCGCCCCGGTACAGGCGGACCCGCTTGAGAACGCTTTTGATCTCGCCGCCGTAGGCCCCTGCGTTCATGGCCACGGCCCCGCCTACGGTGCCGGGGATGCCGCAGAGCCGTTCGAGGCCCATGAGCCCCCGCTGGACGCTCTCCTTGGCGAGGGCCGTCAGGGAATAGCCCGCACCCACGGTGACTTGGCTTCCCTGGAAGACGGGCTCGGCCCCGTCGCCGGACAGCTGCAGCACGAGGCCGTCGAAGCCCTCGTCCCCGGGCAGGACGTTGGTGCCGTTGCCCAGGAGGATCACGGGGATATGCTGGTCTTTACAGATCTCCAGGGCCCGGCACAGGGCCGCCTCCCCCTTGGGCTGCAGCACGAATGCGGCAGGCCCGCCCACACGGAAGCTGACCAGGTCGGAAAGGGGCACGTCGGTTATGGCGCCCAGGTCCAGCAGGTCCCGGGCCATAGATTCTCTACAATATACCATGATATCAGTATAGCAAATTCAACCACCGATTACAATGGCAAGGCGCTGAAAAAAGCTGTTTTTTGCGGCCTCGTCCCCGGTGAGGGCCGCCGTCGCCTCCTCCAGCAGCTTCGTCCTATGGGTGTGATACAGGAAGGGGTCCGGCACGGTCACCCGCGTATAGGCCCTGTCCAGGTCGAGGAGCAGGGCGTTGCCGTAGGGGCAGGGTACGTCGGTGCGGACGGGGAAAGCGCCCAGGGACGTGAGCATCCGCTGAGTGGGCTCCGCGACCAGGAATCCGTAGAAGCTCAAACACCACCTGGCCTTCTCTGCCGCCGTGTTCCGATCCACGCCCAGATAGCAGACCTGGTCCGTGAAGGGCCCCGCTGCGGCAGCGTCCTCCATGACCTCCCCCGCCCGCTGTACGTCTCCCCAGGCCCTTAGGTCCATGACCGTGCCCTCCGCCCCGTTCGCCAGGGCGGCCACAGGAGCCGTCACCCCCGCCTCAGCCTTCACATAACCGGAGAAGCACCAGGGCGCAGCATAGTCCGTGATGAACAGGCCCTCCCTGAGGTCCGTCCCCGGATCGAAAGCGGCCGCCTGCAGCAGCTCCTCGTAGAGGGCCCCGGAGAAGAAGGAGTACATATCCGCCCGACGGCCGTAGGACAGCCGCTCCAAAAAGTCGGCCTCCCCCATGCCCTCCACCACGATCCGCACGCCGAAGTGACGCCGGTTGAACGCTTCCGCCCGCTCCTGCAAGAAGGCGGTCACGCTGCCCTGATAGGTCTTGCAGGACACCACGTGATAGAGGGTGATGGTCCCCACGTACTCCGGGGATTTGAGCTGGCGATTCTTCACATAGAAGCTCTCCCCTACGCCTTCCCCTACCCGGGGCGCCGCATATAGGAGGAACAGCAGCACGAGAAGGGCCGCTGCGGCCCGTATAGCAAGTCCTTTCCTCATGGTCCAAGGTATGCCCGAAAGGTAGACCCGATGCCCGAAAGCTCGTCCTTTTTCGAGGCAGGACGCGGCAAAAGCGATGCCGTATATAGTTTGGACAGCCAATGCTTCAGAAAAGGAGATCGCCTATGGAAATAAACGCAACGAAGCGCGGCCCCCGGCTCCATGTGAAGCTCAGCGGGGAGCTGGACCACCACAGTGCGGAGCAGACGCGGAACATGCTGGATACGCTCCTCAAGGACATCACCGTCCGGGACCTGACGCTGGACCTTTCGGGCGTCAGCTTCATGGACAGCGCGGGCCTGGGGGTGATCCTGGGCCGATACCGCATATTGAGCATGCGGGGCGGCCATCTCACCGTGACGGGCATGTCGGGGGCTATCGACAAGATCTTCCGCATGTCGGGCATCTATGCCATCGTGGACAGACAGTAAGGAGGCGCGTATGGAAAACTGGATGGAGCTGACCTTTCCCTCCCTCTCGATCAACGAGGGCTTTGCCCGGGCGGCCGCAGCGGCCTTCGCGGCGTTGCTGGACCCCACCATCGACGAGCTGTCGGACCTTAGGACCGCGGTTTCCGAGGCGGTGACCAACGCCATCATCCACGCCTACGGCAACGATCGGAGCGCCATGATCACCCTCCGCTGCGAGGCGAAGGACAGGCGGCTGAAGATCACGGTGAAGGACACAGGCTGCGGGATAGAGGATATCGAGCTTGCCCGCCGGCCCTTCTATACCAGCAAGCCGGAGCTGGAGCGGTCCGGCATGGGCTTTGCGGTCATGGAGGCCTTCATGGACAGCGTCGAGATCGAATCCGCTCCCGGCCAGGGGACCGCCGTCATCATGGAGAAGGAGATAGGCAGGGCCCGTGGGGAGTGAGGATTTCCTCGACGGCATCCGGCGGGTGCAGGCGGGCGACCGAGGGGCGGAGGAAGCGTTGCTTCGGGAAAACCTGCCCCTGGTGGCCGCCATCGCCCGCCGGTATCAGAACTGCGGGCTGGGCCAGGAGGACATGATGCAGTTGGGCAGCATCGGCCTCCTGCAGGCCCTACGGCGGTTCGATCCGGACCGGGGCCTGTGCTTCTCCACCTACGCGGTGCCCCTCATCGCCGGGGAGATACGGCGGTTCCTCCGGGACGACGGCATGGTGAAGTTCTCCCGGGAGACCAAGTCCCTGGCCCTGCAGATCGAACGGGTCCGGCGGGAACAGGGAGATCTGACCGTGGAGGAGCTGTCGAAGAAGCTGAAGGTGCCCCTGGAGGACATTACCGCGGCCCTGGCCTCCCGGGCAGCGGCTCTGTCTTTGGACGCGCCTACGGACGAGGACGGGACGGACCTGCAGTCCTTCCTGGGTAAGGCCGACGCCGACACGGAGAAGGACGCCCTACGACGGGTGGAGCTTCGGGAACTGTTGGCGATCCTGTCGGAACGGGAGCGGCAGGTGCTGTTCTTACGCTACTTCCGGGATCGGACCCAAAACGAGGTGGGCAAGCGTCTGGGCCTTTCCCAGGTGCAAATATCGAGGATAGAAAAAAAGGCCCTGCTGCGCATGCGGCAGCAGGGCGAAAAAGCTTGATCTATTTTTCTTTCAACATCCGTATCCCGTATGCGGAGACGGACTGTTTATATACTTCCTCTCCGGTCAGGTGAAAGCCGCACTTCTCATAGAAGCGGACGGCCCGGCCGTTGCCCTTCACCGCCCAGAGACAGACTTTGGGATAGGCATCCAGGGCTCCCAGGGCAGCGTCCATGAGCTGCCTTCCCACGCCGGTGCCGTGATACTCCGGCAGCACGTAGAGGGCGAACACCTCGCCCATATCGGGCTCCTCCGGGCCATGGTTCCCATACCCTACAAAACCGATGACCCGGTCCCCCTCCTTGGCCACCAGGATATTGTCCCGCCAGAGAAAAGCCCGTTCCTCGCTCTTTTCCAGCGTGAACTTATCCAAATACTCCTGGCTCACCAGGCCCGGATAGGTCTCCTGCCAGCACTTCCAGTGGACGAAGGCCTTGCCCCTGATCTCCTGGTCCGTCTCCATGGGTTTGATGACGATGGACATAGCTGCCTCAGTAGTTGATGGTGCCTTCGGTGCCGTCGATGAGACGCTTGATGTTGGCCCGATGGCGAATGATGATGACCGCCGTGCAGATGAGGGCAAAGAGCCACAGCCAGGGCCGCTGGGCGTGGTTCACCAGACACAGGATGGTAAAGAGCAGGGAGCTGGTCATGGACACCAGGGAGATCTTGTGGCACAGGAAGAACACGATGAGGGCAAAACCGAAGGTGATGGCCCCGCCCAGGGGGAAGGTGAAGAACATGAAGGCGAAGAAGCAGGCCACGCCCTTGCCGCCCTTGAAGCGATACAGCACAGGCCAGCAGTGGCCCAGCACCACGCCCAGGCCCCCCATATAGGCGCCCAGAGCAAAGTCCAAGGCAGGTTTCTGCACCGCGATGCCCCACCATTTGCCCAAATACGCGCCCAAGGCCACGCCCAGGAAGCACTTGAAGGCGTCCCCCAGGAAGGTGATCACGCCCCATTTGGTGCCGAAGACCCGGGTCATGTTGGTGGCCCCGGGGTTGCCGCTGCCGTGCATCCGCACGTCATCGTGGAGAAAGCGCTTGGAGAACAGCACCGCCGACTGGAAGTTGCCGATGAAGTAACTGAGGATCAGGATGATGGCGACCGTCTGTATCTGGACTACGTTCAACATGATTATTCCTCCTTCCCTCGATTGCGGAAGATGATCTTGATGGGGGTGCCCTGAAAGCCGAAGGTCTTGCGGAAGTAGTTCTCCATGTACCGCTTGTAGGAGAAGTGGACCAGCACCTCGTCGTTGACGAAGATGACGAAGGTGGGGGGCTGCACGCTGACCTCCGTGGCGTAGTAGATCTTGAGCCGCTTGCCGGACATGGCCGGAGGCTCCGTCATGGAGATGGCCTCGTTGACGATATCGTTCAGGGTGCCGGTGGTGATCCGGCGGATGGACTGGGCGTAGCTCTCCTTGGCGGCGGCGAGAAGCTTGTTCACCCGCTGGCCGGTCTTGGCGGAGATGAACAGGAAGGGCACGTAGTCCATGAAGGCCAAATCCACCTGCATGTCCTTCTTGAACTTGTTCATGGTGTTGGTGTCCTTCTCGATCAGGTCCCACTT
>JBGVAK010000034.1:0-7541 GCA_045224495.1 Christensenellales bacterium
TGTACAGAATGTACCACCATTATTACCCAATGTCAAGCAAATGACCGGCTCACAATGTGAAATGAAGGTGAATTCAAAACAACAAAAATCGCCCCGCAGGGCGAAAGCTTTGCACCGTATAGCGACCCTTATGCAAGGTCATCGACCAGCCTGTCGCAGAATGAAGTCATATCGTCGCGGCTGCTGTCGAAAGTATACGCATAGACGCCGTCGTCGAAGCATCCGTGCTTCCGTTCCAGCATCTGAGCCACGGGCGCGGGCAGATTCCCCCGCATGCGCGCCCTGAAACGTTCCTTTATGTCTTCCAGGTCCGCCTTGACCAGGATGCGCACGGCTCCCTCCGGCAGGAATTGCACCTGCTCCGGCTCGCTGATGACGAAGAGGACGTTGTCCCCCGCCACGGCGCCGCTGAGCTTTCTTTTGAACAGCGCCGCCGCCGTGCTTTCCGACTTGGCCAGCCGCAGATAGTCCTTGCCGGTAACGATCTCGCCGCCCAGGCGCTTCTGCATCTCTGCCGCCAGAGTGGATTTGCCCGTGCAGTTTTCTCCGATGATGCCCATGACCATGGTTATTCTCCTTTTCGTTTGTCCAGTCGATACAATTTGGATCCGTTTTTCTCGCCCAAGCATATGAATCCCAGGTTTTCCAGCACGTGCTGGCTCCTGCGATTCTTTTCTATGGAGTCCGCAAAGATGCTGTCCATGCCCAGCTCATCAAAAGCATATGCGACGGCCAGCCGCTCCGCCCGGGTGCCAAAGCCCCTGTTCTTGACCGCGTCGCTTTGCAAATGGATGCTCAGTTCGCAGGTCTTTTCCTGTACGTCGATATGCTTCAAGTCCACCTGGCCGATCACCCGATGGCCCAGCAGCACCGCGAAGGTGCGCCGATCCTGCTGCGCTTCGTTTCTGTCGAACATGGCGTCCACCCGCTTCGGGTCGTAGCCGCCCTTCTTTGCCCGCTCGTAGAGGGACATGTCTTGGAAGATGTCCGGGTCGTAGACGAACCCCCGAAAGAGTTCATGCATATATGCCCGCGTCATGGGCAAAAGCTGGATATCCATAGGCTTCACCTAAAATAGCACAGGGCGGTGTTCAGGTGGTCCATGCCCTGCTCGGTGAGGGCGTAGCGGGCGGGGTCCTCCGCCCACCAGCCGTTGGCCTGAACGTTGAGCCAGGCGTCCGGGAAGGCTTTTTCCAGGGGGAGGTCGAAGCGGTCCAGGAAGGCCTGCCGGGGGATGCCGCAGACCTTGCGAAGACCCAGCATAATGACCTCGAACATCTCCTCCCTGCGGTCGATGCGAAGGGTCTCGGCGGTGGGGAGCTTGTTTCGGCGGAGCTTGCGCAGATACTCCGGGATGCTTTCCGTGTTGGACCACCGAAGCCACGTCCCCTGCCCCTGGGCGGAGGAATGGGCCGCCACGCCGAAGCCCAGGTAGGGAGCGTCGTCCCAGTAGATGAGGTTGTGGCGGCACTCGTAGCCGGGTCGGGCGAAGTTGGATACCTCGTAGCGCTCATAGCCCCGCTGCTTGAGAAAGGCCATGCCCGCGTCCTCCATGTCCGCCACAGCGTCCTCGTCAGGCAATCGTATCTCCCCCGCCCGCACTGACCGATACAGGGGCGTCCCTTCCTCCAGAATGAGGGCATAGGCGGAAATATGCTCCGGACCCAGGTCTGAGATCCTTTGGAGGGTATCGAGATAGTCCCCCTGGGTCTGGCCCGGCAGACCGTGCATCAGGTCCACGTTGATATTCTGGAACCCCGCGTCCCGGGCGGCGCGGTAGGCTGTCAAAAATTGCTCGTAGGTGTGGATGCGGCCCACAGCCTTTAATAGGCCATCATTGGCGGATTGGAGCCCCAGGGACAGGCGGTTCACCCCGGCGGCGCGAAGCTTGACGAGATCGGCGTAGCTGGCCGTGCCGGGATTGCACTCCACGGTGATCTCCGCGTCGGAGCGGATCTCGTAGGTGCGGCGGACGGTATCCAGGATGCGTATAAGTTCGTCCGCGGGCAGCACCGTGGGGGTGCCGCCCCCAAAGAAAACGGAAGGGACCGGCCCCTCGTAGGGCAGCCGATCCCGGCTTAGCTCGATCTCCCGGCACAGGGCATCGGGATACGATGCCGCCGTGTCGTCGCGGGGCACAGAGCAGAAGTCGCAGTAGGCGCACTTTCTCACACAATACGGGATGTGGACGTAGACGCCGGTCATCCGTTGATCCTCAGCACGCTCATGAAGGCGTCGCTGGGCACGGACACGGTGCCCACCTGGCGCATGCGCTTCTTGCCCTCCTTCTGCTTTTCCAGCAGCTTCTTTTTGCGGGAGATATCGCCGCCGTAGCACTTGGCCAGGACGTCCTTGCGGACCGCCTTCACGGTCTCCCGGGCGATGATCTTGCCGCCGATGGCCGCCTGGACGGGGATCTCGAACTGCTGGCGCGGGATCACGTCCTTCAGCTTTTCACAGACCGCCCGGCCCTTGGGATAGGCCCGATCCTTGTGGACGATGGTGGACAGGGCGTCGCACATGTCGCCGTTGAGGAGGAAATCGAGGCGCACCAGGTCGCTCTTTTGGTAGTCCTTCAGCTCGTAGTCGAAGGAGGCGTAGCCCCGGCTCCGGGACTTGAGGGAATCGAAGAAGTCGTAGATGATCTCGTTGAGGGGCAGGGTGTAGAGGATCTTCACCCGGTCCTTCTCGATGTAGTCCATATGCTCGAAGATGCCCCGGTTGTTCTGGCACAACTCCATGATGGGCCCCACGAAGTCCGGCGGGGTCATGATGCTGGCCTTCACCATGGGTTCCTCCATGTAGTCGATCTCGGAGGGATCCGGGAGGCTGGCCGGGTTGTCGATGATCACGGTCTCGCCGCTCATCATCTTCACCCGGTAGACTACGGAGGGGCTGGTGGTGACGAGGTCGAGATCGAACTCCCGCTCCAATCGCTCCGTGATGATCTCCATATGGAGCAGGCCCAGGAAGCCGCAGCGGAAGCCGTACCCAAGGGCCGCGCTGGTCTCCTTCTCGAAGGACAACGAGGCGTCGTTCAGCTTCAGCTTTTCCAAAGCCTCCATCAGGTCCCCGTAGTGGGAGCCGTCGGCAGGATAGATGCCGCAGAAGACCATGGGGTTCACCTTCATATAGCCGGGCAGAGGTTCCTGCGCGGGGTGCTCCACGTCCGTCAGGGTGTCGCCTACCTTTGTCTCCTCCACGCTCTTGATGGAGGCGGCCACGTACCCCACCTCCCCGGCGGTGAGCTCGTCCACCGTCTTCCACTGAGGGGTGAACACACCCACCTCGGTCACGTCGAACTCGTGGCCCGTGGCCATGGACCGGATGCGCATGCCGGGCCGGATGGCGCCGTCGAAGACCCGCACGTAGGACAGGGCCCCCTTGTAGTTGTCGTAGAGGCAGTCGAAGATCAGGGCTTTGGTGGGGCCGTCCGGATCGCCGCTTGGGGCGGGCACCCGCTCCACGATCTGGGCGAGGACGTCCTCCACGTTGAGGCCGGTCTTGGCAGACACACGTGGCGCGTCCTCGGCAGGCAGGCCGATCACGTCTTCGATCTCGTGCATGACCCGCTCCGGCTCCGCGGAGGGCAGGTCGATCTTGTTGATAACTGGCAGGACTTCGAGGTCGTTATCGATAGCGAGATACACGTTGGCCAGGGTCTGCGCCTCGATGCCCTGGGTGGCGTCCACCACCAGCACCGCCCCCTCGCAGGCCTTCAAAGCCCGGGAGACCTCGTAGGTGAAGTCCACGTGGCCCGGGGTGTCGATGAGGTTGAACATGTATTGCTCCCCATCCTGGGCGGTGTAGAACATGCGCACGGCGGAGGCCTTGATGGTGATGCCCCGCTCCCGCTCGATGTCCATGGAATCCAGGAGCTGGGCCTCCATGTCCCGCTTGGCCACGGTGTCGGTGAGCTCCATCATCCGGTCCGCCAAGGTGGACTTGCCGTGATCGATATGGGCGATGATGCAAAAGTTGCGGATATGCGATTGATCCATGACGGTTTTCTCCCTAAAAGCTATGGGATATCATACCCTATCCTGTTCCAAAAAGCAAGCAGAAGGGCGACCATCCATCAGGCTCCCAGGGATCAAACAAAGATCACAGAGAAAAAAGCGGAACATAAACGCTTATAAGCAAACATGGGGTGGAAATTGCGGAAGCGATCCTATATACTGGAAGCGAATAAGCGGGGAAAGGAGTTTCTTATATGAGAAAAAGGTATGTTATGGCTCAGTAGTCTGAGCTTAAATAACAGATGAATCGTAAGCTCAGACGAATCCTTCAAAAAGACAGGAGGAAAGAATGAGCTATATCCGCGCAGAGGACGTTCTGCCAAAGGAATTGATCGAGACGATTCAGCAGTATGTAGACGGAAAAGCGATCTATATCCCCAGCAAGCAGAAGAAAGCCTGGGGAAGCGATACCCACACCCGATCCGATCTTTCAGAAAGAAACCGACGGATCTTTGCGGCGTTTCAAGCCGGCGGGACCGTCGAAGCCCTTGCCAAGATGCATTCCCTGACGGTGAAATCCGTTCAAAGGATCATCCGCAAGTTGAGGGGATCGGAAGCACTACGTGGCTCGTAAGCTCCCGTCGATCCGGGTATATCACCGTTGCGGGGGATGCGGAAAAAAGCAGGAGTTTATCAACAGCGGCAAGTTTCGCGTGAATGCGAACGGAAACAGAGTGGATGTTTGGCTGATCTATCGGTGCAGAAGATGCAAGCACTCCTGGAACCTCACCGTGTATGAGAGGGTCAGCCCGACCAAAATACCGCCGCAGTTGTATGAGCTTTTTCTGGAGAACGATGTAGAAACCGCATCGCGCTACGGGAACGATATCGCTTTTTTGAAACGAAACCATGCTGAACTGAACGAATAACCAGTGATGAAATGAGAAAGCACAGCCGCTCGAAGAGCGACTGTGCTTTGTTGTATCCTCGGTCTTATTCCCTTTTCGGCAGGCTGACGACTTATTCGTCGAAGTCCTCGTCGTCCTCGTCCTCGTCGACCTCTACGATCTCGAAGAGCTTGTGGCGCTTCTTCTTGGGCTTCGCCTCCTTCTGGGGCTCGTCGTCCTCGCTCCAATCCTCGTCGTCATCGAATTCGTCCTCGTCGTCATCGCCCTCCAGCATGCGCTTGAACCAGCCCTTCTTTTTGGGCTTCTTGGGCTCGTCGTCCTCATCGTCATAGACGGGAGCTGCGGGCTTGGCCGCCTTCTTGGGCTCCTTGCGGGCGGGGCGGACGGGCTCGTCCTCCGCCTCATCCTCCGGTTCGACGGCGAGCTGGGCTGCGGCTTTGGGCGCGGCGGTGACGGTGTGCTTCTCCTCCATGGCCCGCTGCTCGACGACGCTCTTCTCCACGTCCTTCTCCTCGTACTCCGGCAAAGCCTGGACGTTCAGCTCCTCCCGATTGGTGTTGAGCATCTTGATGTAGTCGTTGAGATACCGCTGCACGTCGGCCAACATATCGTCCGCATACTGACGAGAGCCATTGGTGATGGCGTTGGCGTTGTCCATGGCCTCCTGCTGCATCTGCTTAGCGCGGGCCACGGCCTCCTGGTACACGGATTCCTCCGACACCAGAGCCTCGTACTCCTGGACGGACTGGTTGTAGACCTTCTCCGCCGCCTCCTGAGCCTGACGCATGAGATCCTCCGCGTCGGCCTTGGCCTTGCTGATGGTCTCCTCCGCCTGCTCGTTGGCGTCGCCCAGGATGTTGCTCTCCTCGGCGATGATGCCGCTGGCCCGACGGATGTCCTCGGGGATCGTGACCTTGAGATCGCCCAGCAGGTCGAAGAGCTCCTCGACCTCCACGATCTTCTTATTGCCGCCGCCCAGCTTGTACTTGGGGCTGTCGTTCAGCACCTGCTCGATACGGGATATGATGCTGTAGATCTTCATCGTCTGTGCGCTGCTCATTTTTGTGCCAACCTTTCACGAATAATATCTTCATTCACAGAGGGGACCAAGCCCCGGATACTGCCGCCCCAGAAGCCGATCTCCCTCACGTTGCTGGAGCTGAGGAAGGAGTGGCCGGGAGAGGCCATAAAATACACCGTTCTCAAGGAGTTGTCCAGATGCCGGTTCACCGCGTCGATCTGGAACTCGTATTCAAAGTCCGACGTGGCTCGAAGCCCACGGACTATGTGGGTGGCCTTGACGGATCGGGCGTACTCCACCAGAAGTCCGTCGAAGGTACCGCACCGGACGTTGCCCATGCCCTCGGCCCGTATGACGTTCTCGATCATGTCCATGCGCTCCTTGACCGAGAAGGTGGGCCGCTTGTCCACGTTGTGGAGCACGGCTACGTACACGAGATCGAACAGGCTTGCCGCGTTGGTGAGTACGTCAAGATGCCCCACCGTAAAGGGGTCGAAACTGCCCGGATAGACGCCGACGGTCATTCCCGTTCCCTCCAAACCAAACTTGTCACGCCGCAGGCGCCGTACTTCTTCACCCGCGACACCTCCCAGGGGCCTTCCTCCAGCTTAGGCGGCTGGTCCCAGGCGTGCTCTACGATCACGGTCCCGCCCCGTCGCAAAAGCTCCTCCCCGAAGAGTATCTCCACCGCGTCCGTCGCATAGCCGGAAGCGTAGGGCGGGTCCAGGAACGCCAGATCCACCTGCTTCCCTTGGGCCTTCAGGGACGACAGGGCCGTTCGATAATCGGTGTTCAACACCTCCAGCCCTTCCCCAAGGTCCAGCTTTTCCCCGTTCCTGCGGATCAGGGCGGCGCAGACCGGTGACGCATCCACACAGATGGCCTCCCTGGCGCCCCGGGACAAGGCTTCAAGCCCCATATTCCCGGATCCGGAAAAAAGATCGAGGACGGTGGCCCCGGGGACCTGGAACTGGATGCTGCCGAAAATGGCCTCCTTCACACGATCCAGCGTGGGCCGAGTATCTCTGCCCTGAGGCGCATCGAAGCTCCTTCCCCTGGCAGAACCGGCAATAATCCGCAAATCGACCCCTCCGATATCTTGATTTCGGTTACGCCCGAAAACCACAACATATTGTGGATCAGGGGTATTCTAACACCATTCCCTGCTGTTGGCAAGTATTTTTAAATAAATTGTTAACAGTTTTTGTAAAAAATATTAAAGAGAATGGGGCCGCTGCCTGATTTTTCCTGAACGGTGCCCCTCAGGGACTCGAATTCGTGCTCTCGCTTGGTCTTGACAAGGGCATGTTACCGCCTCAGGGACTCGAATTCACGCTCACGCTTGGTCGGGGTGCGGCAGCAGGTGTACCCCCTCAGGGACTCGATTTCGCGCTCGCGCTTGGTCGGGGTGCGGCAGCAGGTGTACCCCCTCAGGGACTCTTCTCGCTGCGGCTCGGGCAGGGCGCGGGCGAATGCCGCACTGTGGCATTCGCTCACACGCGCCCATCGAGTCCCTGAGGGAATACCCATAAAACAAAAAAGACACCGGATTGGTGTCTTTTTTGTTTTGGTACCCCCTCAGGGACTCGAACCCTGGACACCCTGATTAAGAGTCAGGTGCTCTAGCCAACTGAGCTAAGGAGGCATATACTG
>JBGVAK010000035.1:0-5760 GCA_045224495.1 Christensenellales bacterium
CGGCCGTGCTTCTTCTCGAACTCGGCGGTCATCTTCCGGACCTCCTCGATGGTGGCGGCGTCGGAGTACTCGGAGGAGTACACGCCGGAGATGCTGCGGATCACGGCCTTATGCCGCCCGCACACCTTCTCCACCGCATAGGAGATCTCGCCCAGGGACGCCCGGGCACGGGCCGCGTCCACGGCCAGCTCCAACAGATTGCCTTCTCCCGTTTCCATAGCTTTCGTGATGGCGTCCAGCTTCTGCTGCACGACTTCGTTGTCCCGATTGGCACGGAGCTTCTTCAAGCGTTCGATCTGCGCCTGACGCACGGCCATGTTGTCCACGTCCAGGATGTCGATGGCCTCCTCCTGATCCAGGGGCAGGTAGTTCAAACCGACGATCTTCTCGTTGTTGGAGTCGATGCGGGCCTGACGGCGGGCAGCGGCCTCCTCGATACGCATCTTGGGCAGGCCGGAGTCGATGGCCTTGGACATGCCGCCCAGCTTCTCCACTTCCATGATGTGGCCCCAAGCGCGCTTGACCAGCTCGTTGGTGAGGGCCTCCACGTAGTAGGAGCCGCCCCAGGGGTCCACCACCTTGCAGACGCTGGTCTCGTCCTGGATGTACAGCTGGGTATTCCGGGCGATACGGGCGGAGAAGTCGGTGGGCAGGGCGATAGCCTCGTCCAGGGCGTTGGTGTGCAGGCTCTGGGTGTGGCCGAGAGCTGCGCCCATGGCCTCCATGCAGGTACGGGCCAGGTTGTTGAAGGGATCCTGAGCCGTCAGGGACCAGCCGGAGGTCTGGGAGTGGGTACGGAGGGCCAGGGACTTGGGATTCTTGGGATCGAAGGTCTTGACGATCTTGGCCCAGAGGATACGGGCGGCCCGCATCTTGGCCACCTCCATGAAGTAATTTTTGCCGATGGCCCAGAAGAAGCTGAGCCGGGGGGCGAACTGGTCCACGGTGAGGCCCGCGTTCACGCCGGTGCGGAGGTACTCCCAGCCGTCAGCCAACGTGTACGCCATCTCGATGTCGGCGGTGGCGCCGGCCTCCTGCATATGGTAGCCCGAGATGGAGATGCAGTTGAACTTGGGCATGTTCTTGGAGGTATAGGCAAAGATGTCGCCGATGATCCGCATGGACGCAGCGGGGGGATAGATGTAGGTGTTGCGGACCATGAACTCCTTGAGGATATCGTTCTGGATGGTACCGGTCAACAGCTTCTTGTCCACGCCCTGCTCTTCGCCGGCCACGATATAGAAAGCCAGGATCGGCAGCACCGCGCCGTTCATGGTCATGGACACGGACATCTGATCCAGGGGGATCCCGCTAAAGAGGATCTCCATGTCCAGGATGGAGTCCACGGCCACGCCGGCTTTACCGACGTCGCCCACCACCCGAGGATGGTCGGAGTCGTAACCGCGGTGGGTCGCAAGGTCGAAGGCGATGGACAGGCCCTTCTGGCCCGCGGCCAGGTTCCGGCGGTAGAAGGCGTTGGATTCCTCGGCGGTGGAGAAGCCGGCGTACTGCCGGACGGTCCAGGGCCGGGTCACATACATGGTGGGGTACGGTCCGCGCAGATACGGGGGCACGCCCGCCATGAAGTGCAGGTGGTTCATGTCCTTATAGTCGTCCTCAGTGTACAGGGGCCGGATGTCGATCTGCTCCATGGTGTGGTTGTACAGATCCTCGGGGGTCTTGCCGGTCTCCTTCTTCAGCTTTTCCAGCCACTCTTCATAGGTCATCCCCTTGACCGCCTCCTGGCGGAACGGGATATTGCTAAAATCCACTTTGCCCATTAGATGATCCCCTTTCCTTTCTGGATGTTGGTCAGGATGGCGAGGCAGTTGGCCCGGACGTGGATGTACTCGTCCACACCGGCCTCGTCATAGGAAGGCTTGAACTCAGCCGCCGGCGCACCGGCCAGGAACACCTTCATCTCAGGCGCCTTGGCCTTGATGCCCTTGGCGATGGGCGGCACCAGCTCGGGATAGGTATCATCGGTAGAGCAGATGATGGCCACGTCCGCGCCGGAAGCCACCGCCGCGTCCACCGCCTCGTCCACGGTGGCAAAGCCGTTGTTGCGGAGCACGTCGAAGTGGGCCACCTCCATGAAGGAAGCGGAGAAGTCGGCCCGAGCCTTGTGCTGGGGAATGGGCCCCATGTTGCACAGGAACACCTTCACGTTGTCGCCGGTCTTGGCGATGTAGTCCTCGGTGGCCTTCCTCAAAGCCTCGTACTGCTCGGTCCAGCGGTGGGGCAGGATGGCAGCGAAGGTCTCGCCCTTGCCGTCGGCGAAGGAAGCGGCCACGTCAGCCAGAGTGGCGCCCTCCTCCAGGGCATCGCCCGCGCACTTGACGCAGGTGCCGAGGCCTTCGATGGGCTTGCCCGCGGGCTTCTTGGCCTTGGGGGTCTTGACGCCCTCCAGGGGCTTCTCGGACATGTTGGGGTACATGTTGCTGCCCACGGCCCGATCCTGACGGGTGGCCAGCCTCTTGAACCGATCGGCCAGGGTGGCGGCGATCTCGCTCTGGACGGTGCCCGCGCGCAGGGCCTCCAGCATGCCGCCGGCGGCCTGGATCTTCTGGATCTGGGCCCAGATGGCCTCGCCCAGCTGACCGGTCAGGGTCTCCACGTACCAGGAGCCGCCCGCCGGATCCACAGGGCTCAGCAGGTTGAACTCCTCCTGCATCATGACCTGGATGTTCCGGGCGATGCGGCGGGAGAAGGCGTCGCTGTCGCGAACGGCTGCGTCGAAGGGCAGGATCTTCATGCCGCTGACGCCGCCCACCACGCCGGAGAAGGCCTGGGTGGTGGCGCGCAGGACGTTCACGTAGGGATCGTAGAGCGTCGTGGTGAATTGGGAAGTCTCGGCGAACACGTCGATGCACTGGGCCTTCTCACCGGCGCCGTAGGCCTGCATGAGCTGGGCCCACACCACGCGGACGGCGCGGAGCTTGGCGATCTCCATGAAGAAGTTGGGCCCCAGGCAGAAGTTGAAGCGGATGTGCTCGGCTGCCTCGTCCACGGTGTAGCCCCGGGCCATCATCTCGTCGATGTAGGTAAGGCCGGTGGCCAATGCCGCCGCGGCTTCCTGGATGGCGTTGGCGCCGCCGTTGTGGTAGACGGAGCTCTGCACGTAGATGACCTTCAGCTCGGGGGCGTGCTTGAGGGC
This sequence comes from Christensenellales bacterium, assembly GCA_045224495.1. Taxonomy (GTDB): domain Bacteria; phylum Bacillota; class Clostridia; order Christensenellales; family CAG-138; genus RUG472. The sequence continues at coordinate 3,158 of JBGVAK010000035.1, forward strand.
GCACTTGAGGGTCTTGGCCATCTGGTCCATGTAGCTACCGAAGCTGTTGTCGAAGCCGCCCTTCTTCACGGCCTCGCCCAGGGGATCGGCGCCCACGCAGCCGGTCAGCGGCGCGTCATCCGCCGCCTTCTTCTGGCGGCGCAGTATGGCGGCCAGCAGGGGCAGGGCGGTCTCGCCCGCGTAGACGGACAGGGGGGCGTACTGGAGCTGGACGCCGTCCAGCAGGGTCTCCACATCCTTCAGGGTGTTCAGTTCCACAGCCTCGGCGTCGAAGTTCACGGCGTTGGTGCCCTTGTTGAGCTCCTCCAGCAGGATCTTGTTGGCCTCAGCGGGATCGGCGACCTCCACTTCCTGGGCGATCTTCCAGGGCTCCTCCGCGTAGCCCGCGGTCTTGGTGCCCCGGAGGAAGTCGGCGGCGCCGGGGAAGCCGAGGCGCTCCTTGTAGGGAGCCACTTCCGCCTCGGTGTAGATGGGGGAGAGAACGATACCCTCCGGCGTCTTGGTGAACAGCTTCTTCTCAAAGATGCCGCCCTTCAGGCTTTCGATGGCCGCGGCCTTCCAGGTCTCGTAGGAGGTCGGTTCGAACTCATCGAAGGTCACCGGAGCCAACGGTTCGGTGTTAGATTTGGTATCCATCACAACATCCTTTCTTTTATTTGTATATCACTATCGCCGGGGGTGTCGCCGATCGTTCCCGCCGATACTGCCGTAAAAAGGGGCGCTTTTTACCCGATCACGCCCAAAAGGACTCAATAGGGGGTCTCCATCCATGCTTTGACCCCCGGGTCCTGTTCCCTGATCAGAGCCGCCCTCCTCGGGACGGATGACCGTCGTTTTACGGCAAGTATTCTGGCTCATGGCCTTCCCCTCGGGCGCGCCTTCCCACGATCTTTCGCAGTGGCCTTTGCGCCTTCGCAGCCATTGACAGCAGCGGGACTGCTCCGGATTCTCACCGGATTCCTTGCAATGAAAAACGGTGTGTATTTGTGTACTATTATGTTACCGGTTCCCGCGGGAAAAGTCAACTGTTTTATCTCGGTATCGCAGGGGAAATCATGCATCGTCAGGGGCGGCGCATCGGCGTCTTGCGGCGGATGAGGTGTGATGAGGTGAAATAAAGCGCCTCACCCTCCGAGGCCACATTGACGGGAGGCGAAAATGCACGTATAATCTACCTATATCAAGCATATCGGGGGCGAGGGAATGAACTTTCAGAACTTGCAGTATTTTCTGATCGTAGCCGAGGAGATGAACGTGACGCGGGCCGCGCGGCGCCTACACATCTCCGAGCAGGCCCTGTCGCGGCAGATCGGGAAGCTGGAGAAGGAGCTGGACGCCAAGCTCTTCGAGCGTTACCCCCGGTTCACCCTGTCCCCCGCCGGGAAGCGATTGAAGGCCGCCGCCGAGCAGATCGGGAACATCGAACGGCAGCTGCACCTCGAACTGGACGATCTTAGCCACAACAACACGGGCGAGCTGCGAATCGGCGTCAGCTACACCCGAGGCCAGGCGTTGCTGCCGCGGCTGTTGCCTCCCTTCCACCAGAAGCACCCCGGCATCACCATCACCATCCTGGAGGGCTCCTCCTCGGAGCTCCAGGACAACCTTTCCAAGGGCCGCATCGACCTGTTCATCGGCTACGTGCCCCGGGACCTGGACACCTTCGAGGCCGCCGAACTGGGTCGGGAGCGGCTCTTTCTGGTGGTGCCCAAGACCTTCATGACGGAGCTTTTCGGAGACAGAGCTGACGAGATGCGGCGTTCCTTCGCCGACGGAGTGGACATCACGGCCTTCAAGGATATGCCCTTCATACTCCTGGATCGGGACGACCGGGTCCGGCGCATGGCCAACCGACTCTTCTCTCGCTACGACATCACGCCCCGGATCCTCCTGGAGACCCGGAACATCCAGACCGCCTTCGCCCTGGCCATGGAGGGCATGGGCATCACGGTCTACCCGGAGCTGTTCCTCTCCAGCCGGTCCCTGCTGCCCTCGGGCCAGGCCGCCCGGGACGCGGTGGACTGTTTCCCCCTGGACGCGGACCTTGCCCAAACCATCGTGGTGGCCTACCACCCGGAGAAGTATCTTTCCAACGCCGCCCGGGACTTCATCGAGGAGGCCCAGAGCATCCTGCAGGGCGACAAGAGATAAAGGGGAGAGAAAGATCGCCCCGCCGTCGTTTCTGCAGGACATCCTGCAAAAGGGGACGAAGGTTGCAGGAATACCTGCAAAAAGGTTTCAAGAATCCCGTTTTTAACAACTAAAAGGTTGTTGCTCACCCGCCCATAAAACTGCTTTCCCATCCTTCCAGGTCATGGTATCATACTGGAAGGATGTTTTATACTTCCGTTATTTATCATGGAAAGGGGAAACACATGGTTAACAAACGGCTGATCATCAACGAAAAGTGGTGCAAGGGCTGCGGTATCTGCGTGGCCTTTTGCCCCAAGCAGGTGCTCGTGCTGAAGAAGGGAAAGGTCACCAAGGCCAATCCCGACGCCTGCATCAAGTGCGGACAGTGCGAACAGAGGTGTCCCGACTACGCCATTTATCTGGAAAAAGTTGAGGAGGGTGCAAACTAATGGGTAAGAAAGTTTTAATGC
>JBGVAK010000036.1:0-12794 GCA_045224495.1 Christensenellales bacterium
CCTGCAATCGCGCTCGGTTCGTCTAGTGGCCTAGGACACCGCCCTCTCACGGCGGTAACAGGGGTTCGACTCCCCTACCGGGTACCAACAGATAACAAAAAAACGCCCATATTTGGGCGTTTTTCTTATTGTCTTTAGGCATTGACGGGTAACGCGAGGGTAACGCCCGTTTTTTTGCTGATTCGGCCTTCTTCAAAGCGTATTTTCTCTTCGAGTTCGGCTATTTGTTCCCTGTATTTCTTAATGCGGTCTTCCGGGGTATCATCCATTATTTCATCAATCCGATTCAAAGCCATAATCGCCCGATCGTCGTTACTCTTATCATAATATTTTCTGGTAATATTGATATTTGCGTGGCGCATAATGGTTTTGATTTCTTCTTCCGCAACGCCGGCTGATGCGAGTATCGTTGCACAGCTTGTTCTGCAGGCAGAAAGAACATGCCGCTTCATTTCCAGCATATCAAACAGGTTACATAATATCAATAGTAAATTCCTTACAAGGATTAAATGAAAAGGAGAAAAAACTACTGCAAGAGGCCCTGTTGAAGCATAGTATCGTTGTTTCATTGAAAAATGATTCTAATCACAATCTCATAGCATAAAGTTCTTCTCTGAACACACAGAACTGAGATTGTTTTGACAGAAAGATATATTTCGTTCATGACCAAACATAACAAGCGGTTCCGTGCATTCACGGAGCCGCTTGATGAATCATGATTATTGTGTCGTAATATCCGAACCGTTTTCTACCGTTTTTCGATTGCATTAACCGCCTTATAGACATCTGTGCTCGGAGAGAAGTCGTGCTTATGATAGGTCCGCCCCGCTCGACGACATTCGTCTTCCATTCGCTTTGCGTTTTGAATGGCGTCGGTTATTCCGTCCTTCAACTTATCATATGTGTGGGGATCTTCTTTGCTGTAACCGCCCAGCCCCATCTTGATCATCTCTTCATCAAGAGTGTCGATCACATCCTTGCTGGAACTAAAGCCCCTTGTCGTGAATCTAAGATGGGCTAAGAGCCATACTTCAAAGCAAGGATTTGAAACGATCAGCTTTGCCTCGGTATCTGCTAATACTCTTTCAGCTGACATGATTTCTGAGTCTTTGCCGGGTTTCAAGTCATGATCTACAAAGGCGAACGCTAAATCACCTTGACCTGGATCAAAACCGCAGTCCTGCATTTCTTCCCAAAGATGTTTTGCGATCTGAACGGGATCTGTGTCGTTCCCTTTTGCAGAAATCACACGCCATATTTGCTGCAACATGCGTTTGAAATATAGCGTTTCTGTTTTGTTCTTTCCCTCTGTAGAAATGACGACCAGTTTCCTTCGCTGCCTGTCGCCGGTATTTCTACGCTTTTTCTGATACCCCGCCTTGCTCATAGAGCGCTCCCCTCACCGATATCTGGAACGGCACCATATCGACCAACCAAGTATGCTTTGCGAATATCCTCTCCAATCCTCGGCGAAAACTCGTCCAGGGAATAGATCTGCGAAACGCCGGTATCCCTATCTTTCTCAACAAAGTAGAACTGATCACGCCGCATCTCTTTGAGGGATAATAGCTCTGTTGAATGCGTTGAAAATATCAACTGTGCATTTGCCTTGTTGATTTCTGGATTATTGAACAAACCAACTAAGAACGTGACTAATGCGGGATGTAAACTCGTATCTAATTCGTCAATGCAGATGACGCGTCCTTTTTCAAAAGCATCCTTAAACACAGGACTTAACGCAAAGAGGTTCTTCGTTCCCTCGGATTCTTCGTTGAGCGAAAGTACATAAGAACCATTCACCTTTTCATCAACATGAACCCGGTGAAGTGTTTTGACGGAGACTTCCTTTGGCTGAAATTCTGTCGTTGTAGGGAGCAATCCTTCCAGAACAGGAGGAAGCATTTTTATGTAATTCTCCTTTGAAATCTCTTTACTTTCAAAGATATAGTCATCGATATGGATATCCGCTTCTCGCATCAATCGACTCGTAAACTGCTTCAATGATCCATCATGATCTGCATCAAAAAAGGGAATAGCCTGATTAAACAAGGTGGTAAAGTCCGTCGAATATGTATCGATCCTGGTCATGAACCAAGAAAGCGGTTCCTTTACCATTTCGCTGTTCCATGCTCCTGCCGTTGCCAGGAACAGTTTGTTTTCCGTGTTCCTTATTTCGATCGGTTTCAATTCCTTCTTCGCAGCAGCAGAAAAATACCGATACTGATTTGTGTTGGTGCGTTCAAAAATGGTTGTCGGTTTTGCTGTTTTATAGACATAAAGATACTCATCTATGATCTTCTGATTCGTTGCCGAAAAACCATAGACATACTTCTTTTCATTTGCACGAAAAACAAACTCAAACTTTGTTGGCAATGCAACAGTTTCCGCATCGAATTTGAACGGGATAACATCGAATAGAGGTTCTCCGATCTGACGAAGATTCGATCTACGAACCATCAAGATAGCTGCTGTGAATGCCAAAAAGAGGTTGCTTTTCCCTGCTGCGTTTGCGCCGAAAATAGCCGCCGTTCTCAGCACTCTTTCTTTACCGAAGGCGACGACATTTTCCGGATGCTCTTTATCAGAACATGCTTCCATAGATAATACAGCCATATTTTTGATAGACTTATAATTTTCAACCTGAAACTGCAACAACATACTGTTCGCCTCCTTTACAATCAAATTATAACAGCAATAACAAGGAAATCAATATTTATTTTTGCAATTTTTGTCATTTTTTTGCAAAATACGATATAATAAATTGAATTTCGCGTTCAAATTTATAATTCAGATCATAAGGAGCCGCTATCTTCCGCCTTTGTATGTGTCTGGACAGAAATAAAACCAAAGTCAAGTAACCGTAAAGAAAAAATACATCCCTTTATTGTTGTGTAAAACGAGAATTCGCTACCATTCCATTAGCGGCGAATAGCCCGTTTTCTTATTGAGAAAAAACAGTCTCTTTTTTTTCGTTCATCCTATAGATGAGCCTAATGCTTGAAAGGATGCACGAGAGAATGTTAAAGAGATACGAAAGATTGTTGAGCATGGTAAAGGAAGGTAGAACTTATTGTACGCCTGAAGATATAAAGGAGTACCTTGACACAGATCCTGCTACGATCCGCAGCATGGCACATGATTGCCCAGAGAAGTTAGGATTTAAGGTTGTGGTGCTTGGAAAGCGAGTTTGCATTCCTATCATGCCCTTCGTCATGACAATGACTGGAGCGAACTATGAGACCGTTGAAAAGCGTTGCGCGTAACATAGCAAACCAAAGAGGCGAGGACAAAACCTCGCCTCTTTCTTTATCAGGTTTGGAGGGTAACGCAGAGGGTAACGCAACTCATTGTTGCTCATTGCTGCTCCTCTTTTGCTATATGGAACACACGAAAAAGCCAATCATATGGGTATTTTTCCAGACATAGTCAATCATTTGAAATGTGGCATTGCATCCCCTACCGGTTCCCCCTTACTAATGTACACTACTTCCCCCGCGCGCTACGCTCCGCCTGGACCACGACGTCGTAGTCGAAGCGCTCCGTGGCCAGGGGGTGGTGCTTGGCCTTGTCGAACTGCCAATATTGGCGACAGGAATCGCACTGGGCTTCAGTCCACATGAAGCAGGTGAACTTATGCAGCGGTGTCCAGGTGGGGTCGAACACGTACCATCCGGTGCCCACGTTCACGTGGACCCAGTAGTGCCGCGTCGGCCGCCGGCGGCTCTTGACCCGCTCCACGGACTCGTATTCGATCCCGGCCTCGTCGAGAAGGGCTCTGGTCACGGCCCAGATGTTGTAGCAGTCGCCCCGGCCGTTGACGAACCCGTCGCAAGCGGCCTTGCGCCAGTCGGAATAGTTCTTGTTGACCCCGTTCCTATAGAGCACATGCTTGCGGACGTACCAGTAGATGGCGTTCAGCTTTTCCGCGTCCACCATATCCGGCGTGGTGATCTCGGCCATGACGCTTTGGGCCAGGGCGCGGACCTCCGCGTCGGTGACGGTGGGCTCGATGACGGTGAAGACGCAGGTGACGGTGTCCGTATTGCCGCACAGATCCGCCGCGGTGTAGACGACCTCGTAGGCCCCCTCCCGGTGGATATCCACGGCGGTGCTGACGGTGACCTCCACGGTCCCGTCGATGTCGTCCTCGGCGCTGACGCCCGCCAGATACGCTACGCTCTCGTCCTTATAGATGTTCCGGTCCGTTGCCCCGACGATGTGAGGCGGCTCTTCATCCGCCAGCAGCGTGACGCGCTGCGAGCACGTGGCTCGGTTCCCGTAGGCGTCCGTGGCCACGGCAGTGACCTCCTGCTCCCCCGGCTGCGTCCAGTCCGGCTCCGTCAGGAAGGCGAGCTCCATGGCGGACACGTCCTCCGCGGAAAACAGCTCCTCCACCGTCATGGGGTGGCAGGCGTACCGCGTGCCCACCGCCCGGGCCCGCAGGGTGGGCGCGGTGGAATCCACCACGGTCACCAGGACCGCCTCCTCCTGCCCGTCGTGCCACAGCTTCACGAGATAGGTCCCCGGCACGTCGCAGGCATACTCCTCCACCTGCGCCTGGTCCGAAAGGCCGAAGACCTGGCCCCCGGGCAGCTTCTTGCTGGCTTCCAGGGTCATGGGGGCCAACGTGGTGATCACGGCCTCAGCGGTCACGTCCGTCGTGTTTCCCCCCTCGTCCGTCAGCCGCACGACGACGTTTTGAGGATCGTGGCACGCCATATCCGGCGGCACGGCGAAGGAAAGGGTCACGTCGGTCTCGTCCGATACGTCGGTGACGAACAGCTCCGGCGTCACGGCCATGTCCGGCAACACGATGACGCTGGTCCCTGTGCCGGTGGGCGCTGCGGTGTCCACCACGGTGAGGCGGGATCGGTCATCCTGATCGCCATAGTCGAAATGGAACGCCACCGGGTATGTCCCCACGTGCCGGGTCAGGGCCGGATCGTATTCGCTGACCAGCGCGGCTCCCGTGCGCTGAGGGTCGGCAAGCAGGTACGCGGCCATGTCCGGCAGCGCTGCACCCGCCTCCACGGTGATACCGTCGATGACGCCCCGGATCAGGTATCCGCATTCGATGGTGGCCCGGTTCCCGGTCACGTCCTCCACGACCACGGGCACCGTATGGGGGCCAACGGTCCTAAAATCGGGCTCCTGGCCGAAGTACACCTCCACCAGGTCCCTGTCCTGGATGCCCATGAGCAGCTGGTCCGGCGTCAGAGTCTCCCCCAGGGGCAAGAGCAGGTCCCGGACCGGCTCCGCGGTGGGCGCCGTGGTGTCGGCCACGTCCACCCAAACCGGGACCTTCAGCGGGAAACGGTCTATGGAAAGGTACAGCTCGTGCCGGCCTTTCTCCCGGCTGACGCCCTCGTAGGGTTCGGCGAAGGAGGCGTCCCGCGCCGTGAACAGGGTGGGAGTCAGCTCCGCCCCGTATTCCAACGCCACCACAGGCTCCACACCGTGATATGCAGCCCATGCCAGTCCCCCAAGGCCGATCATCACGGCCAGCACAGCGAGCAGCACCGTGCGCCAGGTCCTTCTTTTCCGCCTTTCCACTGCAAACGCCTCTTACTTCCAGCCCGTCATCCGGTCCATGATCTCGTACAGCTTCAAATACTTCTCGTCCGCCATGCCCACGCTGTCCCCCAGCTCCAGCACGGTCCGGCTCTCCGTGTCGCTGTCCCAGGGGGGCAGGCCGGGGCCGTTGGGGTCCCCGGTGCGGGCGAAGTTCATGACGTAGCCCAAGATGGTCTCGGACAGGGCCCGATCCTTCTCGTCGAACAGCTTGGAATCCGCCGGGATGTTCCCGTAGAAATAGGGCAGCTCCCCGCTGTGCCAGCAGCCCAGGCGGCCGTTGGTCTTGCTGAAATAGTATTCCCAGGCCGGGATGCCGTTTTGGGCAGCCAGCCGATCCAGGCAATAGTGGGGGTAGTTGAAGAATATCGCCCCATAGACCTGGGCCCAGCAGCTGTCGGCCTCCGCATCGGTGGCGGGGGCGTAGAGGGCCAGGACCTCGTCTGCATATTTCTTGAAATAGGTTCGGATCTTTCCCTCGTAATTCTTCATGTTCCCGTGGGCGAAGAGGATGAATGGCCCGCTCTCCTCCGCGTTGTAGCCGTGAAGGATGGCTTCCTCGTTGTGCGCACCCTTTCGGTAGGATTCATAAGGTGTCTCGGTCAGAGCGTACCCGTCCACGGTCATGTAATGTTGGGTGTACGCCTCGTTCACGATCGTTTTCGCGTCCAGGGCCCGAAGCTCCGCCGGGGTGCTGACGCCGTAGCGGGCCTTCAGCTCCTGACCGGATGTGAGGGCCTCTTCCATGCTGCGGAAGGAGTGGGGCGGCTCCGTGGAGGCCACGGTGGAGCTCTCCAAAATGGCCCGTCGGAAAAGTCCCTTGGCCAGCGGCGACGTGCACAGAGCGCTGACGCTGGCGGCCCCGGCGCTCTCCCCGGCCAAGGTCACGTTGCCGGGGTCCCCGCCGAATGCGGCAACGTTTTGTTGTACCCACTCCAAGGCCTTGATCTGATCCAGCAGGCCGTAGTTGCCTGTGGTGCCGGTTTCGGACTCCGCCGCCAGGCCCTCGTCCGCCAGATACCCGAACACTCCCAGCCGGTAGCCCAGGTTCACCACCACCGCGCCCTTTTTGGCCAGGCCCGTGCCCGCGTAGTCGGCGTACCAGGGCTGGCCCGTCTGCAGGGTGCCGCCGTGGATGTACACGATCACCGGCAGATTGCTGACCTTCCCGGCGGGCTTCCACACGTTCACGTAGAGCCCGTCCTCGCTGACGGGGGCCACGTAGTTGTCATGAAGCGATATTTTGTAGTCGTGGAACCCGATGATCCGGGCCAGGCTGTCGTAGATGGGGAGCTTGGTGGGCTGCATGCACATGGGCGCGAAATGGTCCGCGTCCAGCACCCCCGTCCAAGGCTGCGGGTCCCGGGGCTCCTTCCAGCGCAGCTCCCCTACGGGCGGCTGGGCGTAGGGGATGCCCGCAAAGAGCTCCACCTCGCCGTCGGCGATGACGACGCCCCGCACATCACCTTGTTCCAGCTTCACCACGCCCGTGTACAGGGGGCTTTTCCCCTCGTAGGCGGGCACAGCTCGGGTGGGGGGCCAAGTGAGGAACAGGATGCCCACGAAGACGGCCAGATACCCTGCGAACCCCAGGAGTTTAGCGTACCAACGCCCGCCCTGCAGCACCTTGCAAAACAGTACCGCAAAGGCCGCCGTGGCTGCCAGCAACAGGCCGAATCCCAGCAACGTATTCTTGTTCAGTTCCAGCACCGCCGCCATCAGCAAAAACAGCAGCCCCGTGACGATCCCGAATCCGATCATATGCGCTCCTCGCACGTTTTTCCATAGTATACCATCGGATCGCCCCCGGTGCAAGGCTCAGGGCGGCTTGTCAAGACGGCGGGACCGCTCGGCCTGCTTCGCAGCCGGCTCCTTCCGCTTATGCGCGCAAATGCCCTGTGTGGTGCTCGGGAAAAGAGATCCCGTATGCTTCTTTGACCCGGAACGAATCGGGAGGGGAGGGGATGAGCGACAGGATGCGGGCGCGGCCGTCCTGCAAAAAGGGGCCTTTTCCGTTGAAGATGATTTTTTTCTGCAGCTTCCGCAAAATAAAATATAATTTTTTGCAAAAAGTACTTTACAACTTTAGCGTAATAAAGTATACTACGACCATTACAAACAAGGAGACATAGAAAAATGAAAAAGTACATGGCATTGTTTTTGACCGTCCTGCTGGTGTTTGCCTTGCTGGCGGGCTGTTCCTCCCAGAAGACTGCCAGCGATTCCGCTAAGATCAAGAAGGCGGGCAAGCTGGTGGTGGGCATCACGGACTTCGCTCCCATGGACTATAAGGGGGATGACGGATCGTGGATCGGCTTCGACGCGGACCTGGCCCGAGCCTTTGCGGAAAGCCTGGGCGTCAAGGCGGAATTCACCGTCATCGACTGGGACAACAAGACCTTGGAGCTGGACGCAGGCAACATCGACTGCATCTGGAACGGCATGACCCTCACCGACGGCGTGAAGGCGGCCATGGAGACCAGCAAGCCCTACTGCGGCAACGCCCAGGTGGTGGTGGCCCCCAAGGACAAGGCGGCGGGCCTCGACTACGCCGCGCTGACCTTCGCCGTGGAGGCAGGCTCGGCGGCGGAGGAGCTGGCTAAGGAGAAGGGCTGGAAGATCGCCTCCATGCAGTCCCAGGGGGACGCCCTCCTGGAGGTAGCCTCCGGGGCCAGCGACGCCTGCATCATCGACCAGCTCATGGCTGGCGCCATGATCGGCGAGGGCACCAGCTATCCCGATCTGGTCCTGGTGGAGGGACTCAACGCCGAGGAATACGGCGTGGGCTTCCGCAAGGGGAGCGATCTCGCTGCCAAGCTGGACAGCTTCCTGGACGGTAAATATAAGGACGGGTCCCTGGCCGAGATCGCCGCCAAGTACGGCATCGACACCAAGCTCATCGCCCGGTAAAGGCCATGCTGCGGGAAGTCCTCCTCTCCCTGCTGGGCGGCTTCGACCAGTCGCTGCAGCTGTTCTGCTACACGCTTCTGGGGGCCCTGCCATTGGGCCTCCTGATCGCGTTTGGGTCCATGAGCCGGTGGCGGCCCCTCCGGGAGGCCGTGCGGGGGTTGGTGTGGGTGGTCCGCGGCACGCCCCTGATGCTGCAGCTCATCGTCATCTACTACGGCCCGGGCCTTCTCAACGACCGGGTCCACCTGTGGGGCGGCGGCGGGGCCGGGCGCATGGCGGCGGCGGCCACGGCCTTCATCATCAACTACGCCTGCTACTTCTCCGAGATTTACCGGGGCGGCATCGAGAGCATCCCCAAGGGGCAGCGGGAGGCGGGACAGGTCCTGGGCATGACCCGCAGCCAGATCTTCTTCCGGGTGCAATTGAAGCAGGTCTATAAGCGGATCCTGCCCCCCATGGGCAACGAGATCATCACGTTGGTGAAGGACACCTGCCTTGCCCGGATAATCGCCATCTACGAGCTCACCTACGCGGGCCAGGCTTACATCAAATCCCATGGCCTCATCTGGCCCCTGCTGTTGACGGGCGTCTTCTACCTGCTGTTCTCCGGGTTCCTGTCCTGGCTCCTCCGACGGGAGGAGAGGCGGCTCAGCTATTTCGAGTGAGGTGGACCTATGGCATATTTGGAGATAACCGGCCTCGGCAAGCGCTTCGGCGCCGTGAACGTGCTCCGCGACGTGGACCTGTCCTTGGAGAAGGGGCAGATACTGTCCCTGATCGGGCCCTCCGGCGAAGGAAAAACCACATTATTGCGCTGTTTGAACTTCCTTGAGACGCCGGACTGTGGTATAATACGATTGAACGGGGAGACCCTCTTCGATGCCGCCCAGGGCCGGGCCCGGGGGCAGAAGCCAAGCCGCCGGGCCTTCGGGATGGTGTTCCAATCCTTCCACCTGTTCCCCCAGTACACCGTGCTGGAGAACGTGACCTTAGCCCCCACCCTGGCGAAGAAGGGGACCAAGACGGAGATAGAGAAGAAGGCCATGGACCTGATCGAGAAGGTGGGCCTGGGGGAGAAGGCGTCGAGCTACCCCTGCACCCTCTCCGGCGGGCAGCAGCAGCGGGCGGCCATCGCCAGGGCCCTCGCCATGGAGCCGGAGGTGCTCTGCTTCGACGAGCCCACCAGCGCCCTGGACCCCTTGCTGACCAAGGAGGTGCTGAACGTGATCCGGCTCCTCAGGCAGGAGGGACGGACCATGATCGTGGTCACCCACGAGATGGCTTTCGCCCGGGAGGCGTCCGATCGGGTGGCGTTCCTGTCGGGGGGCACCGTGGCGGAGATGGGCACACCACAGGAGATCTTCGAGGCTCCGAAGACGGAAGAACTTCGGCGGTTTTTGCGGCAGTAGGGCCAGAATATCATAAGAGGAGGAGACTATGGAGCGGCGGCCAAGCGAGGAACTGATCCCGGAACTGTTCGATACCATCCTGAAGCTGCGCACCCAAGAGGACTGCGCAGCCTTCTTTGCGGACCTGTGCACCGAGAAGGAGGTGCGCAACATGGCGGAGCGATGGGCGGCGGCCCGGCTCCTGCTGGAGGGGAAGACCTATCTGCAGGTCATCGAATCCGTGGACATCTCCTCGGCCACCCTGTCCCGGGTCTCCCGCTGCGTCCGCCACGGCACCGGCTACACCCGGATGCTGGATCCCTAAGCAGCATAGAAGCATATAAACAAAGAAGGAAAGACGCACAAAGCCCCTTTCCCTTCTTAAAAGTTTTTGGGTTGCACCCTTTTTACAAAAAGGGTGCGTGCTTTATATTATTTCCTTATCCTTCCACCTCCCGGACAAATAAAACACCCCCCCGATCATTAGCGGCATGAACCCGGCCAGGGCGTCGCCCATCCAGAAGCCGAAGCAGTCCCAGTGGAGGGCGAAGCCGAACAGGGCCGCGAGACCGATCCGGCTGATCATGCCGTCGATGATGGCCACGGCCAGGTTCAGCTTGGCCCGGCCGGAGCCGTTGATGAGGGAAAAGGCTACGGAGCGGGTGCCCGCGCCGAAGAAGTTGAGGATGATGGGGAGGGTCAGCACCGCGGCCACGGCCAGCACGTCCGGGTCGGGGGTGAACATGCCGTAGACCCCCTCGGGCCACAGGACCATAGCGGCGGTGAACAGGGCGGCGAACCCCAGGCTGATGAGCAGGATGGTGAGCAAGGTCTCGTTGACCCGCCTGTACTTCCGGGCGCCCAGGTTCTGCCCCACCATGGTGCTGCCCGCGGTGGTGAAGGACTGGGAGATGACGCCGCACATGGTATTGAGCTTGTTGAAGATGCCCGCGAGGGCCGAGTAGGTCACGTCGAACATGTTGATCCAGGACATGAGCAGGATCTTACTGAGGTTAATGGCCGCGCTCTGGATGGCCATGGGGATGCCCAGGGCCAGCAGCCGCAGGAAGGTGGGCCCGTGGATGCGGAAGCTGGCGGCCTTGAAGTCGAACCCGAAGCTCTCCCGCCGTCGGTAGAGGTAGAGGAGGGAGGCGAGGAAGCTGACCCCCTGGCCGATGACCGTAGCGAGGGCTGCCCCGAAGACCTCCATGCCCAGGTACTTCACGAACAGCACGTCCAATATCATGTTCAAAATGGCGGCTATGGCGATGAACAGGAAGGGCCGTTTGCTGTCGCCCATGCCTCGGAGGATGGCGCTGACGATGTTGTACCCATAGATGAACACCAGGCCGCATACGCAGGTCACCAGATAGTCCATGGCGTAGTCATAGGCCGCAGCGGGGGTGTTGAGGGCGGTGAGGAGGGAGGAGCGCAGCAGGTAGCAGACTACGGCGATGCCCGCCGATACGGACAGCAGGAAGGTGAACATGGTGCCGATGGTCCGGCGGATGTCTTCGGGCCGCTTCTCGCCCACGGCTCGGGCGATGATCACCTGCCCGGCGGAGCAAAAGCCCATGGCCACGAAGGTCAACAGGTGCAAGAGGTCCCCGCCGATGGACACGGCGGACATGCCGGCCTTGCCGATGTAGTTGCCCACCACCACCATGTCCACCACGTTGTACACCGCCTGCAGGGCGTTGGACACGAACAGCGGAAAGGCGAACCGCAGCAACAGCGGCACCACCCGTCCCTCTGTCATATCCTTCACCATGCTGGCCCGCTTTTCCATGGTCGCCCCCCGCGTTTTTTGTGGTATCAGTATACTCCTTTCACGATCGCAGGTCAAATCGTGTCTTACGCGCAATTCATCTTGCAATCCGCCTTTTTTTCTGCTACTATACATACTAACGGAGGAGGTTCATTCTCCGGGAAAACACGCATCGACAAACGAACGGAAAGGCCCTTCGGCCATCATTTCACAAGGAGGAAAATACATGAATTACACCGCGGAAGTCACCCATATGTGCCCCGTCGCCAAGGGCGCATACCACGGCCCGGCCCCCATCCCCGAGGAGGGCAAGTGGGTCCAGGCCAAGCAGATCTCGGACATCTCCGGCTTCACCCACGGCATCGGCTGGTGCGCTCCCCAGCAGGGCGCCTGCAAGCTGACGCTGAACGTGAAGGACGGGATCATCGAGGAAGCGTTGGTGGAGACCATCGGCTGCTCCGGCATGACCCACTCCGCCGCCATGGCCTCGGAGATCCTCATCGGCAAGACCCTCTTGGAGGCCCTCAACACCGACCTGGTCTGCGACGCCATCAACACCGCCATGCGCGAACTGTTCCTGCAGATCGTCTACGGCCGGACCCAGAGCGCCTTCTCCGACAACGGCCTCTTGGTGGGCGCATCTCTCGAAGACCTGGGCAAGGGCCTCCGATCCCAAATCGGCACCATGTTCGCCACCCGTGAGAAGGGCCCCCGGTACCTCGAAATGACCGAGGGCTACTGCTCCCGCATGGCCCTCAACGCCGAGAACGAGATCATCGGCTACGAGTTCATCAGTCTTGGCAAGATGATGGATTTCATCAAGGCCGGCATCGAACCCGCCGAGGCCCTGAAGAAAGCCACCGGCCACTACGGCCAGTGGGACGCGGCCGTGAAGTACATCGACCCCCGCAAGGAATAAGGGAGGAAATGACGATGGCATTGTTTGAAAACTACGACCGCCGGATCGGCAAGATCAACGGCGTGCTGGCCGAGTACGGCATCGCCTCCGTCGAAGAGGCCCGCGAGATCTGCAAAGCGGCCGGCTTCGATCCCTACGAGATCGCCAAGGGCATCCAGCCCATCTGCTTTGAAAACGTCTGCTGGGCCTACTGCGTCGGCGCGGCCATCGCCCTGAAGGCGGGCGCGAAGAACGCCGA
>JBGVAK010000037.1:0-3514 GCA_045224495.1 Christensenellales bacterium
CATCTGCGCCTCCACCAACCTCCACGCCCAGCTTTCCCTGGAGGCCATCGCCGCCGGGAAGCACATCTTCTGCGAGAAGCCCATCGATCAGAGCGTCGCGAGGATCGAAGAGGTGAAGGCCGCCTTGGCCGCCTCCCCCAAGAAGCTCATCTATCAGGTAGGCTTCAACCGCCGCTACGACCACAACTACCGGGCCATGCGGGACGCTGTGGCTGCGGGCAAGATCGGCGAGGTCCAGTACGTGCGCGTCAGTTCCCGTGATCCGGAGCCCCCTCCGGCGGAGTACGCGGCGGTATCCGGCGGCATCTTCATGGACATGATGATCCATGACCTCGATATGGTCCGGTATCTGTCCGGCCAGGAGGTGGTGGAGCTCTACGCCCAGGGCGCCTGCCTCATCGACCCGGCCATTGGCGAAGCGGGGGACGTGGACACGGCCACCATCACCTTGAAGCTGGCCAACGGGGCTCTCGCCACCATCGATGGCTCCCGCAAGGCGGTCTACGGCTACGATCAGCGGGGCGAGGTCTTCGGCTCCAAGGGCTGCGTCGTCAACGCCAACGATACCAATTCCAACATCGTCCTGTCCACTGTGGACGGCGTCATGGCGGAAAAGCCCCTGTGGTTCTTCCTGGAGCGGTACATGGGCTCCTATCAGGCGGAGGTCAGGGAGTTCATCGAGTGCATCGCCAACGGCACCGAGCCCCGGGTGGGCATCGAGGATGGCCTCGTTTCCATCAAGCTCGCCCTGGCCTGCAGCAAGTCCCTCAAGGAGAACCGTCCCGTGCGCGTGGACGAGATGTAATCAGACGACAAGATTTTATAAAGGAGAATCATTATGGCTAAGATCAAAGTAGGCGTAGCCGGGTACGGCACCATCGGACAGCGGCTGGCAGACGGCGTCGCCATGCAGGGCGACATGGAACTGGTGGGCATCGCGGATCTCGCCCCCACTCTGTCCATCCGCGCGCTGCGGGAAAACGACATGATCGGTGCGAACAACGTGAAGTACGACCTGTATCTGGTGGACGGCGCGGACAAGGCCGCCTTCGAAAAGTACGACATCCCCGTGGCGGGCACCTTCGAGGAGCTGTGCCGGAAGGTGGATATCATGCTGGATTCCTCCCCCGGCGGCGTGGGCGCCAAGAATAAGGAGCTCTATGAGAAGGTGGGCGTGAAGGCCATCTTCCAGGGCGGCGAGAAAAACTCCGTGGCGGACGTGTTCTTCCACGGCTATGCCAACTATGAGAAGGGCGTGGGCCAGAACTACCTGAAGCTCACCAGCTGCAACACCACGGGCCTCATCCGGGCGGTGGACTGCCTGGACCGGCTCTACGGCGTCGAGAAGGTGGCCATCACCATCATCCGCCGGGTGGCCGACCCCGGCGACTATCACCGGGGCCTCACCAACGCCCTGCAGATCGACAAGGCGCCCTCCCATCAGGCGGTGGACCTTATGACCATCATGCCCCATGTGGAGGCGACGGGGATCCTGGTCCATACCCCCGTGACCCACGGCCATATCATCACCGTGGTGGTCACCCCCAAGGACGGGAAGAAGATCACCCGGGAGCAGGCCATCGAAGCCTTCCGCAAGCATCCCCGCATCCGCACCGTCACCATCGATGAGGGCTTCAAGGGCAACGCCAGCCTCTTCAAGTACGCCCGCGATTTGGGCAACCGTCGCGGCGACATGTACGAGATCGGCCTCTGGGAGGACAGCGTGGTGGAGAGCGGCAACGACATCATGTTCGCCATCAACATTCCCCAGGAGAGCGTCACCATTCCCGAGACCATGGACGGCATCCGGGCGGCCATGAAGATGCAGCTGACCCGGGAGGAAGGCACCGCCAAGACCAACGAGTATCTGAAGATCGGTCGGTTCAAATAAGATCGGGAAAGGGTCCATATGCGATTTGGGATCAGAACGCTGGACGAGCTGGACGTGAAGGGGAAGACAGTCCTCTGCCGGGTGGATATCAACCAGCCGGTGGACCGGGCGAAGGGGACCCTTAAGAGCATCAACCGCATCCGGGCCTGCGTGCCCACCATCCGGGAGCTCTCGGACAAGGGTGCGAAGGTGGTGCTTATGGCTCACCAGGGCAGCGATATCGAATACAAGAACTTCTACACCACCCGGCCCCACGCCCAGGTACTGACCGAGCTTTTGGGCCGGGAGGTAAAGTGGATCGACGATGTGTGCGGCCCGGCGGCCCGGGCAGCCATTGGGGCCCTGCAGGACGGCGAGGTGCTGCTCCTCGACAACGTGCGGTTCGTGGCGGAGGAGCAGACCCTCTTCGAGATGAAGCTGCGCCTTACCCACGAGCAGCAGGCCAAGACTCTCCTGGTGGAGAAGCTGGCTCCCCTGGGCGACCTCTACGTGTGCGACGCCTTCGCGGCGGCCCACCGGGATCAGCCCAGCCTCTGCGGCTTCGAGCAGGTGCTCCCCTCCGCCATGGGACGGCTCTTCGAAAGGGAATACTGCACCGTCTCCGGCCTCATGGAGGCGCCGGAGCGGCCCTGCGTGTTTGTTCTGGGCGGGGCCAAGATCTCCGACGCCTTCCAAATGATGGAGACAGTGCTCTCCCGGGGCATCGCGGACAGGATATTGACCGGCGGCCTGGTGGCCAACATCTTTTTGATCGCCCTCGGGCAAAAGATCGGCCAGGGCAGCTTCGACTTCATCGCCGCTTCCAATTACACCGAGTACTTCCCCAAGGCTAAGGCCCTTTACGAGACCTATGGGGAAAGGATCGTTTTGCCCCTGGATCTGGCCTGGGTCGCGGACGGTCGGCGACAGGAAACCGGGCTGGACGGTATCCCGGAGGATATCGCCGCCGTGGACATCGGTTCGCGGACGGCGACCCTCTATCGGGACGAGATCATGAACGCAAAAACCGTGTTTGTCAACGGCCCCATGGGCGTGTTTGAGAAACCGGAGAGCGAACTGGGCACCAAAGTGGTCTGGCAGGCGTTGGCGGATACGGAGGGATTCTCCGTCTTGGGCGGGGGCGACAGCATCACCGCCACGGAGAAGTACGGCCTGACGGACAAAATGGGCTACATCTGCACCGGCGGCGGCGCTCTGATCCGCTTTTTGAGCGGGGAAGAGCTGCCCGTGGTCAAAGCCCTGCGGCACGGGTCCAGCCTGCCGCTGTGAAAGGAGAGATCGAACATGGAATTGAGTGAAAAGAAAGCGCTGCAAGCCTTTGCCGTCCGGATCCGCATGGCGCTGGTGGAAGCGATCCACTCCATTGGCTCCGGCCATGTGGGCGGGGCGCTGAGCATCGCGGACGTGCTGGCCGTCCTCTACGGGCGGGAGATGAACGTGCGGCCGGAGGACCCTCAGTGGCCGGACCGGGATTATCTGGTGGTGTCCAAGGGCCACGCCGGACCCGCGGTCTACGGGACGCTGGCCCTGAAGGGGTACTTCCCCTATGAGGAGCTGAAGACCCTGAACCAGGGCGGCACCCGGCTCCCCAGCCACTGCGATCGGAACAAGACCCCCGGCATC
>JBGVAK010000038.1:0-6302 GCA_045224495.1 Christensenellales bacterium
CACCCGGGCCAGCGCCTACACCACCATCATCGACGGCATCAAGACCGGCTGCACCACCATCTTCGACCACCACGCCAGCTATAAGGCTATCTCCGGCTCCCTGTTCGAGATCGAGAAGGTGGCCAAAGAGCTGGGCGTCCGGGCCTGCCTCTGCTACGAGGTGTCCGAGCGGGACGGCGAAAAGAAGTGCGACGAGGCCATCGAGGAGAACGCCAACTTCATCACCCATTGCGAACAGGACCCCGATCCCATGATCGCGGCTATGTTCGGCGGCCACGCCCTGTTCACCATCTCAGACAGGACCTTCGAGAAGATGCAGAAGGCCAACCACGGCCGCACGGGCTACCATATCCACGTGTCCGAGGGCCTCAACGACGTGTACGACTCCGCTCTCAATTACGGCACCCGGTCCGTGAACCGGCTCCTCAACAACGGCATCCTGGGCGAAAAGACCATGCTGGGTCACTGCATCCATGTGAACAGCGGCGAGATGGACATTATCCGGGACACCAAGACCATGGTCTGCAACAACGCGGAGTCCAACATGGGCAACGCCGTGGGCTGCTCCCCCATCCGCCAGATGATGGCCAAGGACATCCTGGTGGGCATGGGCACCGACAGCTACACCTTCGACATGCTGGAGGCGTTGAAGGTGAGCCTCATCATCCAGCGGCACAACGCCTGCATGCCCAACGTGGCCTGGGGCGAGGTCACGAAAATGCTCTTTGAGAACAACGCGAAGATCGCCGCGAAGTACTTCCCCGACAGGCTTGGAAAGCTGAAGGAGGGCTACGCCGCGGACGTCATCGTCATGGACTACAAGCCCTTCTCCCCCTTCTCCGGCGACAACATCGACGGCCATATGATCTTCGGCATGACCGGACGACAGTGCGAGTTCACCATGTGCGCCGGCCGCATCCTCATGGAGGATCGCAAGCTGGTGGGCATCGACGAGGAGGCCGTCAACGCCCACACCATGGAGGAGAGCATCAAGCTTTGGAAGGCCCTGGACAGCTACAACGGATAAACCATTCAGGAGGCAAAAACTATGAGCGAACGGATGAACCCCATTCCCTTTGAGAAACTCCTCGACCGGGTGCTGACGGAGTACGCCCGGGAGGGCACCGTCTTCGGCGTCCACGCCAAATACGAGGCGGAGCGTCCGGGGCTGCCCCTCTTCGGCGGACGGATCGAGACCCCCTTCGGCCCCGCCGCCGGGCCCAACACCCAGCTTTCTGAAAACATCGTCGCCGGATACTTCACCGGCGCCCGATTCTTTGAATTGAAGACCGTGCAGAAGATGGACGGCGAGGACCTGGCCCGGTGCATCAACCGCCCCTGCATCAAGGCGGACGACGAGGGCTACAACTGCGAATGGTCCACGGAGCTCACCGTGCCCCAGGCCTTCACGGAGTACGTGAACGCCTACGTGGTCATCAAGATCATCTCGAAACTGTGGCACCTGGGCGACCCCAACGGATTCATGTTCAACATGAGCGTGGGGTACGATCTGGCCGGGATCAAGACGGAGAAGATCGACACCTTCATCGAGGGCATGAAGGACGCCTCCGGTACGGCTGCGTTCAAAAGCGCTTTGAAAGAAGCCAAGAAGCAGTTGCCGGAGCTCTCAGACTACATCGACAACATCGATCCGCACATCTGCACCAGCGTCACCATCTCCACCCTCCACGGCTGCCCGCCGGAGGAGATCGAGAGCATCGCCAGCTACCTCATCACCGAGAAGAAGCTCCACACTCTGGTCAAGTGCAACCCCACCATCCTGGGCTACGATTTCGCCCGAAAGCGCCTCGACGAGGCCGGGTTCGACTACGTGTCCTTCGACGACCATCATTTTCGGGAGGACCTGCAGTACAAGGACGCGGTGCCCATGTTCCGCCGGCTTTTGAAGCTGGCGGCGGACAACGGCGTCTCCTTCGGCTTGAAGCTCAGCAACACCTGCCCCGTGGACGTGAAGGCAGGCGAGCTCCCCAGCGAGGAGATGTACATGAGCGGCAAGTCCCTATACCTGTTGACCATCGAGATGGCCGCCCGCATGGCGGAGGAGTTCGACGGGAAGCTCAGGCTGTCCTTCTCCGGCGGCGCGGACGCCTTCAACATCAAGGCCCTGTTCCGGGCCGGCATCTGGCCCATCACCGTGGCCACCACCATTTTGAAACCCGGCGGCTACGACCGGTTCCATGAGCTGGCGGACGAGATCGCCCGCTGCGCCTACAAGCCCTTCACCACCGTGAATCCCGCCGCAGTCCGAGCCCTCAGCGACAAGGCGGCTCAGGACGTGCACCACCGCAAGCCCATCAAGCCCCTGCCCAGCCGCAAGAGCCAGGAGCAGGTGCCGCTCCTCAGCTGCTTCACTGCCCCCTGCCAGGGCGGCTGCCCCATCCATCAGGACATCCCCGGGTACCTAGCCCTAAACGAAAAGGGCAAGTACCCCGAGTCCTTGAAGCTCATCACGGAGAGGAACGCCCTGCCCTTCATCACGGGCACCATCTGCGCCCATCCCTGCATGAGCCGCTGCACCCGGAACTTCTACGACGAGAGCGTGAACATCCGCAAAGCCAAACTCACCGCCGCCCGCAAGGGCTTCGGCGCCCTCATGGCCCGGGGCGTGAAAAAGGAGCATCTGACGCGTGCCAAGGTGGCCGTCATCGGCGGCGGTCCCGCAGGCATGGCAGCGGCCTTCTATCTCACCCGGGCGGGCGCCAAGGTCACCGTCTTCGAGAAGGAGCAGGAGCTGGGCGGCACCGTCCGCCATGTGATCCCCGCCTTCCGCATCCCGGCGGCAGCCATCGATAGGGACGTGAAGCTCATCTCCTCCCTGGGCGCCACCTTCGTGCTGGGCGCCCCCGCCCCCGCCCTCTCCGCGCTGGAAAAGGAGTTCGACTATATTCTGCTGGCCGTGGGCGCCCAGAAGGCCTCCCGGCTGGATCTGGGCGGGAAGGAATACAACGCCATCGAGTTCTTGAAGAAGCTGAAGCGGAACGAGCCCATGAATCTGGGCGAGCACGTGATCGTTATCGGCGCGGGCAACACGGCCATGGACTGCGCCCGGGCGGCCCTGCGGGTGCCCGGCGTGAAGGACGTGTCCATCGTCTACCGCCGCACCAAGAAGTACATGCCCGCCGACGAGGAGGAGATGCTCCTGGCCTTGAAGGAGGGCGTCCAGTTCAGGGAGCTGCTGGCCCCGGTAAAGGCCGACGGTGAAACGCTGCTGTGCCACAGGATGATCCTGGGCGAGCCGGACGCCTCCGGCCGCCGGAGCCCCGTGGACACGGGCGAGGAGGCGACCCTCCCCTGCTCCGCCCTCATCGCCTCCCTGGGCGAGAAGGTGGACACGGACCTCTTGACGGCCTACGGCGCGGCCCTCAACGAGAAGGGGCGGCCCGTGCTGAGAAACGGGAAGGTCTTCGTCCTGGGCGACGCCCGGCGGGGCCCGGCCACCGTGGTGGAGGCCATGGCGGACGCTCTCGCCGCCACGGAGGCCATCGTGGGCGAAACCCGGTCCTACGCTCTGCCCAAGGGCGCCGAGGTGGGCGAAGGCAAGCTCATGGAGCGCAAGCGTCTGGTGAAGCTCGCGGGCGACCCGGAGGACGTGTGTATGCACTGCAACGAGCTGTGCGAAAACTGCGTGTCCGTGTGCCCCAACCGTGCCAACGCCGCCATCCGCGTTCCCGGGAAGAAGGAGCCCCAGATCCTGCATCTCGACTATCTCTGCAACGAGTGCGGTAACTGCGCCTCCTTCTGCCCCTACGCCTCCCGGCCCTACAAGGACAAGTTCACCCTGTTCGAGAACGAGAAGGACTTTGCCGACAGCACCAACCAGGGCTTCTGCGTGACGAACCTGAAGAAGAAGCAGGTGAAGGTCCGGCTGAACGGTGTGGAAAAGAAATACGACCTCACCAAGGCGAACGACCTCGACAAGGACATCGAGGTCCTGATCCTGACGGTGCTGAAGGACTACCCCTATCTGCTGGTCTAAGAGGAGGACTATGGCGACATTCTATGTGAACGGAAGCCCGGTCACTGTCCAAAAAAATCAGACTTTGCTGCGGTTTTTGCGGGACGAGCTCCATCTCACCTCCGTGAAGGACGGCTGCTCCGAAGGGGCCTGCGGGGCCTGCACCGTGCTCATCGACGGAGAACCCTGCCGGGCCTGCGTGCCGAAGACGGACAGCCTGGAGGGCCGGCACGTCCTCACCGTAGAAGGGCTTTCCGACTTTGAAAAGAAGCTCTACACCTACGCCTACGGGGAGGCGGGGGCCGTCCAGTGCGGCTTCTGCATCCCGGGGATGGTCCTCTGCACCAAGGCGCTCCTCGACAAGGTGGCCGACCCCACGGAGGAGCAGATGCGCTATGCCATCCGCAACAACTACTGCCGCTGCACGGGCTACGTGAAGATCCTCAAGGCCATGGCCCTGGCAGCGAAGCTGAAGCAGACAGGCGTGATCCCGGAGCCCTCCAAGACCGACTGGAAGCTGGGCAGCAGCGTCCAGCGGCTGGACGTGGAGGAGAAGGTTTTGGGCTACGGCAAGTACCCGGACGACTGGTATTTGCCCAACATGACCTACGGTTCCGCCGTCCGCAGCCAATACCCCCGGGCCCGGGTGCTGGGGATCGATACGAGTAAAGCCAAGGCCCTGCCGGGGGTGGTGGCGGTGATCACCGCCCAGGACATCCCCGGGGAGAACAAGGTGGGCCACATCAAGCACGACCAGTACTCCCTTATCCCCATCGGCGGCCTGACCCACTGGCTGGGGGACCCCATCGCTCTCGTGGTGGCGGAGGATCAGGAGACGTTAGAGAAGGCCAAGAAGCTGGTGAAGGTCACCTACGAGCCCCTGCCCGCCGTCCACGGTCCCGAGGAAGCCAAAGCCCCCGACGCGCCCCGGGTCTTCGACGAGGAGGAGAACAACGTCCAGGCCTACAGGCACGTGTCCCGGGGCGACGCAGCCGGGGCCATCGCCCGGTCGAAATACGTGATCGAGAAACACTTCGAGACCCCCTGGACGGAGCATGCCTTCCTGGAGCCGGAGTGCGCCGTGGCCTACTGGGATGAAGACGGCTACGTGCGGGTCCTGTCCACCGACCAGTCCTCCCACACCACGCTCCACGAGTGCAAGCTCCTGCTGGGCAGCGAGAAGGTCCGGGTCCAGAACCAGCTGGTGGGCGGCGGCTTCGGCGGCAAGGAGGACATGACGGTCCAGCACCACGCGGCCCTCATCACGTACCTCACGGGCCGGGCGGTGAAGGTGAAGTTGAGCCGGGCGGAGAGCCTGCTCATCCACCCCAAGCGCCACCCCTTCTGGATGGACTTCACCATCGGCTGCGACGAAAACGGCATTATCCAGGGCGTGAAGGCCTCCGTCTATTCCGACACCGGTGCCTTCGCCTCCCTGGGCGGCCCCGTGTTGGAGCGGGCCTGCACCCACGCCTCCGGCCCCTACAACTACCAGAATTTCGAGATCGAGGGCACGGCCTACTACACCAACAATCCCCCCGCCGGGGCTTTCCGGGGCTTCGGCGTGACCCAGACCTGCTTCGCCATCGAGTCCCTGTTGAACGAGATGGCCGAAAAGGTGGGCATCTCCCCCTGGGAGATCCGCTATCGAAACGCCATCCGCCCCGGGCAGGAGCTGCCCAACGGCCAGATCGTGGGGGCGGAGACGGGCCTTGTGGAAACGCTGGAAGTCATCAAACCCTATTACGACGCCGCCGTGGCCGCCGGAAAGCCGGTGGGCCTCGCATGCGCCATGAAGAACTCCGGCGTGGGCGTGGGGCTCCCCGACTGGGGCCGGTGCAAGCTCATGGTGGAGGCGGACGAAAAGGTCCACATCTACGCCGGTGCGTCCTGCATCGGCCAGGGTCTTGGGACCGTCCTGGTGCAGATGGTAGTGACCAATACGCCCCTCGGTCGGAACGACATCGTCTACGAGCGGTCCAACACCTGGATCGCCCCCGACTCCGGCGACTCCTCCGGCTCCCGCCAGACCCTGGTCACCGGCGAAGCCTGCCGCCGGGCCTGCGAAAAGCTGACGGAAGCCCTCAAGGAGCATACGCTGAAGGAGCTCGACGGCGAAGTCTTCTACGGGGAGTATCTCGCCAAGACCGACAAGCTGGGGGCGGACGTGCCCCATCCCGTGTCCCACGTGGCCTACGGCTACGCCACCCAGATGTGCATTTTGGACCGGAAGACCGGGAAGATCGAGTCCATGGTGGCGGTCCACGACGTGGGCAAGGCCGTGAACCCCAAATCCTGCGAGGGGCAGATCGAGGGCGGCGTGGTC
>JBGVAK010000039.1:0-40370 GCA_045224495.1 Christensenellales bacterium
CTTTTGGTCTTTGGTTCGGAATAGTGTAGTGCTGGCGGTCTATCTCTTGTTTTCGGTTGCTTGCTTCCTTACCGTACATGAGCATTCTCCCTGGGCTTCTCGGGCGTGCCCATGGTCCACTGCGATATCGGCGGCTTCTTCTCCTTCGGGAAGCTGAAGCGGGACGACGAGCTGTTCATCCGCTGGATGGAGATGTGCGCCTTTTCCCTGCTCATGCGCAGCCACGAGTCCATCCGCCCCTGGGCCAACAGCCAGTTCGACGCCCCGGGGGTTTTGCCGTACACCGTGGGGCTCACCAACCTTCACGTGGCCCTGCGGCCCTATATAGACCGCTGCATCGAAGACGCCCGGCGGGGCATCCCGGCCCTGCGGCCCGACTTCTACGAGGCCATGGACTACGGCGCCAGCCGGGACATGTACAGCTACTTCCTGGGGCCGGACCTCTACGTCTGCCCCGTGATCGAGCGCAGGGCGAGAAAGCGGCAGGTGCACCTGCCCGCGGGGGACTGGGTCCACTTCTGGACCGGTCAGCTCTATTCGGGCGGCCAAAGCTGCACGGTGGACGCGCCTCTGGGGCAGCCGCCCGTGTTCTATCGCCAAAGGAGCCCCTATACGGACCTGTTCCGCACCGTTGCGGAGGAATATAAGTAAAAGCGGAGGAATCGACATGGAATCCTACATCTCCCGTACCAGCGGCATCAAAGCCCGGGACAAGATCGGCTACGCCTTCGGCGACTTGGCCTCCTGCCTGGTCTTTGGCCTCACCCAGAGCGTCCTCAACAAGTTCTACACGGACGTTTTGGAGATCAGCGTCCTGAACGTCATGATCATGACCATCATCGCCCGCATCTGGGACGCGGTGAACGACCCCATCTGGGGCCGGCTCATCGACGGGGCCAAGCTGAGGGGCGACGGCCGCTACCGGCACTGGATCAAGATCTTCGCCCTGCCGGTGGCCCTCGCCGCGGTGCTCATGTTCCTGGACGTGCGGGGCCTGGCCATGGGCGGCCGCATCGCCTGGATCTACGTGACGTACATCCTCTTTGGCATGCTCTACACCTGCATCAACATCCCCTACGGGTCCTTGGCCCAGGTCATCACCTCCGACGACAAGGAGCGCTCCAGCCTCTCCGTGTTCCGGTCCATCGGCTCCACCTTCGGGGCCATGCCGGCCATGGTCCTGGCCAGCCTCTGCTACGTGACCGTGGACGGGGTCAAGCAGATGGACGCCAGGCGGGTGCTGATCGGCGTGGTGGCCATCGCGGCCCTCAGCGTGCTTTTCTACTTCCTCTGCTACGGCTGGAGCCGCGAGCGGGTGGAATCGAAGCCCGCCCCCAAGCAGAAGGGCCAGACCGCCAAGGTGGTGAAGACCCTCCTAAAGAGCCGGGCCTTCATGGCGGTGAGCCTCGCGAGCATGCTGTTCCTGGCGGCCCAGATGTTCGGCCAGGGGTATAACGCATACCTGTTCCACCACTTCTTCAAGGCCCCGGGCCTCACCATGCTGCCCACGGTGTTCCAGTACCTGCCCGTGGCCGTGGTCATGTTCTTCGCCACGAAGCTGGGCAACAGATTCGGCCGCCGGGAGGTCTGCGCCTACGGGGTGCTCCTGGCTGCGGTGTTCTACCTGGTGCTGTTCGTTCTGGCTATCTTCGGCGTGACCAACGTGTGGCTGTACCTCCTCGCGTGCCTCATGAGCGGCATCGGCACGGCCTTCATCTTCCTCCTCGTGTGGGTGCTCGCCACCGACGCCATCGACTACAACAAGGTCACCTACGGCCTCAACGACGAGGCCACCAGCTACGCCTTCTACTCCTTCATGCGCAAGCTGGGCCAGACCGTGGCCACCATCCTCATCAACGTGCCCCTGCTGGTCATCGGCTACAACGGGAGCGAGCTTAAGACCGAGGGCTTGACCCCGGAACGGCTCCACACCATGTACAACTTCTCCGTCATGATCCCGGCGGTCCTGTTCCTCTTGGTGTTCCTGATCCTCCGCTTCGTCTACCCCCTGAGCCGCCAGCGCGTCGAGGAGCTCCAGCAGCAAAAGGAAACCATGTTCCGCCGTCAGGCGGCTGGGAAATAAACCCTGCCATTGACAGGTTTTTTCCCACATAGTATAGTGAAATCGAAGAGACGCCACGGTCCTCAAGGGGCTGAGAGCAAAAGGAGGATACCTATGAAAAAACTGCTGTCTTTGACCCTCGCCCTACTGATGAGCGTCATGCTGTTGGGCGTCGGCGGCGCGAAGAAGTACGCCTGCGCGGAGGAGGGTCCCTATGTGGGCCTGTGGGAGATCACAGGCTATCAGCAGGGGGACACCTATATCGCCTTTTCCGATTCCGGCAACAGAGCCTATATGGACTTCCTGGCTAACGGCGTCATCTACGGCGTCATGGTCGGTGATTCCGGCGCCGACCTGGCCTACATGGGCTATAAGGTGACCGGCGAAAACGCACTGGATATCTACGAGGGCGACGATCCCCTGCCTGCCGCCTACGATCCCGCCACCGGCGTCATCACCGTGACGGATACCGACAGCGGCCTCGTGACCTTTGTGGAGCGGGTCAAGGAGGACCCCCTGCCCGACATCCGTGCCATGGTGGCCGATCCCCAGCAGGAGCAGACCTACTATGGCTATCGGATGACCCAGGCCGACCAGACCATCAATATGCTGGAGATGCTGCCCGCTGTGGGTATGGACCCCAAGGATTTCTGTCTCACCCTGAGTCCTGACGGCACGGGCCATATCCAGTTCGGCGAAGAAGCCAGCGGCGACATCACCTGGACCGAAACCGAGTTCACCGCCGACGGCGAGAGCATTTCCTACACCCGGGTGGGCGATCACATCGTGATCGACATGGGCGAGAATCAAGGATCCATCGAATTCGCCCCCCAGGGCGAAGCGGAGATGCTGATGGTCCTCATAGGCGACGTCGAGGTGGCGGAACCCGTGGACGTGGAAGCGGAGGACATAGTGGGCGAGTGGACGCTTCTGAAAGCCTCCTACGCCGGCCAGGACCTGAGCGCGGAGCAGATCAAGGAGATGGGGTTGGAGATGTCCTTCACCTTCCAGGAGAACGGCACCGCCTCCATGACCAGCAACGGCTCCACCACCGACGGCCTCGACTGGGCGGTGAAGGACGGCAAGCTCTCCCTGACCATGCACGACTACGAGCTCTTCGATCTTTCCTATGATGGCGAATACCTGATCTTGGATATGATGGCCAAGCTGTACTTCGAGAAGATCGGCTGATTACCAAAAACCGCAAGGGAGCCTCCCATAAGGAGGCTCCTTTTTTTGCCCTTACAGCAGCCCTTCCGCCTGCAGCCGCTCCAGGACCATGGCCTCCCTGAGGAGCATGGTGTGGTATTTTCGCTTGTAGTCGTTGGTCAGGGCCCTGTTTTGTTCGATGGCCTCCCCAGGCGTCACCCAGCGCAGGGTGTAGCCCTCCGCCGCCTCGTAGCCGTCCAGCTCCTGGGGCGCGCGGGCCGAGGCCGTCGCCAGATAGTAGAAATTGTCCTGCAGGAAGAGGGGCTCCCTGTCCCCCTTCTCGATCCGGTGGACGAAGCCGTAGGGCCGGACGCTCTTTGGATCCAGGACCAAGCCTGCCTCCTCCCTGGTCTCCCGCAGCAAAGCCGCTTCCCGGCTCTCCCCCGACTCGATGCCGCCGCCGGGGAACTTGTAGTGTCCGTACTTTTGGCTGTAGACCATGGCCACCCGGCCGTTCTCGATGACGATGGCCCGGGCGGAAGGCCGGGAAAAAGCCCGGCCGCCCTCCTCGTAATTGTGGGCGTCCATGGTGAACAGCAGCCGCATGCGGCTCTCCTCCAGCACGAGCAGCCGCCGCTTCAGATCAAGGCCCCCGGCAAAGCCCGTCAAGGACCCATCGGCGCCGATGACCCGGTGGCAGGGGATCAGGATGGCGATGGGGTTGTTGTGGACCGCCTGGCCCACGGCCCGAGGGGAGCCGCAACCTGCGGCTTTGGCCAGGGTCCCGTAGCTTACGGTGGCGCCGAAGGGGACCTTTCTAAGCTCATCCCAGACCCTCCGCTGGAAGGCCGTGCCCCATGGGGCCAGGGGCGGCGTGGGGCCTGGGTCCCGGCCGGAGAAATAATCGTCCAGCCAGGCGCCGACCTCGGCGAACAGGGGCAGAGGCGTCTGCAACTCCCGGCAGGGACCGAAGGAAAGTCCCGTGAGGGCGGTCCCGTCGGAAGCGAGAGCCAGGGGGCCTATGGGGCTGTCGTACTGAGCATAGAACATGGGATGTCTCCTTATACTAAGAACCAAACCAGGGCGCCCGCCGTCATGAGCCCCCAGCCAAGATAGGCCGGTTTCTCCCGGTTGGGCAGGAAATAGGGCGAAACGAACAGCATCCCCGTGAACCAGAGGAGCAGGGCCGCGCCGTTGCAAGGCCGCAGGACGAGGCCCTCCACAGGCACCAGCTCCGCCAGGGTCGTGAGGTAGTACAGCACGCCCCGGGGCACCAGCGCCAGAGCCTGCCCCAGGACCGGCAGCAAGGGATAGAATAGCACCGCCAGCCACCCGGGGATCAGGAAGAAGGGGGCCACGGGCAGGACCAATACCGACAGGAACACGCCCACCCAGGAGATCTGGCCGCCCGACACGCTCAGCAGGGGCATCATGCCCAGGAATACGGCCACGGCTCCCACCAGCAGGCTCCCCACCCGGCCCTGACGACCGTGCAGCAGCTCTATCACTGCCGGCGAGAGGCAGGCGAGGCCCCAGACGGCCCCGAAGGTCAGCCGGAAGCCCGGGGCCATAAGGAAGGCCGGTTCGATGAGGAGCAGCAGCGTCCAGGCACAGCCCACCTCGCTGATGGGGTCGTCCTGTCGGTCCAACAGCCGGGCGAAGCGGACGATGAGCAGCATGACCGCCGCCCGGATGGACGAGGGCGAAAGGCCCGTCAGCAGACAGAAGAGCCCTAAAACCAGGGCTGAAAGGAGGAACCGGAGCCATCTTCTTCGGCCCCGGATGAGCCGCAGGGCCGCCCCGCAGACCACGCCCACGTGGAGGCCGGACACGGTGAGAAGGTGCAGCATGCCGCTGCGGCGATAGGCGAGGAACGTAAGATACCCCACGTCGTCCCGGTCCCCGAACAGCATGCCTTTGGCGGGACCGGCGTCCTCCCCAAACAAAGCGTCCGCCGCCGCGGCCAGCCTCGCCCGCCAGCGCAAAGCGAGGCCGTATAGGGGATCCGCCCGACCGGGCCGGACGGCGATGGGGCCGGCGGCCTCCCCTGCATACAGCACGGCGCTGAGGCAGCGGACCGCGCCGCGATCGTCCTGGGCCACCACGGCCTGCAGCGACAGCTCGTCCCCGTAGGCAAGGTCGGCGTCGTAGGGCACGGTGAGCTCCAGTATCCCCGGCACCCGCTGCCCGTCCAGCCGGACCCGGGAGAGGGCTGCCGCCGTCTTGCTCCGGCCCTTCTCCGGCCCGTCTATGACGGTTCCCGTGACGGTATACACGCCCCGGGTCACGGTGACATAGGGCAGGATGGCGCCCCTGAGGAGCAGCAGGCCCAGGAACAGCGGCAGCGCGTAAAGGGCCTTGCCCCGCAGCAGCAGGAACACGCCCAGGGCGAGAGTGATCAAGCCCAGCAGGAGCAGCATCCCGCCGCCTAAGTGCAGCGCCAAAAGGGCCCCCAGCAGGGCGCCCGGGATGCCCCAGAGCATGGGCCGCTCGTTGAAATATCGATGCTGCTTCAGCCAGTCCTCCATATGCGGTCAGTATACCGCATATCCGCCTTTCGGTAAAGAGCCGTTGACCCCTGCGGCGGAATATGCTATACTGCCCTCATGAACGAGCAGCTAAAAAAAGTCATTGAAAACAGTCGCCGCATCGCCTTTTTGGGCGGGGCGGGCCTGTCCACGGAAAGCGGCATCCCCGACTTTCGCAGCGCGGACGGCATCTACAAGGCCCAGACCGCCTACGGCTATCCCCCGGAGGTGCTGTTGAGCCACGATTTCTTCTGGCGCCACACGGAGGTCTTCTACGACTACTACAAGAAGTTCCTCCTGTACCCAGAGGCTAAGCCCAACAAGGCCCACAAGGCCCTGGCGAAGCTGGAGAAGGATGGGAAGCTGACCGCCGTCATCACCCAGAACATCGACGGGCTCCACCAGGCCGCGGGCAGCCAAAACGTGCTGGAGCTCCACGGCAGCGTCCATCGGAACTACTGCACCAAGTGCCGCAAGTTCTACTCCATGGAATATATCCAGGAGAGCCAGGGCGTGCCCACCTGCTCCTGCGGCGGGATCATCAAGCCCGACGTGGTCCTCTACGGCGAGGGATTGGACAGCAAGACCCTCATTTCCGCCGTGACCCACATCCAGCGGGCGGACACGTTGATCGTGGGCGGCACGTCCTTGGTGGTGTACCCGGCGGCGGGGCTCATCGACTACTTCTCGGGCAAGGAGCTGGTGCTCATCAACCTGAGCCGGACGGATAGGGATTCCGAGGCCACCCTCTGCGTCCACGAGAAGATCGGCGAAGCATTGTCCTTCCTGTTAGAGGAAGAATGATAGAACGTAACAAGGAAAACGAAAGGGAACTGATAATGGAAGAATGCAACCATGATTGCAGCAACTGCTCCGCGAACTGCGAGAGCCGGGACCCCAAGAGCTTCATCGAGAAGCCCCATCCCCTGTCCAAGGTGAAGAAGGTCATCGC
Source organism: Christensenellales bacterium (assembly GCA_045224495.1). GTDB lineage: Bacteria > Bacillota > Clostridia > Christensenellales > CAG-138 > RUG472. Next base: position 6,692 of record JBGVAK010000039.1, read on the forward strand.
CGTTTTGAGCGGCAAGGGCGGCGTGGGCAAGTCCCTGGTGACCTCCCTGCTGGCCGTCAACACCCAGCGGGCAGGCTATCGGGCCGCCATTCTGGACGCGGACGTGACCGGCCCCTCCATCCCCCAGGCCTTCGGCATCCACGACAAGGCCACGGGCACCGAGGACGCCCTCTTCTCCATGGAGAGCAAGACCGGCATCCAGATGATGAGCATCAACCTGCTCCTCCCCGACGAGACCTCCCCCGTGGTGTGGCGGGGCCCCGTCATCGCGGGGGCCGTGAAGCAGTTCTGGACCGACGTGGTCTGGAAGGATGTGGACGTACTGTACGTGGACATGCCCCCGGGCACCGGCGACGTGCCGTTGACCGTCATGCAGTCCATCCCCGTGGACGGCATCGTGGTGGTCACCTCCCCCCAGGAGCTGGTGGGCATGATCGTGGAGAAGGCCGTGAAGATGGCCGGGTTGTTGAACATCCCCATTGTAGGCATCGTGGAGAACCTCTCCTACTTCGAGTGCCCCGACTGCGGCAAGAAGCATTTCCTCTTCGGCGAGAGCCATTTGGAGGAGATCGCCCAGAAGAACGAGATCCCCGAAGTGGCCCGCATCCCCATCCAACCCAAGCTCTCCGCCGCCGTGGACGCGGGGCTCATCGAGCTCTACGAGGGGCCCTGGCTCGATCAGCTGACGGCGTCCCTTTTGAAGGACGTGGAGGACTGACACAACCAGAGCATCAAAAATGGCGCTTCGGCGCCATTTGCTGTATGAGGGCAAATACATGAACCAAAGACCTTCCCCCACCGGCCCTTACGCCGTGGGCACCATCACGTACACGGTCTACACCGACCGGGCGGAACTCCGCGCCCCCGGCACCAAAAGGAGCGTCCCCGTCCGGGTCTACTACCCGGTGGACAAGGGGTCCGTGGCGGGCTGGGACCAGGCATCCTATATGTCCCGGAACATGGCCCAGGGCCTCAAAAAAGCCATCCACGCGCCCCTCGACTACGACAAGCGGGCGGCTGCCGGGGACAACGTGTCCGCGTGCTACCCGAACGCGCCCAGGATGCCCGGGGCCCGGTTCCCCGTGATCGTGTACAACCACGGCCTGTCCTCCTACCGGGAGAGCAATTCGTTCCTGTGCATCGAGCTGGCCTCCCAGGGCTACGCCGTCCTGGCCGTTGGCCATCCCTACGACGCCTGCTGCGCGGAACTGGACGACGGCACCTGCATCTATTTCGACGCGGAGCTCTCGAAAAAGCAGTACGATCCCTTCTGGGGCGGCATGATGAAGGCCCTGGCCCTGACCTGTTCCAAGGGCGATCATAGGGCCCTGGCCCGGAAGTTCGAGGAGCTCCAGGGCCAATACTGCCAGCTCATCGTCAGCCGGGTCCTGGTGTGGAAGCAGGACGTCCTGGACGCCGTTCAGTATGCGCAAGAGCACTACGGCGACCTCATGGCCTTCGACATGGGTCTGGGGATCACGGGCCACTCCCTGGGCGGCGCCGTGGCCTACGCCCTGTGCTTGGACAGGCCCGAATTCGTCTGCGGCGTCAACATGGACGGGGCCCCCTTCGGCGAGACCGCAGGCAAGGTGCTCGAAAAGCCCTTCCTGCAGATCAGCTGCAAGGCCAACGTGAAGGCCGAGGCCCGGGTCTTCCTGGACCACACCCGGCCCGTGTACGGGGCCGTTTTCCAGCGGATGCAGCACCTTGGCTTCACCGATATGAAGCACATGATGCACCTTGCCCTGTTGACCGGCGGGCTGGACGCGGACGTCATGCACGAGAACCTGTGCCGACTGCACCTCGAAATATTTGACACCTACGTGAAGATGACGAAGGATCGACCCCAAATGGTCAGCAGCGAATCGGTCACGGTCACGGAATACCCGCCGGACGTGCATTGATCGAACGATCCCGGGGAGGCGACCGCCTCCCTTGCTTTTTTCTGCCCATAGGACTATACTCTATGAGAATGCAAGGAGGTGTTGAGCTTGGACGCGGTGGCTGTGTTGAGGGAACGGTTTTCTTTGACAGACGTGACGCCCGAGAAGTACCGGGCCATGGGGAGCCTCATGATGCGGTTCCGTCTCCAACAGTACGACGTGGCGGGCCTGGGCAACCTGAGCGTGCTCATGACCTGCGCCATGCTGGGGCTCATGAACCTAGTCACCGTGGTGGTGACGCCCAGCTCCGGTAAAAACGTGCCCTTTTTGCTCATCGACACCATGGACATGGGCAAGAAGCACCTGTGCTACGTGGAGTACTACGACTGCACCGCCGCCGGGGCTGACAAGGACCTATTGCTGGCCGCCAGCGCCCCCTACGCGGATGTAGAGAACTACGCCGAAAAGCCCGCCTGGTACGTATCGGAACGCATGGCCGGCTCCCTCATCAAGACCGGGGACAAGGGGCGGCTCGAGCAGATGGCCCTGGACGCCCTTACAGCCTACGCGGCGCAGGCGGCCGCCGCCCCCGTGAAGCCGGAGAACCTGGCGGGATTGAAGGCCTTCCAGCAGCGGATGATCGAGGAGGGGAATCCCTCCACCGCCGCCCTGACCAAGACCCTGGGCCAGGAGGGGGCCGAGGCCTTCTTCCGCACCGTGGTCATGCCCGTATAACGAACTGCAAGGAGGATAAGGATATGACGATCCCCATGGCGTTGATGGACTTCGTGCCGGTGCTGCTCTTCGGGGCGGCCTGGGTGATCCTGTATAGGGATCTGAAGAACAAGCTGTACCTGTGTTCCGGCATACTGCTGCCCCTGGGCGCCGCCGCGGTGTTCGCCGCCGGGTTCTTCAAAGCGGTGTGGAAGCTGCAGACCGCCCTGGGCGTAACGCCCGTGGCCCTGTTCAACAAAGCCTTCTTCCCCACCCAGTCCATGGGCTTCGTGCTGCTGGGCATCGGCATGCTGGCCTTTATGTTCGCCAAGCGCAAAAGCACCGCCCGCTCCCTCATCCCGATCTTCGTCATGGGCAACGTGCTGGGGGCCCTGGGCATGCTGTCGGGGCTGGTCTGGGTGGCCAAGAGGATGAAGGTGAAGCCGGCCATTCCCCTGTTCATCCTGACCTTCGTGCTCCTCATGATGATGGGCTATCTCTCCAGCCATGACTTTGCCCAGTCCTCCATGAACTGGGTGGCCCAGAGCGTCAACGTCGTGGGCCAGCTCCTGTTCTTCATCGGCTCCCTGCTCCTCCACAAGGCGGGCCTTGCCGCCCCCGACGCCCTAAGTAAGAAGGCGTGACCTCCGGCTGTATCCATTTTTTAGCGGGACGACTCTGATCGCCCCGCTTTTTTCGTACAATCCGTTTCATTTTTGTGAACTATTGCCGGTGAAATGGTCATGCAGGGCCAAAAGTGCTATGATGCAAGCATGGAAACTGTTGAAACCCAACCGAACGTGACGGAAGAGGTCGCCCCGAGGAACCGGGGCTTGACCGTTTTGCTGGTCCTCTTGGGCATCCTGCTGGCCCTGGGGCTGCTGGTGCTGTGGGTGTACCACGGCTTCACCCCCGTGGTCTACGGAGAATACGGGGAGGGCGTGCCTCCCGCCAGTGCCTTCTGCACCGCCGAGGGCGCCTTCGTGTGGGCGGACGAGAGCGCTGCGAGCCTGGGCCGGCATCTGGTGAAGGTGATCACCGGGTACCGGGTGGTGCCCTGCCTGCTGATCGTGGAGGATACCACCGCCCCCGCCGCCGAGCCCGTGCGGGCCGAGTTCCCCTCGGGCCACGTGCCCACGCCGGTGGAGTTCATCCGAGCGCTGCGGGACGCGGACCGGGTGGCCGTCAGCTTCGCCGAAGAATACGACTTCTCCCCCGCCGGGGAACAGCAGGTCCGCATCCTTTTGGAGGACGCCACCGGCAACAAAAGCGAGGTAGTGGCCACGGCCGTCGTCCGCGCCGCAGTGGACAAGGTCACGGTGGAAGCGGGCAGTCCCGCCCCGGCCACGGAAGCTTTCTTGACCGAGGGCTTCCACGGGAAGCTGCTGGATACCATTACCGACGAGATGCTGCATACTCCCGGCACGTACCCCCTGCAGGTCAAATGTCCGGAGAACGGCCGCGTCTTCCCCACCGCCTTGGAGGTGGTGGACACGGTGGCCCCCACCGGCGCTGGCCAGCTCTTGATCCTGGCCCCCGGCCAGAACGTGCCCCCGGAAGCCTTTTTGACCGAATCCGCCGATGAGACGAAGCTCAGCTATTCCTTCGCTGCAGCTCCCGACCCCGACAGCCGGGAGTTTCAGGACATCGCCGTCCGCATCACCGACGCCGGCGGCAACAGCACCGACGTGCCCGCCCAGGTCCTCTACTCCTCCTTCGGGGAGCTGACTGTGGAGGCGAAGGAAGGCCCTCTGACCGGCGCAGACCTGGGCCGGCCCGAAGCCACACCCGAAGCCTTTGAGGCTAACGTCCTGGGCACCTATCCCGTCCGGGTCCGGGTGGGGAGCGTCACCGAGATCGCCATAGTGACCCTGGTGGACACCACCGGCCCCGTGCTCACCGAGAAGGAGGGTCCCTTCTACACCCGCCACGACCTGCAGCCGGAGGATCTGATCGACGCCCAGGACGTGACCGGCGCCACGTTGTCCTTCGTCGACGCCCCCGATCAAAACAACGACCAGCCTCAGACCTTCTCTGTCCGGGCCGTGGACGGCGCAGGCAACGAGACCGTGGCCGCCTTCCCCCTGACCCTTTCTGTGGACACCACGCCCCCGGTCCTCTACGGGGTGGTGAACATGGGCGGCTACGTGAACGAGCCCATCGCCTACTTTAGGGAGGCCTACGCCGAGGACGACGTGGACGGCCGGGTGGACATGACCGTGGACAGCGAGGTGATCCTGTCCCAGCGGGGCAAGTACACCGTCACCTATACCGCCACGGACAAGAGCGGAAACAGCGCTTCCAAGAGCTGCACCTACACCCTGGTGGAGCCCGCCGTCACCGACCAGGACGTCCGCGACATGGCCCAGGCGGTCCTCGCCGAGATCCTTACCCCGGACATGGTCACCGCTGAGAAGCTGAAGGCCGTCTTCGACTACGTCCGCGGCCGCATCCACTACACCGGCGCGTCCAACAAGACCGACTGGCGCAGGGAGGCCGTCCGCGGCAACGCCGAGGGCCGGGGCGACTGTTTCACCACCTACTGCCTGACCCGGGCCCTGTTGGACGAGCTGCAGGTGCCCTATATGAGCGTGACCCGCCGCGGCGGCGCCACCCGCCACTACTGGGTGATCGTGAACATCGGCACCGGCTGGTATCACTACGATCCCCTGTACACCCGGGTCCACAAGCATCGGTGCTTCATGTGGACCACCCAGCAATGCCTGGTCAAGCCCTATTTCTGGCGCTTCCATGAGGAGAACTACCCAGCCATCGCCACTGAGCCCTTCGACTACGACGCCGTGGTGCAGGCGGAGCGGGAAGGACGGCTGCCCTGACGCCCGCCCAGGCATACGACCCGCCCCTTTGGGGCATATACAAAGGATATGAAAGAAAAGCAACAGAATACAAACGCTGCATCCGGCGGCCGCATCCGCCGGGTCGTGCTGCGGACGCTCCTTGCTGTGGCCCTCGTAGGCCTCGTCCTGGGCGGCCGCCACGTCCTGCGCATCCTGACCAAACCCGAAGCCCTGTTCGCTACCGCCACCCCCGTGCCCACTCAGGCGCCCCTGCAGCCGGTCTTCCCGGTGGAGAGCGTGCCCTCGCCGGAGCCTGCAGCGACCAAAGCCCCCGCTTCCGACACGTCCAACATCCTGAACGTCATGCTCATGGGCATCGACGCCTACGAGAACGGCGGCACCACCAGCGGGTCCATGCCCCACACGGACGTGATGATGGTCATCGCCGTCAACTTCGAGAAGGACACGGTGGACCTCATCACCCTGCCCCGGGACATCATGACCACGGCTCCGGACCACTACGGCATCTACAAGCTCAACGGCGTGTTCAACGTGGGCCTGGGAGGCTGGAAGAAGCCCACGGGCCAGGCCGACGAGCTTCAAGACGGGTTTATGCTGACCTGCCGGGCCGGAGAGGAATGGCTGGGCGGCGTCTCCATCCCCTACTACTACGCCGTGGACTTCCAGGCGGTCATCGACATCGTGGACGCCATCGGCGGCATCGACTACGACGTGGACCAGACCTTCACCAGCATGAGCGGCAAGAAGACATACCATACAGGCCTGCAGCACCTGGACGGGGACGCGGTCCTGGGGTATCTGCGCATCCGGCGGCAGGCCGACGGTCTGGACAGCTCCCGCACCGCCCGCCAGCGGCGGATGATGGTGGCCATCTTCAATAAGCTGAAGACCGAGGGCAAGCTCTCCCAGATCCCCGCCCTCATCTCCGCAGCCAATAGCGGCATCTACACCAACACCACCTTGAGCCAGACCACGGCCCTGGTGAACTACGCCATGAACCTCGACAGCGACAGCATCCGCACCCGGTCCATGTTCGGCGAGATCAGCACCATCGAGTTCGACTGGCGGTACGTGTATGTGGATCAGCAGAACCGGATCGACCTTATCCGGGAGGTCTACGGCATCGAAGCGGAGCCCATGGGCACCGACACGCGGCAGTACGAGCGCTGGCTCCACAGCGTAGGCTTCTCGGCCATGAAGTACATGCGCCAGGCGGAGAAGGTGCTCCAGGCCGTTCAGGAGAAGAAGGACGGCGGCGCCGCCTTCACCGAGGAGCAGATCGCCCTCTACGGGGACTGCTACCGGGCCTACGTGGCCTTGCAGCAGGGCTTCGACGAGGCCACCGACACCCTGTCCCGGCTCTACGCGGACGCCCCCTGGCGGGAGAAGAAGGCCGAAAAGAGCCGCTGGACCAAGGAGAACAAGGCCCAGGACAAGGAGCTGACCGCCCTGGAGAAGGAGATCCTTGCCTCTCTGAACGACCTCAAGGCCGATTCCCGGGCATCTACGGAGCGCCTGGCCGACGCCCTGGGCGTCAAGGGCCTCTCCTGGAGCGTGAAGGGAAAGTGGTACGAGGACCCGGACATCAACGAGGTCATCGTGCATTTCGGCTGACCTCCCCTGCGGCGTCAGCATCAATTCATATGGAGGCTGTTTCTTGGCGAAACAGCCTCTTTTTTTCTTGACAGCTTGACAGGTCCCATAGTATGGTTATATTAGGAAAATATCGGAATCACTGAGCGATAGGAAACTATAGTATGGATATATTCAACGTGATCTCCCTGCTGGGGGGCCTGGCCATGTTCCTCTATGGCATGCGCCTCATGGGGGACTCCCTGAAGGAAAACTCCTCCGGCACCCTGAAGGCCGCCATGGGGAAGGTGACGGACAACCCCCTGAAGGCCTTCATCCTGGGCGTGCTGGTCACGGCCCTCATTCAAAGTTCCACGGCCACCATCGTCATCACGGCCGGTCTCGTGGGCGCAGGGATCCTGACCCTGCACCAAAGCCTGGGCATCATCATCGGCGCCAACGTGGGCACCACGGTCACGGGCCAGATCATCCGGCTGCTGGACATCGACGCCTCGGGCACCAGCGTCCTCCGCTTCTTCCAGCCCTCCACCCTGGCCCCCATCGCCCTCATCATCGGCATCGTGCTCATCATGGGGAGCTTTTTCAAGAACGCCAAGTCCGTGGGCAACATCGCCATCGGCTTCGGCATCCTGTTCTCAGGCCTTCTCAACATGACCGGCGCGGTCAACACCCTGGCCCAGTCGGGGCTCATCGAGCGGCTGTTCTCGGGTCTCGGGGAAAGCCCTGTCCTGGGCTACATCACCGGCGCGGGCGTGGCCTTCATGCTCCAAAGCTCCTCCGCCACCATCGGCATTTTGCAGGCCTTCTCCGCCACGGGGCTCCTCACCTTCAAGGCCATCTACGCGGTCATCGTGGGCATCTATCTCGGCGACTGCGTGACCACGGCCATCGTCTGCTCCATCGGCGCCAAGGCGGAACCGAAGCGGGTGGGCATCGTGAACATCCTCTTCAACCTCAGCGAAACGGTGCTGGTCCTCGTCGTGGTGACGGTCATCCACAAGCTGGGCCTCCTCAATGCCCTGTGGGAAAAGCCCGTGAACTCCAGCATCATCGCCAACACCAACACCATCTTCAACCTGGGCTGCGCCCTGGCCCTCTTCCCCATGCTCACCACCTACGAAAAGCTGAGCCGGAGGATCGTCAAGGACGAGCCTGTGAAGGAGAGCCGGTTCAAGAGCGAGATGGAGGCCCTGAACCCCGTGTTCTACAACACCCCGGCCCTGGCCCTGCAGAGCTGCTATACCACGCTGCTGTCCATCTTCTCCGCTTCACGGACCAACATCGAGCGGAGCTTCCGCCTCCTTGAGAAATACGACCCGGCGGTGCACATGGAGATCCAGGCCGACGAGGATGAGATCGATCACATGACCGACCAGGTCAGCAAGTACATGGTGGGATGCCTGTCCCAGCTGAAGCTCCCCTACCACGTGTCCATCCTGGACCAGTACTACAAGGTCACGGCGGAGTTCGAGCGACTGGGGGATCACGCGGTGAACATCGCGGAGCACGCCGCCACTCTGAAGCGAAACGGCACGGCCTTCTCCCCTGCGGCCCTGTCGGAGCTGGCGGTGCTGGAAAGCGCCCTCATGCATATCCTGGACGAGACGGACCAGACCTTCCGCAAGCGGGACGTGGACGCGGCGGAGCGGATCGAGCCTTTGGTCCAGGTGACGGGAGAGCTCATATCCGTGCTCAAGCGGAATCACTTGAAGCGCATGAGCACGGGCGAATGCAACGTGTACGCCGACGCCACCTTCTCCGATCTCATGGTGGAGTTCCACCGCATCGGCGCTGTGTGCTCCAACGTGGGCGTGGCCACCATGGTCCGGGTCCATCCGGAGCTGGCCGACCACGAGCACCTGTATTACGAGCGCCTTCACGCGGGCGACGATAAGGCCTTCAACGCCGCCTACGACCGGGCCCGGCAGCGGTACTTCTCCCTGCTGCAAAAGCCCGTTCCCGAACAGCCAGCCCCCCAGCCCGCCCCTCACCCCGAGCCTCAGCCCGAACCGGAGCCGGAACCGGTGCAGGAGCCTCGACTGGACGAGCCGGAGCATGACGCCGCAATCCCAGCGCACAGCGAAGGGGAAGCGTGACGATCGACGCTTGCTTTTTTCGCCCTTCCGTGCTACAATGCCATTCGCTGCCTGCTGCAGCCCATATGGGTGTCTCTTGAAAACCACCCTAAAAAAACAAGGAGCAATTCCATAATGAAACAGACCCTTCGTGAATTCCGCACGCTTCTGGGCACCGCTTCGCCGCTGCTCGTCACGCTTATGGTCCTCTCCGTGGTGGGGATGAACCTGCTGGCCAACAAGAGCATCGATACCGGCGTAGACTGGCTGGCCCTGGACTGCGGGATCCTGTTTTCCTGGCTCACGTTCCTGTCCATGGACGTGCTGACCCACTGCTACGGCCCCCGGGCCGCCAGCTTGCTGTCCGTCACGGCCCTGCTGCTGAACCTCTTCATGGCGGGCGTCTTCTTCCTATCGAGCCGCATCCCCGGCGTCTGGGGGGAGAGCTTCGTCACCGGCAGCGAGCGGGTCATCAACGACGCCCTCGACAGCACCTTCGCGGGCACCTGGTTCATCATCCTGGGCAGCTCCATGGCCTTCTTGGTCTCCGCCGTCCTCAACAACTACCTGAACTACGGCATCGGGCAGCTGGCGAAGCGGAAGACGGGCTTCGGCGTATTCGCCCTCCGGTCCTACGTGTCCACGTTCCTGGCCCAATTTGCGGACAACCTGATCTTCGCCCTGCTGGTGAGCCGGGTATTCTTCGGCTGGACCATGACCCAGTGCTTCACCTGCGCCCTCACCGGCGCCCTGCTGGAGCTCCTCTTCGAGGTCTTCTTCTCCCCCTTCGGCTACCGCGTCTCCCGGCGCATCCTGGCGGATCGGCCCGCCCCCGTCTTCGCATGAACGTCCTCATCACCGGAACGAGCCGGGGCATCGGCCTGGCTATCGCACAAAAGTTTCTTTCGGAAGGCCACGCCGTCTGGGGCGTGGACCTATGCCCCGCCGCCCTGAAGCACCCCGCCTATACCCACGTCCGGGGGGATATCCGGGACGTGACCGTGGCGGTGCCGGACCTTGCTGTCCTCATCAACAACGCCGGGACGTTGGCGGAGGAGGACGCCCTCGACGTGAATTTGACGGGCACCATGGCCTTCACGGAACGGCACATGGCGAGTCCCAGCCTGAAAAGCGTCCTGTTCGTGGCCTCCGCCTCCTGGCGCAACGGGGCCGAGTTCCCCCGGTACGTGGCCAGTAAGGCGGGCCTTATCGGCTACATGAAGAACCTGGCTCTGAACATTGCCCCGCGGGGCGTCACCGTGAACAGCGTTTCCCCCGGCGGCGTCGTCACCCCCGCCAACGACCACATCCTGCACAGCCCCGCCCTTTACGACGCCGTGAAAAACGAGACCCTCTTGGGCAAGTGGGCCACGGCGGAGGAGGTGGCGGACTTGGTCTATTTTTTGACCGTCGTCAATCGTTCCATCACCGGCGAGGACGTGCTGATGGACAACGGGGAGATGCTCAAGTCCAACTTTATTTGGTGACGCATTGCTGCGCGAAACATGCAAACCCTGTTGAAAGAACGGCAAGGGTTTGGTATAATTATTTGAATAAGTCGAAAACAGGAGACAGGCATGAGAAGAAGGATCGTCCCGCTGCTGGTCGCAGCCCTGATGCTGGGGCCGGGCTGCCAGCGCCCCGCGGCTTCCCCGGTGGAAGCCCTGGCGGCAGCGCCTACGGCGATCGAGGCGACGGCGGTCCCGACGGCGGCGGCGCCGGCCGCCACCCAACGCTTGGAGATCGCGGCGGCAGCCCTGACCCCCAGCCCCACGCCCGTCCCCCGGCCCACGGACACCCCCGTGCCCACGCCGGAGCCCACCCCCGAGCCTACACCTGAGCCCCTGATCATCCCGGCAGCACGGCTCGAAACCACCGAGTTCGACAGCTTTTTCGACGACGCCGTCTTCGTGGGCGACTCCATCACCAAGACCTTCGGCAACTACGTCCAGAGCCTGCGCAAGGGGGACGAAAGCATCCTGGGGACCGCCCAGTTTTTGGGGACCATCAGCATGAGCGCCTCCACCGCCAGCAAGGACCAGGTGGCCGGCGATATCAATTTCCGCTATAGGGGCCGATCCATGGCCCTGACCGACGCCCTCACCGCCATGGAGGCCAAGAAGGCCTTCGTCATGCTGGGGGTCAACGACATCGGCGGTCGCCGCTGGGAAAAAGTGGAGGAAAGCTTCGCCCGGATCATCGACAATATCCACGAAAAGTGCCCGGGCGTGGAGGTGATCCTCTTCGGCATCCTGCCCGTGAGCCGCAGCTACTGCCGGGAGCACAAGCTGAATATCGAACGCTGGAACAGCTTCAACCCCATCCTGGAGGGCATCTGCCGGGAGCACGGGGCGGAATTCATCTCCTTCGCCGACCAGGTCATGACGGCGGAGGGATATCTCGACAACGCACTGTCCGACGGGCAATTCCACCTGAACCAGGCGGGCGAGGACCTTTGGATCCGATTTTTGCGTCGGTACGCCGCCCAGCGGCTGTATCCGGACGCCATCATAGAGAATTAGAGGAGAATCCCATGAAACGTTTCGTTCTTGTTTTGATCGCCCTGCTCCTGCTGGCAGGCTGCGGCGGGAAGGAAGCGGCCGTGCCCCAGGTCCAGCTGGACGCCCGGGCGGAGGCCACCGCTGCCCCCGTCGTTACGGAAGCGCCCGCCCCCACCGCCGCGCCGGTGGCGGTTACCGCTGAACCCGCGCCCACGGAGGCGCCCACCCCGGAGCCCGCGCCCGCGGAGACGAAGCTGGCGGAGGCCCTGACCGCCCGCTGGGAAGCGGAGGGCCTGCTGCAGGACCTGTACGCCATGGACGACGGGGACGTGCTGGACCTGTTCGGTATCGACTTTGCCGCCTGCAAGAGCGCTGCGGCCTTCGGCGACGCCGCGGGCTACACCAACGAAGCCGTGTTCGTGGAAGCGGACGGGGCAGTCCTCGACGAGGCGGAGGCCCTGCTCCGCGATCATCTGGAGGCGGTAAAGGCCCAGTTCAAGGGCTACGACCCGGAGGCTCTGGCTCTCGCAGAAAAGGCCGTGCTGGTCCGAGAGGGAGACGCCATATTGTTCGTCATCTCTCCCAGCGCCGAAGCCATGCTTTCCGCCTTCCGGGACCTGACCAAGTAGCATGGTCTTCTCGTCCCTCACATTCCTGTTCATCTTTTTGCCGGTCACGCTGCTGGGCTATCGGCTGTTGCCGAGAAAGCTGCGGATCGGCTTTCTGCTGCTTGCCAGTTTGATCTTCTACGCCTGGGGCGAGCCCCTGTACGTATTCCTGATGATCGGCTCCATCCTCGTCAACTGGCTCATCGGCTTCCGGGTGGCGGGCGACGGCCCCCACCGCAAGGCGTGGCTGGTGCTGTCCGTGGCGCTGAACCTCGTTCTGCTGCTGGTGTTCAAGTACACAGGGCTCATCTGGGACACGGTGAAAGGCCTGTTCCCCGCGCCGCTCTCCGATAAAACCGTGGCCATCCGCCTGCCCATCGGCATCTCCTTCTTCACCTTCCAGATCATGTCCTACGTGATCGACGTATACCGGGGCAAGGCCAGGGCGCAGAAAAGCCCCCTCATCTTCGGGGCCTACGTGTCCATGTTCCCCCAGCTCATCGCCGGGCCCATCGTGCGCTACGTGGATATCGAGGAGCAGCTGGACGCGCCCGACCTGTCGCTGGAGGGCTTCGCCGCCGGCATCCGGCTGTTCGTGGCGGGCCTTGGGAAAAAGGTGCTCCTGGCTAACGGGGTGGCCGTCCTCTGGCGGGAGCTGTCCGAGATGCCCGGGGAGACCGGCATTTTGGGGGCCTGGGTGGGCCTCATCGCCTACACCTTTCAGATCTACTTCGACTTCTCCGGCTACTCCGACATGGCCTGTGGCCTGGGGCGCATGCTGGGGTTCCGGTTCGTGGAGAACTTCCATTACCCCTACGTAGCCGAAAGCGTCACGGACTTCTGGCGGCGGTGGCACATCAGCCTGTCCACCTGGTTTCGGGAGTACGTGTACATCCCCCTGGGGGGCAACCGTCGGGGGCTCCCCCGGCAGATCGTCAACCTGCTGATCGTCTGGACCCTGACGGGCCTCTGGCACGGGGCCAGCTGGAACTTCCTCCTGTGGGGCCTCTACTACGGGGTGCTGCTCATTCTGGAAAAGCTGTTTTTCGGGAAGCTGCTGGAAAAGCTCCCCAAGCTCCTGCGGCAGCTGCTGACCTTTTTGGTGGCGGCTCTCGGGTGGGGCATCTTCTACTTCACGGATTTCTCGGCCCTGGGCGCCTTCTTCGCCTCCCTGGTGGGGGTGGGGAACCCGGGCCTGGTGACCCCCAAGGCCTGGGCCTGGGTGCTGGGGTATCTCCCCCTGCTCCTCCTGTGCGCCGTGGCGGCCACGCCCCTGGGGGCGAACCTCAATCGGCGATGGGAGCAGAAAAAAGCCTGGCCCTGGGTGCGGCTGATCCTGAGCGCCGGGCTGTTCCTGCTGTGTCTGGGGGCCTTGGCGTCCCAGAGCTACAACCCGTTCATCTATTTTAGGTTCTGAGGGGGTGAGGATATGAAGCAAAGAGCGTTGAATATCGTCACCGTGGCCCTGTTCGCCCTGGCCCTGCTGGCCGTCCCCCTCTACTGGCTCCTGTGTCCCCGCAAGACCTTTTCCGAGACGGAGCGCCGGTATCTCGCCGAGCCGCCCAAGCTCACCAGCCTGAAGGACTGGTCCTTCGACGACGCGGTAGAGACGTACTTAGCCGACCAGCTTCCGGGCCGGGACGCCCTGGTGGGCCTGGACGCCTACACGGTGCTCCTGTCCGGGCGGCAGGTGTCGGAGGATATCTGGATGGACCGGGAGGGATATCTTGTCGAAGCGCCGGTGAAAGCGAGCCCGGAGCAGCTCGACAAACGCCTGGGCCGCATGGCCGCCTTGGGAGAGAAGACGGGACTACCCGTCTACGTCATGGCCGTGCCCTCCACGGGCTACGTGCGCCGGGGGACCCTGCCTAAGGCCCTGGCGGCGCTGTATCCTGACGGCGAGCTGTTGGGGCGCATCGAGGACGCTCCGGGCGTGACCGTCGTACCTTTGGAAAATGAATTTTTGCAAAGCGGCCAAGGCTGGTACTACCGGACGGACCACCACTGGACCGGCTCAGGGGCCTACGCCGCCTATGGACTGTTCATGGAAACGGCGGGCCTTGAGGCCCTTGATTACGACCGCTTCTACCACCACACCGTCCCGGGGTACGTGGGCTCCACCCGCTCCCGGTCCGCCCTGTGGCTCACGAAGCCGGACGTGTTGACCATGGACGAGCCCATGGACGCGCCCGTGACGGTCACCTTCTCCGACGACGAGAAGGCCTACGACAGCCTCTTCTTCCTGGATCACCTCACGGAGTACGACTGGTACCCCCTGTTCCTGGACGGGAACCATCCCGTGACTGTGATCGAAAACCGAAGCGCCCCCGACGGGCCCACGCTGCTCATGGTCAAGGACTCCTTCGGCAACACCCTGGCGCCTCTGCTGGTGCCCAGTTACGGCAAGATCGTGCTGGTGGACCCCCGGTACTATCGAGGGAGCGTGGCGGAGCTCTGCGCGGAGCAGGGAGCGGACGAGATCCTGTTCTGCTACTCCCTGGAGCGCATCTGCACCGATCTCAACCTATCCATTTTGAAATAAGGAGGCTTCCCCATGGAAAAAACGCCCTTCTATGAGCAGGTCCGGGACCGGCTCATCCGCTATGCGAAGGTGGACACCCAGTCCGCCCGGGTCAGCGACACCGTGCCCACCACGAAGAAGCAGTTCGACCTGGCGTATCTGCTGCGGGATGAGCTTAGGAAGATCGGTGCGGCGGACGTGTGGCTGGACGAGGACAAATGCGTCCTCTACGGCACAATCCCCGCCACCGCCGAGGGCGGCATGGCCTTTGGTCTGGTGACCCACATGGACACGGCCCCCGACGCCCCCGGCGCTGATTGCCGGCCCTGGGTGCTGGAAAGCTATGACGGCGGGGACATCCTGCTGAACCCGGAGCAAGGCATCGTCATGAGCCCCCGGGAGTTCCCGAACCTGAAGAACTATATAGGCCAGGACCTGATCCTCACCGACGGCACCACCCTGCTGGGCGGGGACGACAAAGCCGCCATCGCCGCGGTCATGACCTTTGCGGAGCACCTCTTGTCCCATCCGGAGCTCCCCCACGGGCCCATCGCCCTTGGATTCACCCCCGACGAGGAGGTGGGAGGCCTCGCCAAGGACCTGGACCTTGATCGCTTCGGGGCCCAGGTGGCCTACACCCTGGACGGGGACTATCTGGGCTACTACGAGGACGAGACCTTCAACGCCTCCCACGCCACGCTGACCGTCCAAGGCCGCAGCGTCCACACCGGCACGGCCAAGGGGATCCTCATCAACGCGGCGGACGTGGCAACGGCGTTCGTCAGCATGCTGCCGGCTCTCGAGAAGCCCCAGTTCACCGAGGGCCGGGAGGGCTTCTTCCACCTGGTGGGCATCCAGGGCGACGTGGAAAAGGCCCAGGTGGACCTCATCGTCCGGGACCACGACCCCGTGATCTTCGCCCGGCGGGAGCAGCTTTTGCGGGATTTAGCTGGGCAGCTGGCCGAACGATACGGGGCGGAGCGGGTGGCCCTCACCATCACCCCCACCTACCGGAACATGAAGGAGGTGGTGGATCGGTACCCCTTCCTCATCGAGAACTTGACCAAGGCCATTCGCCTCGCAGGTCTCACCCCCCGCAGCGTCCCCTTCCGGGGCGGCACGGACGGGTCCGCCCTGTCCCACCGGGGCCTCCCCTGCCCCAACCTGTCCGCTGGCTACGAGAACGCCCACGGCCGCTTCGAGTACGTGCCCATCCCTTCCATGGAGAAGAACGTGGAAATACTGCTCCACTTGGCGAAGCTGTTCGGGGAGATGGAAGCGTAGGATGAAGGGGTTTTCTTCGGCGGAGCTGCTGTTTTTCCAGGGCCGCGAGGAGGCCCTGCCGCTGTATGGGGCGGTGCTGGAACGGGTCTATGAGGCGTGCCCCGAGGTCAGGATCCAGGTGAAGAAGACGCAGATCTCCTTCTTTGCCCGGTATATGTTCGCGGCGGCGTCCTTCGCCCCCGTGGGCCGGGCCCAGGATCGGCCTCGGCCCTTCCTCACCTTGAGCCTCTGCCTGCCGGAGCGGCTCGAGGGGCCCCGGGTGGCCGCGGCGGTGGAAGCGTACCCGGGCCGGTGGACCATCCACATCCTGTTGGGCCGGCCCGAGGACGCGGATGGGGCGCTGACCGGCTGGCTCCAAAGGGCGGCGGCATTTGCTGCGCGAAAGGGGAAACGGGCATGAGATTCGAATTTGACACCGTGCTCCACGTGCTCCCGGAAGGCGGGGCCTACGTGGCCTTTCCGGGGGATATCCGGCAGATCTACGGCCGAGGCCGGGTGAAGGTGAACGCCACCTTCGACGGGGTGCCCTACCAGGGCAGCATCGTGAACATGGGCCTCAAGCACCCGGACGGGTCCGTGTGCTACATCCTTGGCGTGCTCAAGGCCATCCGAAAGCAGCTGGGCAAGGGGGACGGAGACGTGCTGCGCGTGACCGTGGAGGAGAGGCCATAGCCCTTGACTTTTTTCGAGCGCAGGTATATATTCTTGACAATTCGGTAAAAAACGGGAGAAAAGAGCGTATGTGGAACAGAAAAGAGCTGAAGGCCCGGGCCAAGGCCGCCTTTCAAGCGAACTATTGGAAGTGCGTGCTGGTGGCGCTCATACTGGCCGTCCTGGTGGGCGGCGGCGCCGGCAGCAGCGTGCGCAAGAACGATACGGCCGATATGACGACGGAACAGCAGCAGGTCATGGCGCTTCTGGCGGAGGATGACCACTTGGGACGGCTGGTGGAGGGTATGGAGAATCTCTCCCTCCTGCGGAACAGCAAGGTGCGCATCTCCCTGGGCGGTACGGGCCTGGTGGGCCTCGCCCTGTCCATCCTGGTGTTCAACCCCCTGATCGTGGGCTGCTACCGGTTCTTCCTGCAGAACAGCCGGAGCCAGGCGGAGCTGGGCGAGCTGGGCGCGGGCTTTCGGGATGACTGGGGGAACGTGGTGCTGACCATGTTCCTGAAGAACCTGTTCCTGATCCTCTGGTCGCTGCTGTTCATCGTCCCGGGCATCGTCAAGGCCTATTCCTACCGAATGGTGCCCTACCTGCTGAAGGAGCATCCGGAGCTCAAGAGCACCCAGGCCATCACCATGTCCCGCCGGCTCATGAACGGGCACAAATGGAACGCCTTCGTATTGGACCTGTCCTTCCTCGGCTGGTTCCTGCTGTCCGCCCTGACCTTCGGGATCCTCCACATCTTCTACGTGGGGCCCTACGTCCAGGCCACCGACGCGGAGCTTTACAAGGCCGTCGCCGCCGAGTACAGCGCCAGGAACCAGGTGATCTGACAACAGTGATCGATACAAGCGCGGCGACCGTCGCGCTTTTTTTATTTTTGGGATTGACAGGGGGCGGGCGGCACGGTATACTAACATATGAATAGATGCTCATATGTTCATGGAGGAAAAGATATGGCGAGACGAGACCATGCGGAGGTATGCGCGGAGGTGTGCACGCACCAGGAGATCCTGGACCGGGTGAAGCCGGAAATGCCCGATGAGGAGCGGCTGTACGATCTGGCGGAGCTCTTTAAGGTGTTCGGGGACACCACGCGGATACGGATCTTGTACGTGCTGTTCGAGTCGGAGATGTGCGTGTGCGACATCGCGGAGCTCCTCAACATGACCCAGTCCGCCATCTCGCACCAGCTGCGGGTCCTGAAGCAGGCCCGATTGGTCCGCAGCCGCCGGGACGGGAAGACCGTCTTCTATTCCCTGGACGACGATCACGTCCGCACCATCATCGGGCAGGGCATGGAGCATATCGAAGAAAAGCATGGGAGGAAAAAAGCATGAAAAAGACCTATAAGATCGACGTGGACTGCGCCAACTGCGCCAACCTCATGGAGGAGGCCGCCAAGGCGACCCCCGGCGTCGCCGATGCGGTGGTGAGCTTCATGACCTTGAAGATGAAGGTGACCTTCGAGGAGGGCGCCGACGAGGCTGCCGTCATGCAGGAAGTCCTGAAGAACTGCAAGAAGGCCGAGCCCGACTGCGAGATTTATTTGTAAGAAAGGATTAAAAGCTCGCACCCTTTCTTGAAAGAAAGGGTGCAGGCCCAAAGAACTTTTAAGAAGAAAACAGGCTATAGAAGCTGTCCTATTATCTTCTTAGGCTTTTCTTTTTCGCGCACCTTTTTCTTTTCTCCGAAAAGAAAAAGGTGCGATACAGCCATGACAAAAAAGCAGAAAACACTTCTATACCGCATCCTCGTCGCCGCCATCCTGTTCGTGCCGGTGTACCTGATCTCCGAGGGCATCGTGAAGGTCGATCTGCCCCAGTGGGCCCTGTTCGCCCTGTTCCTGGTCCCGTACCTGACCGTGGGCTATGACATTTTGCGCAAGGCGGCTCTGGGCGTGAAGAACAAGCAGGTCTTCGACGAGTGCTTCCTCATGACCGTGGCCACCGTGGGCGCCATCGCTCTCGGCGAATACGGCGAGGGCGTGGCGGTCATGCTCCTCTACCAGGTGGGCGAGCTCTTCCAAAGCGTGGCCGTGGGCAAGAGCCGCCGCAGCATCAGCGCCCTCATGGACATCCGGCCGGACTACGCCAACATCGAGGCTGAGGACGGTTCCCTGGAGAAGGTGGACCCGGACGACGTGGACGTGGGCTCCCTCATCGTGATCCAGCCCGGGGAACGGGTGCCCATCGACGGCGTGATCGTAGAGGGGACCTCCGCCCTGGACACCGCCGCTTTGACCGGGGAGAGCCGGCCCAGCGGCGTGGGCGTGGACGACACGGTCCTCTCCGGCTCCATCAACCTGTCCGGCGTGCTGAAGGTACGAACCACGGCGGCCTTTGAGGAGTCCACCGCCAGCAAAATTTTGGACCTGGTGGAGAACGCCGCGGCCAGGAAGTCCAAGTCCGAGAACTTCATCTCCAAGTTCGCCCGGGTCTACACACCCATCGTCTGCTATTCGGCGTTGGCTCTGGCGGTGCTGCCGCCCCTTTTCCTGCTCCTGACCGGCGCAGACATGACGGGGGTATGGCAGGACTGGCTCCTTCGGGCCTGCACCTTCCTGGTCATCAGCTGCCCCTGCGCCGTGGTCATCAGCGTGCCCTTGAGCTTCTTTGCGGGCCTGGGCGGCGCCAGCAGCCGGGGCATCCTTATCAAAGGCTCCAACTATTTGGAGACCCTGGCCGGGGTCACCACCGTGGCCTTCGACAAGACCGGCACCATCACCAAGGGCAACTTCGAGGTGACCGCAGTCCACCACAGCCCCCTCACTGACGCACAGCTTCTTGAGTTGGCCGCCCACGCCGAGTGCTCCTCCTCCCACCCCATCAGCCTGAGCCTGCAGCGAGCCTACGGCAAGGCCGTGGACCGGAGCCGGGTCACAGACGTGAAGGAGATCAGCGGCCACGGCATCACCGCCAAGGTGGACGAGCACACCGTGGCTGTGGGCAACGAGCGGCTCATGAACAAGCTGGGTATTGCGTTCCTCCCCTGCCACCATGTGGGGACCATCCTGCACGTGGCCGTGGACGGGGAATACTCCGGCCACATCGTCATCCGGGATGAGCTGAAGGAGCATGCCCGGGAGGCTATGGCTGCCCTGAAGCGCATGGGCGTCAAACGGACCGTCATGCTCACCGGCGACCGCAAGGCCGTGGCGGAGCAGGTGGCCCAAGAGGTGGGCATCACCGACTTTCGGGCAGAGCTGCTGCCTCAGGACAAGGTGGCGGCGGTGGAAGCGCTGCTCGACGACGGTAAGGGCCTGGCCTTCGTTGGTGACGGCATCAATGACGCGCCGGTGCTCTCCCGGGCGGACATTGGCATCGCCATGGGCGCCCTCGGTTCCGACGCGGCCATAGAGGCGGCGGACGTGGTGCTCATGGACGACGACCCGGTGAAGATCGCCCAGGCCATGGGCATCGCCCGGAAATGCCTTCGCATCGTGAAGGAGAATATCTGGTTCGCTCTGAGCGTGAAGGCGGTGTGCCTGCTGCTCAGCGCCCTGGGCCTGGCCAACATGTGGCTGGCCATCGGCGCGGACGTAGGCGTCATGGTCCTGGCGGTGCTGAACGCCATACGGTGTTTGTTCGTGAAGAAAGTTTAGCCTTTATTTGCGACTTTTTCTCTTCTGCCTGAAGAGAAAAAGTCGCAAAAATCAAAGACTAAACTTCTTGTACGTCTCCCCGGCCAGGGTCTTCCAGAGGAAGACGCCGTTTTCCAACGTCATGTAGCCGTGAGGCGAGTTTTCCTTGGGGATGGCCAGGGAGCCGGGATTCAGGTACGTGACGCCGTCCCGCGTCTCGCAGGCGGGCACGTGGGTGTGGCCGTGAAGAAGGATATCCCCCTCATGGAGCGGCGGCAGCTTATCCAGGTGAAAGAGGTGCCCGTGGGTGACGAAGATCATCCGCTTCCCTTCGGCAAGCAGGGCGTAGTCCGCCCAGATGGGAAACTGCAGGACCGTCTGGTCGATGTCCGCGTCGCAGTTGCCCCGGACCGCCAGGATATCCCTCTGCCGCCCGTTCAAGAGCGCCGTCACCGCCTTGGGGTCGTACTCCCTGGGCAGGTCGTTCCGAGGCCCGTGGTAGAGCAAGTCCCCTAAGAGCAGCATCCGGTCCGCCCCCTCCCGGTCATAGGCGTCCAAAAGCTGCCGACAGTAGTAGGCCGACCCGTGCAGGTCCGACGCGATGAGCCATTTCATGTTCCCGTTCCCTCCCATGCTTGATGAACAGAGTATACCAGACCCGGTCCTGCTTGACAATTCCGACCGATATAATTATTCTGAAAAGAAAGAAAACCAAGGAGGATATACGTATGAACGCAGCGGAACGTGTGTGCGCGTTTTTGGACGAAGCGCAGGTGTACTACCTGGCCACGGCGGACGGGGACCAGCCCCGGGTGCGGCCCTTCGGCACAGCATTGGTCTACGAGGGGAAGCTCTATATCCAGACCGGCAAGGTGAAGCCCGTCTCCAAGCAGCTGGCCTCAAACCCCAAGGCGGAGATCTGCGCCTTCAGCAAAGGCCAGTGGGTTCGGATTTCGGGCAAGCTCCTGAACGACGAGCGCCGGGAGGTGAAGGTCGCCATGTTGGAGAAATACCCCAACCTGAAGCGGATGTACGACCCCGACGACGGCAACACCCAGGTCCTCTACTTCGAAGACGCAGAGGCCACCTTCTCCTCCTTCGCCGCTGCCCCAGAGACGGTGCAGCTCTGATCGAATCTGCTTCCCGACTTACAGAAAAGGCCGAAGATTCATGGAATACAGGGAAACGGTATATAAGACCCCCCTGGGCGACATCCGGGGCCTGGACAACGGACGGTGCCTGGAATTCCGAGGCGTGCCCTTCGGGCGGGCCGGGCGGTTCGAGTACGCAGAACCGGTGGAGAGCTGGGAGGGCGTGTTGGACGCCACCCGGTTCGGTCCCGGCTGCCCCCAGAACCGGGCCGTCCACGAGCATCTGGAGGACCCGGTGCGGCTGTTCTACAAGAAGGAGTACCGGGAGGGCAGCGTTTTTTCCTATGCCGAAGACTGTTTGAATCTGAACATCTACGCCCCCTACGGAGCCACGAACGCCCCCGTGATCCTATTCTTCTACGGCGGCGGTTTCGACTCCGGCCTGAACGCCGAGGACCCCTTCGACGGCAGCGGCTGGGCTAAGCGCGGGGCCGTGGCCGTCGTCGCCAACTACCGGGTGGGACCCCTGGGGTATCTCACCCATGAGGAGATACAAAAGCGGTACGGCCGGGACGGCAACTTCGGCCTTGACGACCAGCTTTGTGCCATCCGCTGGGTCAAACAGCATATCGGCGCCTTCGGCGGCGACGGGGAGAACCTGACGTTGCTGGGCCAGAGCGCCGGAGCCATCTCCATCCAGTACCTATGTTTGAACCCGGCCCACCGGGGCCTCTTTCGCCGGGCGGCCATGATGAGCGGCGGGGGCCTATTCCCCAGATTCGCCCTGCCCCGGGATGCCGAGAGCACCCGAGCCTACTGGCTCCAGTTCATGGAGCTCATGGGATGCCGGACCTTCGACGAGCTGAAAGCCGCGCCCCTCAGCGACATCTTCGACGCTGTAGAGAAGATCAAGGCCCTGCGGAAGGACACCATCTACCACACCATGCCCGTGGTCGACGGCGCCCTGCTGCCCGGGCCGGTGGATAAGCTCATCCTCACACCCCTACCCATAGACTATCTCATCGGCTTCACCAACAACGACATGTACGCCCCCCTCATGGCCCATATCGGCTGCCAATTCGGCCGCAAAAACGGGGCTTATCTCTACTGCTTCGATCTGGACGCCCCCGGGGACGACAACCGGGCCTTCCACTCCGCTGACCTTCGCTATATGTTCGGCACCCTGGATCGAAGCTGGCGGTCCTACGGGCAGCGGGACTTCGAGGCCTCAGAGCAGATGATGGACTATCTCGTGAACTTCGCCCGCACCGGCGACCCCAACGGAGCGGGCCTGCCCCTGTGGCAGAAGGGCAAGCCGGCCCTGCGCATCGGCTCTCAGGGCACCCGCATGGGCCCCGTGCCCTACGGTAAGCTTATACGGAATATGCTGACCAAGGGGGATCCCAAGGCATGAAGTTCGATCATCGGTTCGCCCTGAAGGAAGCCGGCCCCAGCCACCGTATCTACGGGGCGGACGGGGTGCGGATGCGCCTTGATTTCCTGCCACATATGCTGCGGGTGGCCCTGGTCCGGGATGGGGTGCCGCTGGTGCCCACCTGGAGCGTGTGCCCCGAGGGAGACGACGTACCCCTTGCCGGCCGGTGCAAGCTGTCGGTGGAGGGGTTCGAGCCCGTGGTGCCCGCGGTCGCGGAGGCGGACGGCGTCCTGTCCTTCGCCCTGGACGGGGTGACGTTCTCTGTGGAGCTCCGCAATTTCCGCATCAGCGCCCGGACAGAAAAAGGGCTGCTGTACCGGGACCGCAGCGGCCTTGCCTACAACTTCGCCGGGGAGCTGGGCACCGGCTCCGTCCACTATGTGGACCGATTCGACGGGGAGCAGGTCTTCGGTCTCGGCGACAAGGGCGGCCCCGTGAACAAGGCGGGGCAGCGGTTTTTGCTGCACACCGGGGACGCCATGGGCTTCCGAGCCGAATGCAGCGACCCTCTCTACAAGCACCTGCCCTTCCTCCTCTGCCGCCACGAAGCCGGCAGCTACGGCCTCTTTTACGACACCATGTCCAGCGGGAGCATCGACCTGGGACGAGAGCACGACAACTACTTCGAGCTCTTCCGCAGCATCCGATTCGAGGAGGAAAACCTGGTCTTCTACCTCATTTTGGGCACGCCCCTGGAGATCGTGCGACGGTTCTCCGCCCTCACCGGCGGTGCCGCCCCCGTGCCGAAATGGGCCTTCTCCTACTGCGGCAGCACCATGGCCTACACCGACGCCCCGGATGCGGACGCCCGGATGCGGGGCTTCGTGCAAAAATGCGAGGAGAACCGCATCCCCTGCAAAGGGTTCTACCTGTCCAGCGGGTATACCGAGCTCCATGGCCGCCGCTGCGTGTTCCATTGGAATCTGGATAAGATACCGTCCCCCGAGGGCTTGGCGGCCTTCTTCCGGGACCACGGCATGGCCCTGATCCCCAACGTAAAGCCCGCCTTTTTGACGGAGCACCCCCTCTATGAAGCTATGGCCCAAAGGGGCTGGTTTTTAAAGTATCCCGACGGCACGCCGGCCCGCTTCCCCTTCTGGGGCGGCATGGCCAGCTATCTCGATTTCACCAATCCCGACGCCTACGATTTCTGGAAGCAGTGCGTCCGGACCGAACTCATCGACCGGGGCTATGCGGATATCTGGAACGACAACAACGAGTACGACGTGTGGGACGAGGACGTGCTTTGCTGCGGCTTCGACCACCCCCTGCCCGCCGCCCGGGTACGGCCCCTGTTCGCCTATCTCATGGCCAGGGCCAGCCGGGAGGCCAGTGCGGAGGCGGGGTTCGAGACGCCCTTTACCGTGTCCCGATGTGCCATGGCGGGGACGCAGCGGGTGGCCACCACCTGGACCGGCGACAACCTCACTGACTTTCGGGACCTTCGCTTCAACCACTATCAGGCCATGACCATGGCCCTGTCGGGCTTCCTGTTCTTCGGCCCGGACATCGGCGGTTTCGCCGGCCCCAAGCCCAGCCGGGAGCTGTTCCTCCGCTGGCTTCAGTATGGGATCTTCCTGCCTCGGTTCGTGCTCCACTCCTGGAAGCCGGAGAAGGACCCCACCATGCCCTGGCTGTACGAGGACCTTCTCCCCGCCGTTCGGCGGCTTTTCGCCCTGCGGGAAAGCCTGGTGCCCTACCTGTATGACCAGGCGGAGAAGTGCCGACAAAACCACGAGCCCCTGCTCAAGCCCCTGTTCCTGCTGGACCCCGACGTGGATCCCGAAAGCGACCTGTTCCTCTGCGGCGAAGATATCCTGGCCTGCCCCGTCTTCGACGAGGGAGCCACGAACGTGGCCCTGACGTTGCCCCACCTGGGCAAGGGCTGGCAGCTTAGGGGCCGGGGACCCACCTATCCGCCGGGGGAGGAGCTCATCGTCCCCTGCCTGCCGGAGGACGATCCGGTGTGGTTCACCAAGGTGGAATAGAACGCAAAAGAGACCGCGTACATGCGGTCTCTTTCTTTTTTTCGTTCACTGATCCAAACGGATGATATCGTCCAGGGTCTCCCCCTTCACGGCCACGTAGGACCCGCCGTTTTTCAGCATGATCACGGGCGGGCGCGGGAGCCGGTTGTAGCCTGAAGCCATGGAGAAGTTGTAGGCGCCGGTAGTGCAGACGGCCACCACGTCCCCCCGCTGGGTGGTGCCGGGCAGGAGGATGTCCGGCTGGATGATATCCCCGCTCTCACAGCACTTGCCCACCAGATCACAGCGCATATCCGCCGGATCGTCCATGCGGCCCGCGTTGAAGCAGGTGTATTGGGACCCGTAGAGGGCGTAGCGGGGGTTGTCGGACATGCCGCCGTCGATGGCCACATACCGCTTATACCCCGTGATCTCCTTGACGGTGCCCACGGTGTAGAGGGTCATGCCCGCGTCCGCCACGATGCTGCGGCCCGGCTCCATGAGGATCTTCGGCACGGGCAGATCCAGCCTTTTGGCGATGGCGTACAGGGTCTCGGCCACCGAGGCGATCTTCCGGGGGATGTTTATCTCGGGATCGCTCTGTACGTACCGGACGCCGTAGCCGCCGCCCAGGTCCAGCTCCTCCGGCACATAGCCGCAACTGTCCCGGACGGTGCGGACGAAGGCCATCATCACCATGACCGACCGCTCGAACACGTCCTCCCAAAAGACCTGGGACCCCACATGGCAGTGGTACCCCGCCACCCGCAGATGGGGCTGGGCGAGGGCCAGCGCCACGAAGGGCTCCGCCTGCCCGGTCTCGATGGACACACCGAATTTGGAGTCCACCTGCCCGGTGCTGACAGCGTCGTAGGTGTGGGGGTCGATGCCCGGGGTGATCCGCAGCAGCACCTTTTGGACCGTGCCCCGGCGGGCAGCCGCCGCTTCCAGGGCCAGCAGCTCCTCCTCCCCGTCCACCACGATGCAGCCCACGCCTGCGTCCAGGGCGTATTCGAGGTCCGCGTCCGACTTGCTGTTGCCGTGATAGTACACCCGTTCCAAGGGAAAGCCCGCGGTCCAGGCCGTGTAGATCTCCCCGGAGGACACCACGTCGAGGCCCAAACCCTCCTCCTGGACGATGCGACACATCTGCCGGAAGGAAGCGGCCTTGCTGGCGTACAGAACGAGGGAGCCCGCCGGGAAGCATTTGGCAAACGCTTCCCGATAGAGGCCGCAGTTGTACCGGATGCGGTCCTCGTCCATGAGGTACAGGGGGGTGCCGTAGGCCTTGGCCAGGGCCAGAGTGTCCTGACCGGCGAAGCGCAAACGGCTCTCCTGCCGATCCATATTGGCGCACAGCGCGGTTTCGGGATAGGTCATAATGGGTCTCCTTCTATACAGAAAGGCCAATGCATCGCTGCATCGGCCATCGATGTAGAATGGGGGTACTTTACCACACCCGCAGGCATTCGTCAAGGATAATATATGATTTTAACCGATATCGATGAGCTTTTGCTCGTAGGACTCCTTGAGCGATTGCTCCTTCTCCTGCTGCAGGACAGCCACCCGCTGACGGGACAGGGGGTACCAGAGGAACAGGATCAGAGCCATGAGCCCGAAAAGCACGGCGGGGATGATGGTGGCGAGATCGTACATGATCTTCAGGTTCTCCAACGTCTGTACCGCCCCCTTCTCGTACCGGTAGTGCATGCCGAGGAGCGCCCCGTTGACGCAGACGGCGGACAGGACCTGGCCGAGCTTGCGGAAAAAGTTGAACACGGAATAGGCCGTGCCCGTGTCCCGACTGCCGGTCTGGACCTCCAGATCGTCGAGGGCGTCCGTCACCATGGCCCAGAGCTGCATCACCAATGTGGTAAGGCCGCAGCCGGAGACGAAGCAGAGGATGAGGAACACCCACATGAGCTTTTCCGGCGCCATACCCCGGAGAAAGAAGAGCACCAGGTTCGCCGCCGCAGCCGCGGCGCAGCCCCAGGAGGTGACCTCCTTCTTGCCGATCTTCCGCGCCATCTTGGGCAGCAGGAACATCATGACCAGCATGGGCGAATAGGTGCAGGCCTGGGCGGCCAGGTTCATCCAGTTGGCGTGGAAGTAGTCGTCGAAGAGGTAGGTGTAAAAGCTCTGGGTGAACATCTGGCCGGAGAGGAGCAGCATGGACGCCAGGCTGATGGCCACGAAGGCCCGGTTCTTGAACAGCAGGCCCACGGCTTTCCTCGCCCCGCCCTTCTCCCGGGGCTGGGGCTTGGCCTGGACCCGCTCCTTGTTGAGCAAAAACGCAATGAGCAGCAGAGTCAGGGAGGCAAGAGCCATGAGGATCACGCCCCGCAGCACAGGCCCGTACTGCATGTCGGTGATGGCCTTGCCGTTCTCGCCCATGACCACTTGGCCGTTGGCGTCCAGGCGCTTGGCGTAGGCGAAGCTGGCGATGAGCAACACGGGGATGGACCCCAGGGCTGCGCCGATGGAGCGGAAGACGGAGAGCTTGTTCCGCTCCCCGTCGTCGGTGGTGACCACGGAAGCCAAGGACCCGTAAGGGATCTGCAGGACCGTGTAGATCATGCCGAAGAGGATGTAGGTGCAGGTGGCGTACACGGCGGTGCCCACCAGGTGCTCCGGCTCCCCCATGCCCGGCCATTTCACGAACATGAGCACGCCCGAAAGGGCCAGCGGCGCCGCGGCGTACAGGAGCCAGGGCCGGTAGCGGCCGAACCTGCCGGGCCTGGCCGTATCGGCGATGCGGCCCATGATGGGGTCGTTGATGGCGTCCCAAATGCGGGCAACCATGAACATGAGCATGATGAACAGGGGACCGAGATGCAGTATGTCCGTGTAGTACTTCTGCAGCAGGGTGGTCACCAGGCTGAAGATGAGGCAGCCCGCCGTGTCCACCAGGCCGTAGCCCACGTAGTCCTTCCCCCTGAGCCCGCTGGTGCGGGCGATGTAGTCGCGATGTTCCATTTTTCCCCTTCTTCCCTTGCTTTTTCTGCCATTTCAGTATACCACCCGGGCTCCGAAAGCGCAACCGCGCACAAAAAGCGGGACGGGCAAGCCCGTCCCTAAGTGTTCATTTGCTCCTGAAGGGCTCTTCCCTGCCGCGTTCCGGCAGCAGATCAGCCCTTTACAGCGCCGGCTGCCACGCCCTTGATGATGTGCTTCTGACACAGGAGGTAGAAGATCACCACAGGGACGATGCCCAGGAAGATGAGGGCCATGGTGGCGCCCCAGTCCACCTGACCGTAGCTGCCCTGGAGATACTGGATATGAATGGGGATGGTCCGATAGAGGTTCCTATCCAGGACCAGGTACGGCAGCAGATAGTCGTTCCAGACCCACATGATCTCCAAAATGCCCACGGAGATCATGGTGGGCTTGAGCATGGGGAAGACCACCAGGAAGTAGGTCTTCAAGGGCCCGCAGCCGTCGATGACCGCGGCCTCCTCGATCTCCAGGGGGATGCCCTTGACGAAGCCCACGAACATGAAGATGGCGAGGCCCGCTCCAAAGCCCAGATACACGATGGGAATGGTCCAGGGGGTATTCAATTTCAGGGTGTCCGCGGTCTTCGACAGGGTGAACATGACCATCTGGAAGGGCACCACCATGGAGAAGACGCACAGGAAGTAGATGATCCGGCAGACCTTGGAATCCACCCGGGCGATGAACCAGGCGGCCATGGACGTGAACAGCAATATGAGCGCCGAGCTCAATATGGTGATGGTGAAGCTGTAGAGCACCGTCTTCCAGAAGTCGTAGTTGCCGAAGGTCATGCCCTTCACGTAGTTGTCCGCGCCCACGAAAGACTGGCTGTTGGGCAGGGCGAAGGTCTCGGACTTCACGTAGGTGCTCCCCTTCAGTGTGTTGATGATGAGGGTGCCGATGGGCAGCAGGTAGATGATGCAGATCACGGTGAGGACGATGGACAGAGTCGTCCGGATCCGCTTTTCCTTGGCGAGACTCTTTTGATTCATTACTGCTGCACCTCCTTTCTGCGGGTGGATGTGAGCTGGATGAGGCCGAGCCCGGCCACCAGGATGAAGAACAGGACGGCCTTGGCCTGGGCGGTGCCCCGGGCGGAGGTGCTGCCCACATAGAAGGTGTTATATATGTTCAAGGCGATCATCTCCGTCTGGCCCACGGGCACGCCGTTGACGAACGGCTTGGGGAGACCGTTGGTCAACGCCAGGTTCTGGTCGAAGAGCTTGAATCCGTTGGTCAGGCTCAGGAAGGTGCAGATGGTGATGGAGGGCATCACATTGGGGATGGTGACCCGCCACAGGGTCTGCCAGCCGTTGGCTCCGTCGATCTTGGCGGCCTCCAGCATGTCGCTGGGTACGGCTTGGAGCCCTGCGATATAGATGATCATCATATACCCGATCTGCTGCCAGGCCACCACGACCACCAGGGCCCAGAAGCCCCAGACGGGTTCGGTCACCAGGGTCTTGCCGTACATGTAGAGGATGCCGTCGAAGATCATGGACCAGATGTAGCCCAGGACGATGCCTCCGATCAGGTTGGGCATGAAGAAGACTGTCCTAAAGAGGTTGCTGCCTTTGAGCTCCTTGGTGAGGAAGTAGGCTACCGTGAAGGCCAGGACGTTAATGATGACAAGGCTCACCACGGCGAACAGGGCGGAATACCAGAAGGAGCGGATGAAGGTGGGATCCTGGAAGGCCTTGATATAGTTGTTGAAAAAGGCTTTTCCGTTGAACCCGTTCAGCTTGGCATCGGACGTGGTGGTGAAGGTGCAGAAGGACAGGTAGATGCCCTGGATGAAGGGCCAGACGAAGCCGATGATGAAGGCGGCCATCATGGGCAGGATGAAGATCCACCACTGCCGGCGGATGGGGCCCTTTCTCAGATCGTAATGCTTTCTCTTTCGGTTCAAATGAAACACCCCTTGCTTTGCGGAAAAGGTAGAAAATGAGGGACGGGCGATGCCGCCCGCCCCTCGGTGTCAAACGGGAATGTAATTAGCCGTTCACCTGGGTGTACTGATAGGCCCAGCCATCCACGATGGCGGCGCGGACCTGCTCCCAGTTGGCGTCGGTCTGGTCGGCGTTGTAGGCGTTCAGCGCAGACACGAAGGCGGCGCGGTAGGCGTCCACGTTGGGCTGGTAATTGGTGGCCCAATCCATGACGTAGCAACCGTTGTTGGAGTACTCGTTGGCCTTGGCCAGGAAGCCGTTGGTGGACTCGGCAGCCTGCTTATAGGGCATGACGCCGAAGGAATCCACCAGCATCCGGGAAGCCTCAGCATCGGTCACGCACCAATAGAGGAAGTCCATGGTGGCATCGATGTTCTCCTGGGCGGCCTTGGCGTTGATGGCCCAGCAATTCTCGGTACCGCAGTTGAGACCGGCCTTCTCCTCGCCCTCTACACCGCAGTAGTAGGGGATCATGGTGACGTTCTTGCCCTCGGACACGGCGCCGTACTCCCAGGAGCCGTTCACGAAGAACACGGCCTTGTCCGCCTTGAACTCGCCCTCGGCGTCATGGCCGCCAGCAGCGAAGGTGGAGGGATCGAACTCGCTGTTGTTGATAGCGAGATCATAGAGGTTCTTGAAGTTGGGCACGAACTCGCCGGTGATGGTGGCGGGGCACTCGGTCCAGACCTTGCCCGCGGCGCGCTCTTCATAGACGTAATCGAGGTTGATCATGTGACCGGTGAAGCGCCAGCTGGAGGAACCGTCCATATCGGAGGAGGTGAAAGCGTCGAAGCCCAGCTCAGCGGCGCGGGCGTGGATATCCTCCACCACGGCCTTCAGGGTCTCGAAGTTCTTGATCTCGTCCAGCTTGTGGCCAGCCTTCTCAAGAAGATCCACATTGACGATGATGCCGTAGCACTCGTAGCAGTAGCCGATGGAGCAGAGCTTGCCGTTGGCGTCATAGAGGTTGTAGGCGTCGGTGTTCAGCTCGTTGGCGATCTTGGTTCCCTTGAGGTCCAGGCAGTAGTCGGACCACGTCTTCACGCCCTCCTGGTTGCCCACGATGAACAGGGTGGGCGGAGTGGACTTGTCCATCTCGGCGGTGAGGGTCTGGCTGTAGGTGCCGGAGGCGGCGGTGACCACGTTCACGGCCACGCCGGTCTTCTCGGTGTACAGCTTGGCCACCTTCTGCAGGACTTCGTCGGACTCGGGCTTGAAGTTCAGCCAGTACACGGAGCCAGTCTTGGCTTCGGTTTTGGTCTCAGTGGTCTCAGTCTTGGTCTCGGTCTTGGGCTCTTCGGTCTTCTTAGCACCAGAGCAGGCGACCAGAGCGATCACCATACACAGGACGAGAGCCAATGCCAGAAACTTCTTCATGTTCGTTTTTTCTCCTTTTCTTCTTTGTTTCCATCAGGAAAGGTTATCCCTTCCTACAGGATATTCTTACCACTTCCTCACCCTCCTGTCAAGGGTAAAAAAGCGGCCCTGAAGGGCCGCGCCGGCATCCCCAGGAAGGGGGTCATCTGCGTGTGATGAACAGCTCGCTCTTCATGCCGTTGAGCTCGAGGACGGTCTCGGCGTCGGGGTCGGAGAAATCGTCTGTCTGCTGGCCCGCCTGCTCGAAGTAGAGGGCGTTGCCCATGCCCCGCTTGCGGGCGGCGAAGGCGAAGTCTGCGGGGACGGTGAGCCGGGATACGGCGGCCACCTGGTTCAGGGACAGGCTCCCCGAGAAGGCGCGCAGGTCCACCTTCATATCCTGATTGGAGTCGATCTCCAGCTCCCCGGTGAAGCCGTCCACCGTGACATTTTGGACCTTGCCGTCGAACTCCAGTTCCTCCGCCGCAAGGGCGCCGATCTCCAGATCAGCCACGTTGGCCGCCAGCTCCACGTGATAGATGTATCGGTTGGGGAGCTCCACCGTGACGGTAAGCCCCTCCCGGGCCGCCGCCTCCGTGAGGCCGTTCATCCGCACCAGGTCCACGTCCAGCCGCCCCCGGTTGTCGTCGATCTTTACCTTGCAGTCCGCCTCCAGGGTGGCGAGGGTATCGGACTGGAGCCGGACGCGAAGCTTCTCTCCCTCGTAGCCCCGGACGATCAGCCGCCGGGCACCGCCCAGCTTCACGTCGTACCGCTTGGGATCGGCGATGTCGTACTCCGTCACGCTTTCATATAAGAAGTCCGCGGCGGCCTTGCGGGCCTCCCGGCCCAACAGCTCGTCCACGCTGACCCCGAAGAGGTCCGAAAGGGCCATGAGGTTGTCCATGTCGGGGGCCCCCTTGTCGGTTTCCCACTTGGTGATGGCCTGGCGGCTCACGCCCACCCGTTCCGCCAGCTTCTCCTGGGACATGCCCGCGCGGACACGCATCTCCTTCAGCTTCTGTGCAAACGTCATTTTCCTGTCCTCCTTGCTTTTGTTGCCCTCAGTATACGCAACGGGAGCTTGCAAAACAAGCGACAAATGATGTCTTTTGGCGGTTTTATTGCTACGAATCGTAGCATTTAGCCTGTTTTTCATAGAAACCGGTTGTGATTCCCTCGCGGCTATGATATACTGCCATATATCAAATTTTTGAAGGAACGAGCGATGGAACAGTCCCGACCCGACCGACCCCGACAGCATTTGGAGTACCCGGAGGCCACCATGTTCGAGCTGGTGGCACGGGTGGCAGAGCGATATCCCGACGAGCCTGCCTACGAGTTTTACAATAGAAAGACCACCTACGCCCAGTTCATCCGCCGCATCGAGCGGGCGGCCCGGGCGCTGACGGCTTTCGGCGTGGGCCCCGGGGACGCGGTGACCATCTGCCTCCCGAACATCCCCCAGGCCCTCGACTGCTTCTACGCGGTGAACCGGATCGGCGCCGTATGTAACATGGTCCATCCCCTGTCTGCGCAAAGCGAGATCACCTACTATCTCAACGTGGCGGAGAGCAAGGTCATCGTCACCGTGGACCTGTTCTATGAGAAGGTGGCCGCGGCGTTGAAAAACGTGGATCATCCCGTGACCATATTGACCTGCCGCATGCAGGAGGTGCTGCCGCTGCATCTAAAGCTCCTCTACACCCTCAAAAAGGGCAAGGATTATCTGCAGTTTCCCCAGCCGCCCCACCTGCTGTGGACCGAATTTTTGAAGAAGGGCGACGCGAGCATCGCCCTGCCCGCGCCCAGCTTTGAAAAGTATCGCACCGCCGTCATCCTCTACAGCGGCGGCACCACCGGCGAGCCCAAGGGCATCTGCCTCACGGACCTCAATTTCAACGCCTGCGCCATGGAGGCCATGACGGCCATGCAGGAGACCTTCCGCACGGGCCTCAAGATGCTGAGCTGCATGCCCCTCTTCCACGGCTTCGGCTTGGGCATCAACATCCACACGGTCCTCATCCACGGGGCCTGCTACATCCTCATGCCTACCTTCACCCCCAAGACCTACGCTCAGATGCTACGCCGCAAGAAGCCCAACTTCATCGCGGGGGTGCCCACCATCTTCGAGGCACTGCTGCACATGCCCCAGCTGGACGATCTCGACATGAGCTTCCTGTTGGGCATGTTCTGCGGCGGTGACTCCCTGTCCGTGGAGCTCAAAAAGAAGATCGACGCCTTTTTGGCGGCGCACCACGCCCATATCCAGGTCCGGGAAGGCTACGGCCTCACGGAATGCGTCACAGCCAGCTGCCTCACCCCAAAGGACGAGCACCGGGAGGGGAGCATCGGCCTGCCCTTCCCCGACACGGTCTACGCCATCGTACGCCCCGGCACGGCGGAGCTGCTGCCGCCCAACACCGAGGGCGAGATCATTTTGAAGGGGCCTACCCTCATGACCGGGTATCTCAAGCACCCGGAGGAGACGGCGGAAGCTTTGCGGGTGCTCCCCGACGGGGACACCTGGCTCTACACCGGCGATCTTGGCTACATGGACGAGGACGGGTACGTGTACTTCCGCCAGCGGCTCAAGCGCCTCATCATCACCAACGGCTACAACATCTACCCCGGCCAGCT
>JBGVAK010000040.1:0-32394 GCA_045224495.1 Christensenellales bacterium
ATCTGCTCCATGATGATCTTGGGGAACCGCTCCTTGACGCTGGCCATGAGCTCCTGGCAGCGGAAGAAGAGCTTGTCCGTGTCGGGCGTGGGCTCGCCCTGGACAAAGTCCTCATTTTGGGAAAGGGGCGCGAAGTCCCAGTTCTCGTCGGGCTGAGCGGAGGCCGCGGCCTCCAGACACGCCTTGGCGCTCTCGGCGATGGTCTTCTCGTCGTACCGGTTCTGGGCTACGGTGCCTTTTTTGCCGCCCTGGATGGCGGTCATAGAGAGCTGCTTGTCGAACAGGGTGCGGAACAGGCTGAACTCGCCCCCGTCCACGTTGAACTCATGGGTGATAGTGTAGGACACGCTTGATTGGGCCTTGTCCGCGCCTGCCGCCTGCAGGGCCGCCACGGCACGCTGGGCCGTTTGTTTCAAAGTATCGATCATGGCTGTTCCCTCCTTATCGTCCGCCGATGTTCACCCGGCACTTGACCGCCGGGCCGCCCATGCCCACGGGCATGGGCTGCTTCTTGCCGCACATGCCGGAGCTGGCCCAGATCATCTCGTCCGAGATCATGTCCACGGTCTTGAGCATGTCGAAGGCCACGCCCGAGATGGTGGTATCGAGGAGCGCCCGCCCCAGCTTTCCCTTCTTGATCTCGTAGCCAAAGGTGACGCCGAACATGAACTCGCCCGTGGTATCCGCCTGGCCGTTGTTGGTATCCAACAGGTAGTATCCGTCATCGATGGAGGCGATCATGTCCTCGATCTTGGATTTGCCCGGCAGCACGGCGGTGTTGCGCATGCGGATCAACGGCTCGTCGGAGAAGAGATACGCCCTCGCGTTGCCCGTGGGCGTCATATTGAACCGCTCGGCGCTCTCCCGGTTGTTCATATACCCCACCAGGATGCCGTCCTTGATGAGCACCGCGTCGGTGGCGGCGGTGCCCTCGTCGTCCACGTAGATGGGCAGGGGCGTGGGCTTGCCGAAGGCGGTGTGGGCGTAATCCACCAGGTTGACGAGGTCGCTGCCCACCCGTTTGTTCAGGCAGGGCCCCGCTACGGACCCGCCGATGACCAGGTCCGCCTCCACCGTGTGGCCCACGGCCTCGTGAGCCAGCATGCCGGAGAGGATGCCGCCCAGGATCACAGTCTTGGTGCCCGCCTCGGGGTATACGCCCTCGGCCTTTCGGCGGATGCGGTCGTAGAGGGCGTCGATCT
Source organism: Christensenellales bacterium (assembly GCA_045224495.1). GTDB lineage: Bacteria > Bacillota > Clostridia > Christensenellales > CAG-138 > RUG472. The sequence goes on from JBGVAK010000040.1 coordinate 1,203, forward strand.
TAGCGTAGCAGTCCTCGGGTTTACTGTAGTTCCTGTCGAAGGTGCCGTAGCCCCCGCCCACCACCTCGTAGAGCTCGATGGGCTGGCCGTCGGGACCGGCTACGGTCATGACCACGTAGATGTAGCTCCGGGGCAGGATGCTGTGGCCGTCGGCGCCGTTGCTGACGCACAGGAGCTTCTCCATGGAGTCGGCGGTGGCGATGACGGTCCGGCTCATGAGGTCCGGGTACTTCTGGGCGATATAGCCGTCCAGGGCCTGGATGAATTCGATGTAGGACCGCTGCTCCACGTCGTTGAGGTCGTAGGCCGTGACGATCCGGTTGGGAGCCATGGCCTTATGAGGGCCCTTGCCCTTACCGGCATGCTTCGCCAGGAAGGCCGCGTTCTCGCTGGCCGCCTTCAGCACGTCCTTCACGGTCTCGTCGGTGTACTCCGCCGTGGAGGAAAAGCCGTAGACGCCGTTTTCATACACCCGGGCGGACACACCGAACTGCTCGGTCCGCACGTTGCCCACCAAGGCTCCGTTCAGGAGTACGGCCCGCCGGTTCAGATTCCGCTGGGCCCGAAGCTCCGTGTTGGCGCCCGAGGCAAAGAGATACTTTTTGTCGGTCAAAAGATCCTGTATCATCTGCACACTCCTTTTCTGCTTGATATCTTTTGTATTATACCACAAATATACTGGTTGGGGAATCATTCGTTGGTTGAGTTTACAAAAAAGCCTTGCAACCGGGGCGCACCCCCATCACTCTCCAGGCGTTGACACAGGTGTTCCCGTCGTGTATCATCTGACCCAACGAGGATAGAAGGAGGCGGGCATGGATATCATTCGATTGGAGCGGGCGGAGGGGCCTCTCTTTGAGGCAGTCTACGACTGGAACTACCGCTGGTGGGGAAAGCGGGACGGGATCAGTCCCGCGGAGGTCCGCTGCACCCTTATACACTCCCTGAACCGGGGCGACCGGCTGCCCCAGACCTTCGTGGCCGTGGAGAACGGGCGGGCCCTGGGCATGTACCAGCTGTCCATGATCGACGACCTGTACTGTCGGCCGGACCTGTACCCGTGGCTCATCGACGTGTACGTGGACGAATCCTGTCGGGGCCGGGGCGTGGGCCGGGCCCTGCTTCAAACCGTCCCCCACAACGCCCGGGCGGCGGGGCTTACGGAACTGTACCTATACACCACCCACACAGCCCTCTACGAAAAGTTCGGCTGGACCTTCCTGGAGGAGGTGGACACCTTCCGGGAGGAGCGCCCGAAGGAACGGCTGTATCATTTGGCGCTGTAGTGCCCGGGCGGGGCACCCCCCTCCCCTATGGGATTCTCATAATCCTCCCTATGAAACAACAAAAGCGCGGTGTAGCCGCGCGCACGCAATTTACGAAAGAAAAACGACAGCTGAAATACGTCAAATCCAGCGACATGCGCGGTGGATTTGACACTGCGCAGCTCTTGCCGCCCTATGCCCCGTCAGGGGCATAGGCAAGAGCTGGGAGCGGAGCGAAGGCGAAGCCCAGTCTGTTGAAACCATAGGTTTCTACAGACTGAATCAGTTGTTCGCCGTAAATCCCCGCCCAACCACTTCTTTCGTGTCGATGACGGAGATGATGGCCTGGGGATCGTGCTGCAGGACGATCCGGCGGATGGTGGCCACCTCCACGGTCTTAGCGATGATGTAGACGATCTCGCGCTCCGCGTTGGTGTAGGCACCCCGGGCGGGGATGTAGGTGATGCCCCGGTGGACGGTGCTCATGACCTCGCTGGAGAAGGTGTCCCACTTGTCGGAGATGATGAACAGGGTCTTGGTCCGGTTGAGGCCCAGCAGGGCGTTGTTGAAGCTGACGGAGCAGGTGAACAGGGCGATGATGGACAGGGCCGCCACCTCCATGCCCGCCACGAAAGCGAGGGCAATGACGATGACCATGTTGAAGGCCATGGAGATGGTGCCCACGGGGAAGGAGGTCTTCTTGTTCACCAGCAGGGACACGATGTCGAAGCCGCCCGTGGAGGAGCCCTGCCGGATGATGATGGCGCCGAAGACGCCGTTGAGGACCGCGCCGAAGATGGTGCTGATGAGGGGCATGACCGGGTTGGTCATGTCGAAGATCTGCACCGGGGGCAGGTTCTCGAAGATAGCGAAGATCAGCGAGAAATAGAGGGTGGATAGGGTGGTATAGATGACGAACTTCAGATGCAGCTCCTTGTACGCCAGGTACAGCAGCGGCGCGTTCAGCGCCACCATGGGGATCCAGCTCTGGATGTTGCCGCCCGTGGCGTAGTTGAGGAGCATGGAGATACCGGTGATGCCGCCGGAGACGATGCCCGCGGGCCGGTAGAACCAGAGGATGGACAGAGCCTGCAGCGTCACCGCCGCCAGCATGATCACGATGTGGCGTGCTTCCCGCCGCACGAACAGCTTTTTCTTGGCCTGGCCCAGCTTGACCGGCCGATTTTTCTTCTTGAACATATTCATGGGAGCAGTATACCGAAAATTTCCCAAAAGTCAACTTCCTTTTAGGCTATCCCGGAAGGCGACTTCGGCAATTGGCTCCAGTCGATTGCGCTTTTCGTTCTCTTGATCCCCAGTCGATGGTTGTTTTTTCATGGTATCTATGTTACAACTAATCATATAAATCGATATTTGGTGAATCGGTATGAACATACGACTAATGACAATAGAAGATTACGAGAAGGTCTACATGCTTTGGCTCTCTTGCGCAGGTATGGGACTAAATAATCTGGATGATTCTAAAGAAGGTATAGATAAGTTCCTAAAAAGAAACCCTGACACATGCTTTGTTGCAGAGGACGGTGACAATATTGTCGGTGTAATCATCGCTGGAAACGATGGTAGGCGCGGTTACATTTATCACACAGCCGTAAATTCTGTCCTTAGAAATCAAGGCATTGGTACGAAGCTTGTGGACGCTGCAATGGACGCACTTAAGAAAAATGGCATAAACAAAGTTGCGTTAGTTGTCTTTGACAGAAATAAAAATGGCAATTGCTTTTGGGATAGTATAGGCTTTAGCGCGAGAGATGATTTAGTATACAGAAATAAGGCAATTACGGAGTTGATAAGAATAGACACATAAAATCCGGTTTGTAAGACAGATGTCGCATTCTTACGGCTTTGTCGGACGGTTTAGCAAGCAGGACATTTGTGCAAAAGAGTCAACAGCCGAGGTTGGATCGCCTCGGCTGCTTTGTCGCAAGGGGCGCCTCTGTCACCCTTCCCCACAGCCTGATCCGGCTTGTCGAAAGGTTTTTGGACAAGCTGTTCCTTTATTGAGTCTTCTATGGTATACTGATAAAAATACCTTTGGGAGGTCCCTATGACCCAGCGCCTCTATCTCATCGACAGTCATCTGTTTGAAAACCAGTGCACCGTCCTCTCCTGCGAGCCCGCCAAGGAGGGCTTCGACGTCATCGTGGACAGCACCGTCTTCTTCCCCAACAAGGGCGGCCAGCCCTGCGACACGGGGACTTTGGGCCCCGTGCGCGTGACGGACGTGCGGGAGGCGGGGGACGAGCTGATCCTCCGCACCGACGGGCCCCTGCCCGTGGGCGAGACAGTGGTGGGGCATATCGACGAAGGGCGGCGCCTGGACATCATGGAGCAGCATACGGGCGAGCACGTCTTGAGCTGGTGCGCCTACAAGCTCTTTGACGCGGTGAACGTGGGCTTCCACTGCGCTCTCACCTACGCCACGCTGGACCTCGACAAGCCCCTGACGCCGGAGCAGGTCACCGAGATGGAGGACATGGCCAACGACCTCGTCCGGCGGAACCTGCCCGTGACCGCCACTATCTACGACAGCGAGGAGGATCTAGCCGGCGTGCCCCTGCGCAAGCACGCCGAGGGGCTGATCGCGCCCATCCGGGTGGTGAGCATCGAGGGGGCGGATTCCTGCACCTGCTGCGCGCCCCACGTGCACTTTACAGGGGAGATCGGGGCCGTGAAGATCGTGTCCGCCGTGGCCTATAAGGGCGGCATGCGCATGACCTTCCTCTGCGGTGGCCGGGCGCTGAAGCACTTCCAGCGGCTGCAGGCCACCGTGGACGCCATCGCCCGGAAGTTCTCCACCGCCGGGGAGGAGGTCCTCTCCGCCGTGGAGAAGCAGGAGGCGGAATTGAAGGCCGTCAAGAAGGAAAAAGCGGATCTGACCGCGAAGCTGGAGGAATACCTGACGGCGGAACTCAAGGCCCAAGCGGAGGACGTGAAGGGGAAAAAGCTCCTGGTCCGGCTCACGGACACGGATCCCAAGCGTCTCAGGCCCCTGGCCCTCTCCACCCTGCCCGAAAGGGGCTTGACCCTGCTGCTCGCCGAGAAGGCCGGGCAGGTGACCTACGTCCTCTGCCAGAACGGGCTGAAGCTGGACATGGGCGAGGTGATCCCCGCCGTGAACCTGGCCCTGGGCGGCAAGGGCGGCGGCCGGGGGACCCTGGCCCAGGGCAGCGCACCGGCGACCAAGGGACTTGCTGAGACCGTGGAGCAGTTGAAGATCTATCTAAGGAATTTATTGAAAGCCTGATCCTTTTTCTTGGACAAGAAAAAGGACCAAAAAGAACTTAAGCAGGGGTATGTCTGTCGTTCTGATAGCCATACTCCTTCTTAAGTTTCTCTTTTTGCGCCGCTTTTTCTCTTTTTCGAAAGAGAAAAAGCGGCAAAACAAAAGATCATCCCCCTAAAAAAGCGAGTATCCCCTGAGCGATAGCCTCCGCTATCGCTTTTTGATACCCTTCGTCCTGGAGGCGGCGCTCCTCCTCCGGGTGGCTGAGAAAGCCGCACTCCACCAACACCGCGGGGCAGGCGGGGACCCGGGTGACGAAGTTGTTGCCGGGGTTGGGCAGACGGGGCTTTAGATCAAGGGTCATGGTCAGGCTGTCAATAACGCACCGGGCCAGGGCCCGCCCCGCCTCCGCCCCCGCCTGGTAGTAGGCCATGGGGCCCCGGATCCGGCGGTCGGAGAACTTGTTCATGTGGATGGATACCGCCGCGTCCGCGCCTTCGGTCTGCAGCAGCTGCCCCCGTCGGGCCATGTCCTCCTTCTTGGTGCCGCCCAGGGCGCTTTCATCTGTCCGGGTCATGAGCACCCGGACCCCGGCGTCCTCCAGGGACGATTGGACCAAAAGGGCCACCTGCAGATTGAGCTCGCTCTCCTTCACCCCCGTGTCCGTGCCCGAAGCCCCGGCGTCGAAGCCTCCGTGGCCCGCGTCCAGGATCACCAGCCACCGTTCCGGCGTGGGCAGGGGGTCCCGCTTCGCAGGCGCCTCCGCCGTCCGGGCGCAGCCCAGGAGCAAACAAAGCAGCAACAAAAAAAGCCTGTTCTTCACAGGCTCATTGTATGACGGCTTTCCAATTATATTTCCGCGATCAGCTTGGGCACGAATTTGAGGTGATCCGCCGAGGTGAGGTGGTATTCCGTCCCCTCGTAGCTCCCCTCGAAGCCTCCCAGGCAGGACCGGCCGTGGAGGTGGCCGTAGACGCAGTGGTCCGCCCGGCCCGCCAGGAGCTTCGCAAAGTCCGTAGGCTCCCCCTTCTCGTTGAAGGGCGGGTAGTGGAGCATGAACAGCCTCAGTTGCCCCGCCCGGGCGTCCATGGCCCTGAGGGACAGGTCCAGCCGCAGCTTCTCCCGCTCGAAGATCTTCCGATCCCGGCTCTCGGAGAAATCGGCGCTCATGGGGGTGTTCCAGCCCCGGGTGCCGCCGATGACGATATCGTTCCAAACCAGGGCGTTGTTCTGCACCGCCTGAATGGACGGGGGCAGCACGCTCTGCACCTTGCTGTAGCCGGTCCACCAGTAGTCGTGGTTCCCCCGGAGCAGCATCTTGGTCCCCTTGAGGCCGTGGATGAAATCCAGGTCCGCCAGCGCCTCCTCCAACCGAAGCCCCCAGCTGATGTCGCCGGGGATCAGCACCAGGTCCTCCTCGCCCACCGTGTCCTGCCAGCCCTCCCGGAGCCGATTCACGTGGTCCGCCCACCCCGGCCCGAATACGTCCATGGCCTTGTTCTCCACGGACAGGGACAGATGCAGATCACCGATGGCAAAGATGCGGGGCATGGGTTCTCCTTATTCTTCTTCGTCCTCGTTGTCTTCGTCGATATCCTCTTCGATGGGCATATCCGCCTCGTCAGCCCGGAGCTTGTCGGCCATGAGCTCCAGCTCGGCCTCCCGCTTCTGCTCCCTCAGGCACTCCTCGCAGAGGTCGTGGCCCTTCACCGCCGGCGCTTCGCCGCAGTTGGAGCACATGACCACCTCTTCCTCCTCCACGGGGGCGGACTTCTTCCGCTTCATGGCGGAGGCGCAGACGTGGCAGATGGTCTCGCCGGGTTTGAGATAGTTCAGTTCGCACTTAGGGCATTTCCGTAACGCCATAGTATTTTCTCCCTGGGTTGTTCTCGAACCATAGTATGCGTTCTTGTTATGCTTCTGTCAAGGGTTCCATTTCATTTTCTTGCGGGGAAGCCAGCTTTTCCGAAACGATGCTGCCCAGGCGGTCCAGCAGGGCCTCCCGCCCCTCCCCCGTCTCGCTGGAAAAGGGCAATCCCCAGGGGGGCGCCCCCGCCAGTTTAGCGTTCTGGTTGGCGGCCTGCTGGCGCTTCGACTTGGCGATCTTGTCCGCCTTGGTGGCAACGATGGTGAAGGGGATGTTGTAATAGAGGAGGAATTGGAACATCTGCCTATCCTCCCCCGTGGGCTCGTGACGGATGTCCAGGAGCAGGAACAGGTGGTCCACCCGGCCCGAGGTGAGGTAGCTCTCCATGAGCTTGCCCCAGCTCTCCCGCTCTCCCTTGCTCCGCTGGGCGAAACCGTACCCCGGCAGGTCCACGAGATAGAAGCTGTCGTTGATCAAATAATAGTTCACCAGCCGGGTCTTCCCCGGGGCGGCGCTGATGCGGGCCAGCTTCCCGTTGCCGGTGAGGCAGTTGATGAGGCTCGACTTGCCCACGTTGCTCCGACCCACCAGGGCGATCTCCGGCCGGCGCTGGGGGTAGTCGCCCCGCTGACCTACGCTGGTGAGGAAGGCTGCCTTCTTGATGCGAAAGGGTTCCATAGCGTGCTCCTTTGAGTGATGATGTGAGTATAGCGGGAAAGGCGCGGGATTGCAACCTTATTTAACACTTTGTTTCATTGTCACATTTCCCCGACGATGGTATGCTTTTAGTATCGAAAACTGGGTCCATGTACCCTGAAAGGAAACGCTATGGGTTTGTTCTCCTCCTCCGACATCGGGGTAGATCTGGGCACCGCCTACTCCCTCATCTACGTGCGGGGCAAGGGCATCGTTCTTCGGCAGCCCTCCGTGGTGGCCGTGGAGCGCGGCACCGGCAAGATGGCCGCTCTGGGCGAAAAGGCCAAGGAGATGCTGGGCCGGGCCCCGGATGACCAGCTGGTCTTCCGGCCTCTGCAGGACGGGGTCATCGCGAATCTCGACGCCACGGAGCGCATGCTCTCCGCCTTCTTCCAGGAGGTGGTGGGCAGCCGTATCTTCTTCAAGCCCCGGGCCGTCATCGCCGTGCCCAGCCAGAGCACGGAGGTGGAGAAGCGGGCCGTCATCGAGGCCAGCGAAGGCGCGGGCGCCCGGTACACCTACCTCATCGAGGAGCCCATGGCCGCCGCCATCGGCGCGGGCATCGACATCTTTTCCCCCAAGGGCGCCATGGTCCTGGACATCGGCGCCGGCACCTCCAACATGCTGGTCACCTCCCTGGGCAAGCTGGTCAAGTCCACCTCCATCAAGGTGGGGGGCGACCGGTTCGACGCGGCCATCGTCCGCTACTTCAAGCGGCAGCACGGCATCGTCATCGGCCAGACCGCCGCGGAGGATCTGAAGATCCGCTTCGGCTCCGCCTACCCCCGCAAGGACGAGATATTGATGGACGTGAAGGGCCGGTCCCTGGGCGGCGGGCTGCCGCTGGCCCTCCAGCTGGGCAGCAACGAGATCACCTACGCCCTCTCGGAGCCCCTTCGGGCCATCGTGGAGGAGCTGAAGGACGCCCTGGAGCAGACCCCCGCGGAGCTCTGCGGCGACATCACCGAGACGGGCATCTGCCTCTCCGGCGGCAGCGCCCAGCTCTACGGCCTCGACAAGTTCATCTCCGAGCAGACCGGCGTCCCCTGCTACGTAGCGGAGGACCCCGCCTCCTGCGTGGCCATCGGCGCGGGCCGGGTCCTGGAGGATATCAAGACCTACCGGGATGTCCTCTACGACTACCGCCGCGGGGACTACTACGAAGCGTAGATCCGCCAAAAGCAACGGGCCGCCCTCCTTTCGGGAGAGCGGTTCTTTTTTGTCTTCCCTCACTTCATCTTCAGCATCCGGGTGAAACGGGCGATGACGATGGCGGAGAGGATGATGAGGATGAAGGCGATGGACACCAGCAGGCTCACCCACCATTGGGACAGGGTCTGCTGCTCCTTCTGCTCCTTCTCCTGCTTGGCCTTTTCCTCGTCGGTGACCTCCACCGGCGCCTGGACGGTGGCCTGGAGCTGCTGATACTCGGTGTGCTCCTTCCCCGCCATATCCTCGTAGGAGATCACGAGCTGGCCGTAGGTGATGCCGTACTTCTCCTTGCCCGGCAGCGTGGTGACGAAGATGGAGACGGCCTTGTCCGCGCTTTGCTGGGGTTCCAACGTGCCGAGGAAGGCGGAGGCCGCGATGAGCCCGTCCATCTTCAGGGTGCAGCGCACGTTGTAGACCGGGGCGTAGCCGGTGTTGTAGACGCACACGGGCTGAGTGAATGTGTCGCCGCTGGTCAGGGTCTCCGGCAGCTTCATCTCGTCGAAGCCGATGGAGCTCTCCTGCGTCACGTTCACCTGCAGGGGCACGTTGTCGGAATAGATGTTCCCGTACTTGTCCTCGTAGCTGAGGGTCACGCTGAGCCCGTGCCGCCCGGCGAAGACGGTCTTCTCCGAAGCGAAAGGGAAGCTGACGTTCGCTTTTTCCGCCACGTCCAGCAGGCCCAGGAACACGGGGGCCATGCTGTCGCTCCGATAGATGCCCTGTCCGTCGGCAGCGGCCACCAGTCGGATGTTCTTCGCCTCCAGCTCCCCCACGTTCTTCACCTGCAGCGACAGGCTGAACTCTTCGCCGCCGGCGATGGTGTTGCTGCTCAACCGGGTGTTCTCCAGGATCAGCACCGGCTTCTTCACCGCCGAGGGCCCGCCGCCGCCCCCGCCATAGGTGCGGTTGCGGCCGTCGGCGATGGTGACCTGCAAGGTGAAGACCTGCTCGGCAGGGTCCCCGTTCATATCCGTATAGCTCACGTGGAAGGGCAGGGAATAGGTGCCGTTGTATCGGTTTTTCGCCAGATCCAGGTCCAGGCTGACGAGGAACACCTCCCGGCTGACCTGGTTCCCCTCGCTGTCCTTAGCCCTTTGGGCGGACTTTTTCAGATCGAACTGATAGTTCTTGTAGAGGAAGGGCCCATCGATGGGGATATCCGGCGTTACCCGCAGCACATCCTCCAGCGCCTCCCCCAAAAGAGGCAGCACGAACACGGCCTTCCCGCCGGAGACCGTGGGCAGATATCCGTCCGCATAGCTCTTGCTCATGCCCGGGTAGATGTAACCCGTGTCGATCACCAGCTCCCTGGCGCCCGCCCCGCCGGGCTTGGCGGTAGGCACCGGGGGGAACGTGGGCTCAGGGGTAGGCACCGCTGTCGGTTCAACGGTTGGTTCAGGGGTGGGCTCAGAGGTGGGTTCTATCGTTGGCTCAGCAGTTGGCTCTGTCGTGGGTTCGGTAGTAGGCTCCGCTGTGGGGTCTGCCGTAGGCGTAGCTGGCGGTTCCGTGGGCGTGGCGGGCGGCTCCGTAGGCGTAGCCGGGGGCTCCGTAGGCGTGGCCGGGGGTTCCGTGGGCGTGGCGGGCGGTTCCGTAGGCGTAGCCGGGGGCTCTGTGGGTGCGGCAGGGGGCTCCGTAGGCGTAGCCGGAGGCTCTGTGGGTGTGGCAGGGGGCTCCGTGGGCGTGGCCGGGGGTTCCGTGGGCATGGCCGGGGGTTCCGTGGGCGTAGCCGGGGGCTCCGTGGGCGTGGCCGGGGGCTCTGTAGGCGTGGCCGGTGGGTCCGTAGGCGCAGCGGGCGGCTCCGTGGGCGTAGCCGGGGGCTCCGTGGGCGGCGGTGTAGGGGGCTCCGTGGGGGCGGGCGTCACGGTCACGGCGTACGAGGTCAAAAACTCGGTCCACTGCAAAAAGCCAACGAAGCTGCCGTCCAGGGCCTGCACCTGATGCCAGCCGCTCCCACAGTCGGCCAGATACTTCACCTCCTGGCCGGGGCCAAGGGACCATGTAGGCGCCGCGTCCCCGATGTTGGCATAGATGCCCACCGTCTCATCCAGGCTGGCGTTCTTCACCCGCTGCTCCGTATCCGCCAGGGCGACCAGGGGCATCAGCGCCAGAAACGCCGCCAGAGCCAGGCACACAAACCGTTTCCCGTTCATACTCTTTCCTCCCGTATCATGGTCATGACCCCCGCGTCCATCTCGCAAACGGTGTCGCAGAGGGCGTCGATATCCCTTATGTTGTGGCTGGCCAGCAGGATGGTCCGGCCGTCCGTGGCCAGGGACTGAAACAGGGCCCGCATCTCCGCCACGCCGTGCTTGTCGAGGCCGTTCATGGGCTCGTCCAGTATGAGCAAAGACGGGTCCTCCATGATGGCCTGGGCGATACCGAGCCGCTGGCGCATGCCCAGACTGTACTTGCCCACGGGCTTCGTCGACAGGGGGTCCAGCCCCACCCGGCGGATCACCGCCGCCACCTCCTTCAACCCGATCTTTTTCTTCAGGGACGCCAGGATCTCCAGATTCCGAAGGCCCGACAGCTGGGGCAGGAACCCCGGCGTCTCGATGATGAGGCCCAGGTCCTCCGGAAAGTCCACGTCCTTGCCGATCTGCTTCCCCTGGACCAGGACCTTGCCAGAGGTGGGCTGCAGAAACCCGCAGATGCACTTGAACATGACGGTCTTCCCACTGCCGTTGTTCCCCACCACCCCGTGGATCCTCCCGGCCTCGAAGGTCCGCGTCACGTGCTTCAACACCTCGTCCTGGCCGAAGGTCTTGCTGAGATCTATGAGTTCAATGGCGTTGGTCATTGGTTCCCTCCTTTTTCTTTGCCGCTTTTTCTTTTCAGTGAAAAGAAAAAGCGGCGGAAAAAGAAAAGCTTAAGAAGGAAAACTTGTTTCCGCAACAAAGCATTACTGTTTCTTAAAGTTCTTTTGGGCGACTTTTCTTTCAAGAAAAGTCGCGAAGCTTCCAATCCTTCCACTATAAGCTCCCCTCCGTCCCTGTGAAGTTGAAGCTGTAGCGGCGGATGGAAAGCTGCACCAGGAGGAAGAGGAAGAGGATCAAGGCCCCGAAGATCATATAGGTGTCCTGGAGCCGGGGCAGCAGGTCGTAGCCGAAGTTGTGCATGTGATAGGTGGCCTGGTTAAGGGGCGAGGCCCAGCCCACGATCACGTTGGCCTTGTAGACGAGCTCGTCGGGGAGGTGCATCACGTCCTTGAAAAAGGCGGGGTTGAGGAGGAGGCCAAAGAGGGAGAAGCCGAAGGCCCCCACGATGCCCGCGCTCCGGCCCTTTCTAAGCTTGCAGAGGAGCATGAGGAGGGAGAGGACCAGGGTGTAAAGGAGCATCAGAAGGAAGATGGTGGCCGCGCACTGGTAGGGCCGGGACATCTCCAAGGTCTTCACCAGGGCCGGCAATGCCACCGCCTTCCCCGCCCCTGAGTAGCCCAGGATGGCCGCGGTCTCGGACCACATGTTGCCCAGGAAGCTGTTCTGGGCGCAGATCAGAGACGTGGCCGCGAAGATGAACAGCATGTAGAGAAGGGTGGCGATCGTCAGGTAAATGAGCTGCCCCCAGGCCCAGGTCCGCCGCCGCATGCGCACCAGATAGTAGGGGACCCCCGCTCCCAAAAAGGGCATGTCCACGAACAGCAGCACCAGCAGCAGCGAAATGAGCAAGATGGAGTTGGCGTCGCCGAAGGTCCACACGAAGGGCTCGAAGGCCTGCATGGCCGTGCCCATGTCGTAGGCGAAGCTGGCCGCCTTGTCGGACAGCAGAAAGCACAGGATGAAGGCCAGGGCGAAGGTGAGGTAAACCCGTATGTTCCCCCGCCACATACGGAAATTATACCGGACCACGGCCAAAACCTGCCGGAGCTCCCGGAGGGGGCCGAACCCCTTCCGGGGCCGAAAGTCCCGCTTCGGGATCCGGGGCGGGCGAGCGGCGAGGGAGGAAAAGGCTCGCCGCTGCCGCTTGTCGTCCCGAAGCTCGTTCTGTGCGGTCAGGAAGAATACCAGTTGAAAGAGGATCACCAGAGCAAGGAGCGTCAGGGCCGCGCTTCGGCCCTCCAGGGGCCAGGCCCCCTCCATGGTCAGATAGTTCTGCGGGTTCAGCATGAAGGCCGTGCGAAAGTACCGCTCCTGCAGGATGATGAGCACGTAGTAGAGGATGAAGGGGGACGCGTAGGCGAGATACACGTTCTGGGTGAGCCCGGAAAAGAGCAGCCCCACCGTGGCCCACAGGGCGCCGGAGAGGAAGAAAAGCACCAAGCGGAGGCCGATCTCCGGCATCCGGCTGGGCACGGCCCATTCCCCGTAGACCTCCACCGGCGCGCACACCAAAAAGAAAACGAACAGGGCAAGGCCCATGCCCGCCGCCAGGGCGAGGCCGCCGGAGAGGGCCGCCCCCAGGCTCTTGCCCCAGACGTAGCGGTTGATCGTGGTGCGGGTGAGGTAGGGCTTTAGATACCCGCTCTTCACGTCCTCCACGAAGGCTGCCGTATAGGGCACCGCCGAGAGGATGGGCACGGCGAAGAGCACCAGTTCCCCGCCCAGGCACTGTAAGAACAGGTCCTCGTGGTACCCTAAGAGCGCCTCGGGCCACTCCATCTGGAACAGTCGCCACAAACTTTGGAAGGACTCGATGCACAGGCAGGCTGCCATACCCAGGGCCGCCAGCAAAAACGACCTGGACACCACCGCCCGCTTCACATCCGTCCCAATATGCCGCATCCTTCCCCCTCGCCTCCTCTTGCTGCCTTCATGATACGCTCCATATTCGTCCAAAACGTCACAGAGTTGTAATGGAGTTGTAATATTTGGGCCACCGGCGCAAAAAAACCCGACAGCCGAAGCCGTCGGGGTTGCCATAGTAGGGGGGAAGACCTATGGCAAGGGGGTAAGCTTTTTTAGCCCAGCTTGACCTTGGCGGCGGGGTCCACGGCTTTGCCCTTCACGAAGAAGGCAAAATGCAGGTGGCTCTCCTGACCGCACTCGGAAAGAGCCGTGTGGCCCACGGTGCCCAGGACTGTGCCGGCGTTTACCTTGTCGCCCGCGCGAACGGGGACGGTTTCGCTGAGGTTGGCGTAGAGGGTCTTGCGGTCGGAGCTATGCTTTACGATGACCGTAGTGCCCAGCTGGTCGTCCACGTATACCTTCTCCACCGTGCCGCCCAGGACGCACTTCACCGCCGTGCCCTCCAGGCACGCGATGTCCACGGCCTTGTGGGTGGTCCACTGATCCAGCGTCTTCGAATAAATCAGCTTGTCCGCGGCGTAGCCCCAGACCACCGGCCCCGACACGGGGGCCGCGGCCCTCTTCTCGGCGCTGGCTGACTTCGCGGGCGCAGCGGTGGGTTCCGCCACGGGCTCCGTAGGCGCCGCTTCGGGCGTGGCCGTAGGCAGGATGTGGATCACAGGCAGGCCCGTATCCTCGGGCATCTGCAGATCCGGCAGGGCCACGGGGTCCTGCTTGGGGATCTGGGCGATCACGTTCTCCGTAGGCAGGGGCTGCTTCTGGACGATCTCCTCCTTGGGCATGGAGGTCAGGGCCACCGCCGCTCCGATGATGGCGAGGCACAGGGCCAAAGCCCCGTATACGCCCCAGTCCCGCCAGAAGGTGCCCCGAGGCTTCATCTCGAATTCGTTCATTTCTTCCATATAAATAAAGATTCCTTTCTTTGTCCCCTGCGGGGCATTCCATGACTTGGTTTCGCACATAGTATGGGCCGGGTCATTGCCTTCCATTCACCTTTTTTAAAATCGGACTTGCAAAAACAGGAAAGAAGGATTATCCTATGCGCCGTGAAAAAACATTTGAACGCAAGCTATGCTCTGTATTTGAGCCTATATTGGATGAGCGCCTGCTTCGTCTACGGCTATACCCGGCTGTTCATGAGCCGTCTGGGATACTCGGCGGACCAGGTGGGCCTCGTTTTAGCCGCGGACTGCGCCGCGGCCATGATCCTGCAGCCCCTGCTGGCCCGGGCCATGGAAAAATCGGTCCGGTTCACCCTGCGCCACGTGCTGCTCCTGTTGTGTCTCACCGCCCTGGCGTGCGGCACTCTGCTGTTCCTGCCCCAGAAAAAGCCGGTCTTTGTGTGCCTCTTCGCCCTCATGTCCGTCATGACCATGGCGCTGCAGCCCTTTATGAACGCCGTGGGCTTCGCGTACCTGAATCGCGGCGCGAATCTGAACTGGTCCGCCACCAGGGGCGTGGCCTCCCTGGCCTTCGCCCTCATCTCCAAGGTCTACGCCGCCCTGGCGGAGATCGATCTAAACTGCCTGCTGGGCCTGTATCTGCTCTGCACCGCGGGCATTCTTCTTTGCTCCCTCGTTCTGGCCGAGAGCGCGGCTCCGGCAGCCGGATCGCAGATCAGAGCGAGCCACGGCTCTCTGCTTCGGACCTATCCCGCCTTCTTCGGGATGCTTCTCGGAATCGTTCTGATCTTCTTCCAGCACGGTTTCCTGGACGCGTACCTCTACGACGTCATCCTGGTGGTGGGCGGGGACGCTAAGGAGCTGGGCACGGCCCTGCTCATCGGCGCGGCGGTGGAGACGCCCATGATGCTCCTCTTCACCCGGGTGAAGGATCGGTTCGGCGTGGGACGGTGCCTGCGCTTTTCCGCCGCGGCTATGGCGTTGAAGACCTGGTTCATCCTGCTTTTGGGCTCCGTTTCGGGCGTGTACCTCATGCGCTTCTGCCATCTCTTCTCCTATGCCCTGCTCATGCCCTCCCTGACCTACTACGCCAACGAGCGCATGGCGGACAGCGACCGGGTCACGGGCCAAGCTCTGATCACCGGGGCCGTCTCCCTGTCGGGCATGTTCAGCTACCTGACCGGCGGCATGATGGTCTCCGCTTGGGGCCCCATGCGGGGCCTCCTGATCTGTACCCTGGTGGCCATGGCGGGCGGGGTGCTGTTCGTCCTGTTCTCCCTGCGGGATCAGAAGCAAGCATAAGGACAGGCCTTGCCTGTCCCATTCTTTTCCTGTATAATCGTGCCCATAAGGAGCAAAAACGCCATGAAGACGAAGCGCACATTTCCCCGGATCACGGTGAACAAAAAAGCGGAACAGAGCCTCCGGAACGGTCATCCCTGGGTCTACGGGGCGGAGGTCTTGGAGAAGGAGCCCTGCGAGAACGGGGCCGTGGCGGACGTGTTCAGCGAGAAGGGGACCTACCTGGGCAGCGGATTTTACAACGACCAGAGCAAGATCCTGGTCCGCATCCTTTCGAAGAACGCCAACGATACCTATGACGAGGCTTTCTTCCGCCGCCGCATCCGCTACGCCATCGACTACCGCAAGACGGTCATGGGCGCGGACTTTTCCGCTTGCCGATTGATCTTCGGCGAGGCGGACGGGCTCCCCGGCTGGACCGTGGACCGGTTTGAGAACGTGCTGGTGACGGAGGTTTTGTCCCTGGGCATCGAGGTCCGTAAACAGATGCTGTTTGGGCTCCTCTTGGAGGAGCTTCAGAAGGACGGCGTCGGTATCGACGTGATCTACGAACGCAACGAAAGCCCCCTGCGGCTCAAGGAGGGCTTGACCCAAGGGAAGGGCTACGCATCGCTGCCGGGGCTGAAAATCGACGGCACCGGCCTGGTGGAGATCACGGAAAACGGCATCCGCTACGAGGTGGACTACGTGAACGGCCAGAAGACCGGCTTCTTCCTGGACCAGAAGTACAACCGCCGGGCGGCGGCGCGGCTGGCGACCGGCAAGCGGGTGCTGGACTGCTTCACCCACACGGGTGCCTTCGCCCTTAACTGCGCCAAAGCCGGGGCTGCGTCCGTGACGGCGGTGGACGTGTCGGAACTGGCCCTCACAGAGGTGGCGAAGAACGCTGCCCTGAACGGCCTCGATGTGACGCCTCGGAAGGCGGACGTGTTCGACCTCTTGACCGAGCTCACGGCAAAGAAATGCCGGGACTACGACTACATCATCCTGGACCCGCCGGCCTTCACCAAGTCCAACGCCACGGCGAAAAACGCCTTCAACGGCTACAAACAGATCAACCGCATGGCCATGAAACTACTGCCCCGGGGCGGGTATCTCGCCACCTGCTCCTGCTCCCACTTCATGTATGAGGACCAGTTCAAGCGGATGCTGCTGGAGGCGGCCCAGGAGGCGGACGTGTCCATCCGGTTCATCGAGCAGCGGCAGCAGGGGCCGGACCATCCCATCCTGCCCACGGTGCCCGAGACCTACTATCTGAAATTCTATTTGCTGCAGGTGATATGATGATCTCGAAAGCGGAAGCCGTGGCCCGGATCGAAGGGCTGTTAGAGAAAAAGGAACGGGTCGTGGTGGCTCTGGACGGTATGTCCTGCTCCGGAAAAACCACCTTCGCCCAGGCGCTGGCCGAACGATTTTCCGGCTCCATCGTGCATATGGACGATTTTTTCCTGCCCCGGGACAAGTTCACGGTCGAGATGCAGGCTCTGCCCGGCGGGAACATGGACCGGGAACGGTTCCGGGCGGAGGTGCTTTCGCCCCTCGCCGCAGGGGAGGACTTCGCCTATGCCCCCTTCTCCTGCCAGGAGCAAGCCCTGCTGCCGGAGAAGGTCAGCGTATCGGGTCGCCTCGTGATCGTGGAGGGGGCCTACGCCCTGCTGCCCGCCTGGGGGAAATACTGGGACCTGAGCCTGTTTTTGCAGGTGTCTCAGGAGGAACAGCAGGGGCGTTTGCTCCTTCGGAACGGAGCCCGGGGCATGGTGGCCTTTCTGCAAAAATGGATCCCCCGGGAGGAAAGCTACTTCGTGGCCTGCGACGTGAAAAGCCGCTGCGACGCCGTCGTGGACGGCGAAGAATAGGGAAGGAAATAAAAAAGAGGATCGCTTATCGGCGATCCTCTTTTGCCGTTTTCCCTCAGCTATTTTGCCAATCCTTGCACACGTCGATCCAGGCTTTGGCCTGGGCGTACTTTTCCAGCTCCGGTAAAGTGAGCTCGATGGCGCTGTTGGCGCTGCCGCAGGCGGGGAAGACCGTCGTAAAGCGGCCCAGGGAGATATCGAGATAGGTGCTCACGCCCTCGTTTACGGCGAAGGGGCAGACCCCGCCTACGGCGTGACCCACCAGGGCGACGGCTTCGTCAGGGGAGAGCATCCTCGCCTTGGTGTGGAAAAAGGCTTTGAACTTCCCGTTGTCGATGCGGGCGTCCCCGGCGGCCACGATGAGCGCCGGCGCCCCGTCCACCAGGAAGGACAGGGTCTTGGCGATGCGGCAGCCCTCGCAGCCCAAAGCTGCGGCAGCCAGCTCCACGGTGGCGCTGGACACGGGAAACTCCAGGATCCTGTCCGCCATGCCGCAGCCGCGAAAGTATTCTCTGACCCGTTCGATGGACATGGTTCCCTCCCTACTCTTCCACTTTTGGCCGGACGTACAGGCCGTTCTTGCGGACCAACATCCCAAAGTCCACCATCTCCCGGCGCACGGTGCAGTAGTCGTCGTAGTGGTCCAGGAGCTTGAAGTTGACCTCCTGCTCCGTGTAGCTGCGGCCCGGCTCGAAATCCTGGATGAGCAGGTCCAGCAACACCTTCCGCTTTTTCCTCTGGCTGGGCATCATGACGATGAGCCCGTCCCGCCAAAATACCTTCTTCACCTTCTCGGCGAAGGCGTCGTCGTACAGCATCTCTTCGTTCAGCATCCTATCACCTCATCGAACGGCTTGCAGGGAATCGTACACGGGCTGAAGCTGGTCAGCATACCTGACCTGATCGCCCACCCACACCAGCAGCACCAGCTTGTCCTTTCGCAGGAAGACGTAGCCCTCGAAATCGTAGCTCTCCCCGTCCACCACCACGTCGGAAGCGCCATGGTAGCAGGGGATGCCGTTGAGCCTGGTCTTTTGGATATCCACCGGGGACAGATGGAAGCCAGTCATGCCGCTGCCCGTCAAGGCCCCCTCCACCATGGAGGTGATGGCCTCCGGGGAGGAGAACAGGAGGGCGATGTCCACCGTGGTCTCCGTAAGCTTCAGGTCGTTGGCGGCCTCCGCATAGAAGAGGCAGGTGTGCTGGATGTCGTCGGGATCCGGGTAGAAGCAGACCCCGTGGTCCATGTCGGCCCGCAGCCAGTCCCCGGGCACGTCGAACCGAAAGTAGGTGCCGGTATAGGTCTGGATGGGCCGGGGCGAGGCCGTGGGCGCCTCGGTCAGAACGGGCGCAGGCGATAGGGTCACCTCCGGCATGGGCTGGGGCGTCGTTTCCGCAGGCGCAGCGGTGCCGGCGAGGACAGGCTCGGCGGTGACGGCAGGGGCCGCCGTTGGGGACAGGGCCTCCTCCACGGACCCCTCCGTCGAGAAGGCAGGCAGGGCCATACAGCCCGAGAGCAGGCACAGGCATAGACACAGGGCGACGAGCTTTTGCATAGGCTGCCCCCTCATGTCTTCGTCGTCTGGCCGAACACGGCTTCGAAATCCGCTGCGGCGTGCTCGTTGACCAGGGCGCAGAACCGGTCATACCTGTCCAGGAACAGCCGCCCCTCCGCCGTCAGGGACGCGCCGCCCCCCTCCTTGCCGCCGGTGGTGGTGTTGAGCAGGGGGAACCCCAGCTCCCGCTCCGCCCGGCGGATGATGGTCCAGGCCTTGCTGTAGGCCATGCCCATGGACAGGGTGGCCTGGCGGATGGAATGATACTCTTCCACCCGATGGAGGAGCACGGCGATGCCCGGCCCGAAAAACTTTTCCTCCCCCATGATCCGGGGCGAGACCACGAAACGGATGTCGTTCATGTCCGCATACCTCCTGTTTTGCATATCATAGCGCAAAACCGCGAAAGAGGCAAGAATATTAGGAAGGTATTGAAAGCTTTGCACCTTTTTCTTATACAAGAAAAAGGTGCCCAAAAAGAACTTAAGAAGGGATATAGCTTCTCTGCAAAGCCAATGATCTCTTCTTAAGCTTCTCTTTTTTGCGCCGCTTTTTTCTCTTCACGGAAGAGAAAAAAGCGGCAAAAGAACTTCGATTTTACTTCGCTTTCGTGGCGATTTCCTTCAGCAGCATGGCCTCGAAGGCGTCCATGGACATGGCGCCCAGATCCCCCTTGCCCCGGGCCCGGACGGCCACGGTCTTCTCCTCGGCTTCCTTGTCGCCGATGATGAGCATGTAGGGGATCTTCTGCATCTGGGCCTCCCGGATCTTGAAGCCGATCTTTTCGTTCCGCTCGTCCACCTCTACGCGAACGCTCAGGGTATCGAGGCGCTCCGCCAGGGCCTTAGCGTATTCGAGGGCCCGGTCCGTGATGGGCAGCACCTTCACCTGGGTGGGCATCATCCAGGCGGGCAGGGCGCCTGCGTACTCCTCGATCAGGTACGCCAGCGTCCGCTCATAGCAGCCCAGGCTGGTCCGATGGATGATGTAGGGCAGGGCCTTCTCGCCGTTCTCGTCGATGTAGTACATGCCGAAGCGCTTAGCGAGGAGCATGTCGATCTGGATGGTGACCAGGGTATCCTCCTTGCCGTACACGTTCCGATACTGGATGTCCAGCTTGGGTCCGTAGAAGGCGGCCTCGTCGATGCCGATCTCGTACTTCACGCCCAGATGGTCCAAAATGCGGCTCATGGCGGCCTGGGCGGCGTTCCACTGCTCCGCCGTGCCCTCGTACTTGTTCTTGGGGTTGGCGGGATCCCACTGGGAGAAGCGGAAGGTGCACTTGTCCCACAGGCCCACCGTGTTCAGGAAGTACTTGGACAGCTCCAGACAATCCTTGAACTCCGCCTCCAACTGATCCGGGCGGACCATGAGATGCCCCTCGGAGATGGTGAACTGGCGGACGCGGATAAGGCCGTGCATCTCGCCGGAATCCTCGTTGCGGAACAGGGTGGACGTTTCACCCAGGCGCATGGGCAGATCCCGATAGCTCCGCTGCCGGTTCAGGTACACCTGATACTGGAAGGGGCAGGTCATGGGCCGGAGGGCGAAGCAATCCTTGGTCTCGTCGTCCGGGTCACCCATGATGAACATGCCGTCCCGATAGTGGTCCCAATGGCCGGAGATCTTATAGAGCTCCCGCTTGGCGAAGTAGGGGGTCTTGGTCAAGAGGTACCCGTGCTTCTGCTCCGTGTCCTCCACCCAGCGCTGCATGAGCTGGATCACCCGGGCGCCCTTGGGAAGGAGCACCGGCAGGCCCTGGCCGATCACGTCCACGGTGGTGAAGTATTCGAGCTCCCGGCCGATCTTGTTGTGGTCCCGCTTCTTGGCCTCCTCAAGGCGCGTGATGTAAGCCACCAGCTCGTCCTTCTTCTCGAAGGCCGTGCCGTAGATCCGCTGCAGCATCTTGTTCTTTTCCGAGCCCCGCCAGTAGGCCCCGGCCACGCTGAGGAGCTTGATGTTCTTCACCCGGGCCGTGCTGCCCACGTGGGTGCCGGCGCACAGGTCCACGAACTCGCCCTGCTTGTAGAAGCTGATAATTGCGTCTTCGGGCAGGTCATTGATGAGTTCCACTTTATAGGGCTCGCCCTTCTTCTCCATGAAGGCGATGGCCTCCGCCCGGGGCAGCTCGAACCGCTCCAGCTTCAGGTTCTCCCGCTGGATCTGCTCCATGGTCTTCTCGATCTTCTTGAAGTCGTCGGGGGAGAAGTTGAAGGGGGCGTCGAAATCGTAGTAGAACCCGTCCTTGGTGGCGGGGCCGATGGCCAGCTTCACCTCGGGCCACAGCCGCTTCACGGCCTGGGCCAAGATGTGGGAAGCCGTGTGCCGGTAGGTCCAGCGGCCGCCCTCGTCCTCAAAGGTTAGGAGCCGCAGGGCGCAGTCCTTTTCAATGGGCAAAAAGGCGTCGGAACGGACGCCGTCGATCTCGCAGCAGATGACGGACTTCTTCAGCTCCTGGCTCAACGACGCGGCGATGTCCAGGGCGCTGACGCCGTTCTCGTACTCCCGCTTCGAGCCGTCGGGGAATGTGATGATCATAGTTTTTTCCTCTCTTTCTTCATATAAACTAAAAGCCCCAATGTCCGAAAGGACATTGGGGCGCTTGGTTTGCGCGGTTCCACCCAAGTTTATCACTTGCATCCGGCGATATGGGGCCGGGCCCCTTCAGGTCGCCGGGCGGTCTTCGCCTCCTGCCCTCCGCGCGCCTTGCAGCCGGTGAACGCGCTCTCTGAGGAAGGACAGTCCTTGAGGGTACTGCTTCCCGGGTCATACCCGAAATATGGAGTCATTATACCATGGCGTTTTTTCATGTCAAGAGGGAACAGCTCTTTTCATTGACACTTGCGGCCAATATATGTAAAATGGGAGCATGGAAAATAGCAGGGGAAAACGGAATGGGATGCTTTGGGGCCTGTGGCTGGGCCTCAGCGTCATGGGCGGGGCAAGCGTATACTACTATCCCCTGTTCGTGCTGACCATGCTGGTGGTCCCCGCCGTCTGGGCGGTCATGGCCTTTCGGACCCACCCCCTGATGCTGCTGGCAGCTTCGGCGCTGGTGTTCCTCTTCGGGTACATGATGGGCTACGACCCGGTGAGCTGCCTCTGCATCCTGGGCATGGCGGCCCCTGCGGGCGTGTTCCTTTGGTACAGCCAGAAGGAGGGCATGGGCAACTTCCAGAGCGTCATGTACGTGTCCGTTTTGCTGACCTTCGGCCTGTTTTTGATCTTCTGCCTGCCCGACCTTTTGTCGAGCGGCGACCCCTACGCGTCGCTGCGCACCTACTTTGCCCAGATCCCGGCCATGTTCGAGGGCACGGCTCTGTACGGCACCGCCCTCTCCCTGGTGAGCCGGATCGACGAAATGATCGTGGCCTGCTTCTTCGCCTTCGCCGGCGTCTACGCCCTCGTCAACGTGCTGCTGCTGCACGCCTTCAACAAAGGCAAGAAGGACATGCCCCTCTGCCCCTTGGGCCCCTACGGCACCTGGTTCGCCCCCTATGGGTACACCATGATCGCAGGCGGCCTGGGGCTTCTGGGCACCCTGCTGACCGTTACGGTGGACACGGCCATGATCTCCTCCCTGAGCCTGCTCCTCTATGAGATGTGGGCCATGCCGCTGCTCTTAACGGGGGCCAACGCCCTCTATGCATTGCTGGGCCGCCATTTGCCCAAGGCCCGGCTGAAGCTCATATATGGTGTGCTGCTGGGGGTCGGCTTGATCTTTCTCCCCCAGTTCGCGCAAGTGGTCCTGCTGCTCTTGGGGCTCACGGGAGTCATCCGCAGGCGGCGGGCCGGAAAGGAACAGCGATGAAACGGTATCGAGGGGTCCTGATCTTCCTGGGGGCCGCGCTGCTGGCCGCGTCGGTGGCCGCCTATCTCCATGAGCCCACGCTGGGGTACATCTGCCTGGGGGTGGCCGTCTTCGTCACCGCCATGGTGTTGCTCCTCCTCGTGGGCATAGCCCGAAAGCAGCAGCAGCTCATGGACACGGTCTTTGCGGACAACGGCACCGCCGCGTCGGAGCTTATCCGCCGGGTGGACATCCCGGTGCTGCTCCTCGATCTGAACGGCAAGATCGTCTGGCGCAACGACGCCCTTTCCGCTGTGTTCGAGGGTAAAAATATTCAGGAGGTCCTGCCCAACTTCAAGCCCGCCCAGCCCACGGTCCAGCAGATCCTGCTGGCCGGCACCAACTTCCAGGTCATGACCATGCCGGTCCACCGGCCCAACACCAAGAAAAAGCTGCTGTTCCAATACTGGCTGGACAGGACCGAGGCCGCCCACTACCAGCGGCTCTACACCGAGCAGATGCCCTACGTGATGCTGGTGTACATGGACAACTATGAGGAGCTGGCGGGAGACCGTCAGTTCCACGGCACGGCGGTTCTGGCCGAAGTGGAGCGGCTGGTGGCGGAGCTTTGCCGCCGGACCGGGGGCATCTATCGCCGGTACGAGAACGGCCGCTTCCTGTGCGTGCTGGAGGCCTTGGAGGTCAACAAGCTGGAGAAGGAAAAGTTCCGGCTGCTGGAGCAGGCCCGCCGCCTGGAGACCGGCACCGGCGCCACGGTGTCCCTGTCTGTGGCCGTGGGCATGGCGCCCCGGATCGCCCAGTCCGAGGAAGGGGCCCGCACCGCCATGGAGCTGGCTCTCGGCCGCGGCGGCGACCAGGCCGTGGTCCGGGACGGGGCCGATTATCGGTTCTACGGCGGCAAAAAGCAGCAGGACGCCCGGCAGAGCCGGGTCAAGATGCGCCTGTTCGCCAAGGCGTTGCGGCAGCTCATCGAGGGCGGCGGCGACGTGTTCATCATGGGCCACAAGAACCCGGACATGGACTGCCTGGGCGCAGCTTTGGGCATCGCCACCTGCGTACAGCACACCCGCATGCGGCCCTTCATCGTACTGAGCGAGCGAAACGACGCCACGGCGGACGCCCTTGCCGAGATGGACCGGATGGGCATCAGCGACAAGCTCATCATCACCGGCCCGGAGGCGTTGGAGATGGTGAATCCCAACTCCGTGGTAGTGGTGGTGGACACCCAGCGCCCCATGATCACCGATTGCCCGGCCCTTCTCGACCGGGTGGAGAAGCTGGTCCTCATCGACCACCATCGCCGCAGCGCGGATTACATCGAGAACCCCACCCTCCACTACCTGGAGTCCCGTGCTTCCTCCGCTTCGGAGATGGTCACGGAGGTCATCCAGTACTATGACGAAAACGTGCGCCCGGACAGCTTCGTGTGCAGCGCGCTCCTGGCGGGCATCGAGCTCGACACCAAACAGTTCGTCTTCAACGTGGGCAGCCGCACCTTCGAGGCAGCGGGGTATCTCAGGCGGAACGGGGCGGATCTGACCTTGGTCAAGACCCTGTTCCAAAACGATTTCGACAGCTTCGTCCTGGTGGCCAAGACCGTGGAGACCGCGGACATCGGCCCTGACGGCATCGCTATCGCGGTCTGCGGACCGGGTATGGAGGAGCCCCAGCTCATTGCAGCCCGGGCGGCAGACGAGCTTTTGAAGGTCAAGGGCGTGAAGGCCGCCTTTACTCTGGCGGATATGGGCGACTACATCAACATCTCCGGCCGGAGCTACGGCCTCGTCAATGTGCAGCTCATTTTGGAGCAGTTGGGCGGCGGCGGACATCTGACCATGGCCGGAGCCCAGGTTAGAAATAAGACCGTGGCGGAGGCGGCGGAGCTTTTGAGAAGCTGCATCCACCCCGATGATCAGCATGAATTGCCAGCGGAAACAGAACCGCAGGAATAGAGAACCTCAAGGAGGGAACCAACATGAAGGTAGTTTTGGAACAGGACGTGAAGGGTACCGGCAAGAAGGGCGAAGTGGTGAACGTATCCGACGGATACGCCCGCAACTTCCTGCTGCCCCGGAAGATGGCTTCCCCGGCGGACGCCTCCGCGGTGAACGCCATGAACATCCAGAAGAGCGCCGCTCAGCACCGCAAGTTCGAGGCGGGCGTGAAGGCCCGGGAGTTGGCCAAAAAGCTGGATAACGCCGTGGTGAAGGTCCCCGTCCGGGTGGGCGAGAACGGCAAGATGTTCGGTACCGTCTCCGGCAAGGAGGTGGCCGCCGCCATCGAGGAGCAGCTGGGCCTCACCGTGGACAAGAAGAAGATCAGCATCGACACCGTCCGCTCCACCGGCGAATACGTGGCCAAGCTCTCCCTGTTCGAGGAGGTCAAGGCCAATCTGAAGGTCATGGTCGAGGAACAGAAATAAAGTGGAAGAACGACTGGAACGGGTCCTGCCCAACAATCTGGATGCGGAGAAGTCCGTACTGGGAAGCATGCTCCTCGAGAAGGACGCCCTGGAGCTGGTGCTGGAACAGCTCAAGGCGGAGGACTTCTACAGCGCCGCCCATCAGCACATCTTCGAGGCCATGGCTAACATCCGCGCAGCAGGCCATGCCGTGGACCTCGTCACCCTCAGCGAGGAGCTGGAGCGCCGGGGCTTTTTGGACATGGTCGGCGGGGCGGTATACCTGACCGAGCTCATGGCCTTCGTGCCTACGGCGGCCAACGTCAGCTACTACGCCCGCATCGTGGAGGAGCGCAGCGTCCAGCGGTCCTTGGTCCATGCCGGCAACGAGATGATCCGGGACGGTATGAACGACGACAAGGACGTGGACGAGAGCCTGAACCAGGCGGAGAAGCGCATCTACGACATCTCTATGCGCAAGACTGAAGACTCCCTGGCCTCCATTCAGGACATCGTGCCCGACGCCATAAACGAGATCGGCGAGCTCATGGCCCGCCAGGGAAAGCTGACCGGCGTGGCCACGGGCTTCGTGGATCTCGATCGCATGACCAACGGCCTGCAGAAGTCTGACCTGATCATCGTGGCCGCCCGACCGGCCATGGGCAAGTCCGCCTTCGCCCTGAACATCGCCCAGTACGCCGCCCTCCATGACAACCGGTCCGTGGTCTATTTCTCCTTGGAGATGGGCAAGGAGCAGCTGGTCATGCGCATGCTCTGCACGGAGGGCGCCGTGGACTCCCAGCGCATCAAGGAAGGTCTGCTCACCGACGACGAGATGAGCCGGATCATGGACGTGGCGGAGCCCATGCAGCGAAGCAAGATCCATATCGACGACAGCGGCAACGCCACCGTGGCCAGCATCCGATCAAAGTGCCGCCGGCTCAAGGCCAAGGAGGGGTTGGACCTGGTCATCGTGGACTATATGCAGCTCATGCAGGGCACGGGCATGGGGAGCCGCAAGAACGACTCCAGGCAGCAGGAGGTCTCCGACATGACCCGGGCCATGAAGCTTTTGGCCCGAGAGCTGGACGTGCCCATCATCCTTTTAGCTCAGCTGAACCGAGGCCCCGAGACGAGGCAGGACCACAAGCCCATGATCGCGGACCTTCGTGAAAGCGGCTCCATCGAGCAGGACGCCGATATGGTCATCCTCCTCTACCGGCCCCAGGTCTACGACGAGACGGCGGACAACACCTCCGACATCATCATCGCCAAGCACCGCCACGGTCCCACCGGCGAGGTGCACCTGGCCTGGCAGGGCGAGTATACGAGGTTTATGAACCTGGCAAAGGAATAAAACAGCAGCGCCGTCCCACCGGGCGGCGTTTTTGGAGGCAACCGTGTATCGTATCTTCTTAGTAGAGGACGACCCGATCATCGCCCAAACGGTGCAGAAGCACCTGGAAAGCTGGGGCTGGCAGGTGCGCGCCGCGACGGACTTTGACCACGTCATGGCCGACTTCACCGCCTTCGACCCCCAACTGGTGCTGCTGGATATCTCCCTGCCCTTCTATAACGGCTACCACTGGTGCAACCAGATACGCCAGGTCTCCCGGGTGCCGGTGATCTTCCTCTCCTCCGCCTCGGATAACATGAACATCGTCATGGCCATGCACATGGGCGGGGACGACTTCATCCCCAAGCCCTTCGATCTCAACGTGCTGACGGCCAAGGTCCAAGCTCTCCTGCGGCGGACCTACGAATTTGCCCGGGACCAGGCCGAGCTTCCCCTGGGCGGCGGCGTTTTACGGCTCAGAGACGGGGTGTTCGTGAAGGGAGATGTGCGCCTGGAGCTGACCCGGAACGAGTTCCGCATATTGGAGATGCTCCTTGAAAACCGGGGCCGGACCGTAAGCCGGGACGAGCTCATGGAGCGGCTCTGGTCCACGGACAGCTTCGTGGACGAGAACACCCTCAACGTCAACGTGAACCGGCTCCGCAAGAAGCTGGAGACCGTCGGCCTTGTGGATCCCATCCGCACCCGCAAGGGCGAGGGATATATCATAGAATCTCAATGAAACTGTTCCTTTCCTATTTGAAACGAAACATCCGCCTGCTGGGGATGCTCCTGCTGTTTGGCGCCGTGTTCGCAGGGGTCTTGCTCCTGTACCGAGCGCCCCTCGAGGGACCCCTGTACGGGCTGTTGCTTTGCCTTGCGCTGGGGCTCTGCTGCTTGATCGTGGGCTATTTGCGATATAGGCGGAAGCACCAGGCTTTGCAGCAGGCCCTGACGGAGCTAAAGGAGGGCCTGCCCGCCCTGCCGGAAGCGACGGATGCGCTGGAACGGGACTATCAGGATATGCTTGCCGCCCTGGACGAGGACCGACGCCGGATCGCTGCCGACGCCGACGGGACGCGGGATCGGGCCGAGACCTTCTATACCGCCTGGGTCCACCAGATCAAGACGCCCATGGCGGCCATGGGGCTGCTGCTGCAAAGCGGGGCACCGGACGCAGCACTCCTCAAGGGGGAGCTGTTCAGCATGGAGAAGTACGTGGATCTGGTGCTGACCTACCAGCGGCTGGGGAGCGACACCTCGGACCTGGTGCTGAAGGAATGCGACCTCGACACCATCATTCGCGGCGCAGTGAAGGAGTACGCCCGGCTCTTCATCCTCAAAAAGCTGACCTTGTCCTTCACGCCCACGGGCCTTACGGTGCTGACGGACGAGAAGTGGCTGGGGTTCGTCCTGGGCCAGCTGCTGAGCAATGCCCTCAAATACACCCAAAATGGCGGCGTGTCGATCTACGCCGACGGTCCGCGCCTCGTCATCGAGGACACGGGTATGGGCATCCCCGAAGCGGAGCTCCCCCGCATCTTCGAGAAGAGCTTCACCGGCGAAAACGGCCGCGCCGAGCGCCGCACCACAGGCCTGGGGCTCTACCTTTGCCGCCGGGCCTGCGCCCTGCTGGGGCATGGCATCTCCGCCGAGTCGGAGGTGGGTCGGGGCACCCGGGTCATTTTAGACCTTTCCCGGCCGGAGCTTCCCACAGAATGACTCATCTTACAAAACCGTAAGTTTCCCGTAAGCTAAAAACATGGCAGCCCCCGTCCCCAGGGGGTATACTTGTCCCATCAAGAACGATGGAGGAAAAAACCATGTCCCTGTTGGAAGTGAAAAATCTAAGGAAGATATACACCACCCGCCTGGGAGGCACCGGGGTGGAGGCGTTGAAGAACGTGAGCTTCGCCGTGGAGGCGGGGGAGTTCGTGGCCATCATGGGCGAATCCGGCTCCGGCAAGACCACGCTGCTGAATATTTTGGCGGCACTGGACCGACCCTCCAGCGGCCGGGTGCTGCTCAGCGGCGAGGATATGGCCGGCGTCCGGGAGCGGGATCTCACCGCTTTTCGCCGGGACAACTTGGGCTTCGTCTTTCAGGATTTCAATTTGCTGGACGCCTTCACGGTCCGGGACAACATCTTCCTGCCCCTGGTTCTAGCCGGCAAAAGCTACGAGGAAATGAACGCTCGGCTGCTGCCCCTGGTCCGGTCCTTGGGCATCGATACCCTTCTCGACAAGTTCCCCTATGAGCTCTCCGGCGGCCAGAAGCAGCGCACCGCCGTGGCCCGTGCCCTCGTCACCCGGCCCGCCATCCTCCTGGCGGACGAGCCCACAGGCGCCCTGGACTCCAAGGCGTCCGACAGCCTCCTTCGGGTCTTCGAGAGCCTGAACGCCCAGGGCCAGACCATCCTCATGGTCACCCACAGCGTCACCGCCGCCAGCCACGCCAAGCGCACCCTGTTCCTGCGGGACGGCATGATCTACCACCAGCTCTATCGGGGCAACCGGACGCGGGAGGAGATGTTCGCCGAGATCTCTAACACCCTGACTGTCATGACCAGCGGGGAGAACGGCCATGCGTAAGTTCGGCTTCTACCCACGGCTGGCCGCCCGGTCCTTGCGGCTCAACGGCAAGTTCTATCTGCCTTACCTCTTGTCCGGCATGGTCTCGGCTGCCATGCTCTACGACATCCTGTTCCTCAACATGAACACCGGCGTGGCCCGGCTGAAGGGTGCCAACGCGGTCCAAGGGCTGCTGGGCTTCGGCGCCATCATCGTGGCCCTGTTCTCCTTCGCTCTCATCTGCTACACCAACGGCTTCCTCATGAAGCGGCGGCAGAAGGAGCTGGGGCTCTACAACATCCTGGGCATGGAGAAGCGGCACCTTGCCCGGCTCCTCTTCTGGGAGACCGTCTATTCGGCCCTCATCTGTATCCTGGGCGGACTCCTTTTGGGTATCCTCCTCTCCAAGCTCTTCCTGCTCCTTCTCTGCGCGGTCATGCGGGTGGACGTGGCTTTCGGCTTTGAGGTGCCCCAGGATGCGGTGCTGTACACCGGCGCGGGCTTTGGGATCATCTTCCTGCTAAACTATCTATTGAACCTGCTGCGTCTCAATCGAGTGAAGCCCATCGAGCTTCTAAAGGGCAGCGAATCCGGTGAGCGGGAGCCCAGGACCAAGTGGCTGCTTGCCATCCTTGGGCTCGTCACCATGGGGGTGGGATATTACCTGTCCATAACCGCCCAGGACCCCATGAATGCCCTAGAACTGTTCTTCCTGGCCGTGGTGCTGGTGATCGTGGGCACCTTCTGTCTGTTCACCGCCGGGAGCATCGCTTTGCTGAAAGCCCTGCGAAAGAACAAGGCGTATTATTACCAGACCCGGCATTTCACGGCCATATCCGGCATGCTCCACCGCATGAAGCGGAACGCGGCTGGCCTCGCTGCCATCTGCATCCTGTCCACCATGGTGCTGGTCACCGTGTCCACCACCCTCTGCCTCTATATGGGCGTCAGCGAGATCCTGGACCTGACCTACTCCCGAGACGTGCAGACCTACGTGAACTACGGCACCCCGGAGGACTTGCCCAAGATCAAGGCTGTGTACGAGGCGAAGGCGGCAGAGTACGGCGTGGAGATGGAGGATTTCGCCGCCCTCTGCTTCTACGCCCCGGCTACGGAGTACATCAACAACCGCACCGATATCGATCCCTACCTTGCCAAGGTAGACGGGAACGACGTGGCGGGCGATCCCTCTGACGGGCCCATGCGGGTGTACGTGGGCTGCGACCTCCCGGAGGACGCGGACGCCGGTCTCTTCGCCGCCGCCGTAGAGGTGGCCATCGGTACCGGGGGCCAGGGCCTCTCCAGCCAGTGGGTCTTCACCGATGACAGCCGGACCGGGCGGATCGACTTCTGGGCGAGCCTCGGCGGGTTCTTCTTCATCGGCCTGTTCCTGGGCTCTCTGTTCCTGATGGCGGCGGTGCTGATCGTCTACTACAAGCAGGTCTCCGAAGGTTATGAGGATGCCCGCAGCTTCGTCATCATGCAGCAGGTGGGCATGACCCAGGCGGAAGTCAAGTCCTCCATCCAGAGCCAGGTCTCCCTGGTGTTCTTCCTGCCCCTTTTGGCGGCCGCCTGCCACACCGCCGGGGCCTTCCCCATGACTAAGCTGATACTGACACTGTTCGGGCTCAGCAACACGGGCCTCTTCGGCCTGTGCAGCCTCATCACCATCCTCATCTTCGCCGTGGTCTACTATCTCATATACCGCCTCACCGCCCGGGAGTACTATGGGATCGTCAAGCGGTGATCCAGTCAAAAAAAGCTTGCATTTTCAGAATCTGCTGGTATAATGATTCACAAGGCTGTGAAGGAAAGAGTAAGCGACGCGAGGCCTTAAGAGAGCATCCGGCTGGTGAGAGGATGCGGCGAACGCCCCTGAAGTACATTCCGGAGCCGCTTCCCTGAACGGGAGTAGGGGGAGACGGGTGCGCCCGATACAGCGGCCAAGGAGAAGCGCTCGCCTGCGGGGCGTCGCTTGAATTGAGGTGGTACCACGGCTATTGTCGTCCTCTGTGTTGAACAGAGGACGTTTTTTTACTACGACAGGAGGAAAGAACAATGGGAATCTACGAAGAACTGCAAGAACGGGGCCTTTTGGCCCAGGTGACCAACGAGGACGAGATCCGCGACATGGTGAACGCGGGGAAGGCCACCTTCTATATCGGCTTCGACTGCACGGCGGACAGCCTGACCGCGGGCCACTTCATGGCCCTGACGCTCATGAAGCGGCTGCAGATGGCGGGCAACAAGCCCATCGCCCTCATCGGCGGCGGCACCACCATGATCGGCGACCCCTCGGGCCGGACCGACATGCGCAAGATGCTGACCCGGGAGGACATCGACCACAACGCCGCCTGCTTCAAGCGGCAGATGGAGCGGTTCATCGAGTTCGGCGAGGGCAAGGCCATGATGGTCAACAACGCCGA
>JBGVAK010000041.1:0-30274 GCA_045224495.1 Christensenellales bacterium
CCCAGCATCGCCGCCCCCGTGGTGTTCTTCTACATGAAGCAGTACATGGAGAGCGTGCTGCCGCTGGAGATCGTGGAGGCGGCCCGGTGCGACGGCTCCAACGAGTTTAGGACCTTCAACACCATCATCCTGCCCATCATGAAACCGGCCATCGCCGTCCAGGCTATCTTCTCCTTCGTGAGCTCCTGGAACAACTACTTTATCCCTGCCCTGCTGCTCGACAAGGCTGAGATGAAGACCGTGCCTATCATGATCGCCCAGCTCAGGAGCGCGGACTACTCCAAGTTCGACATGGGCAAGGTGTACATGTTCATCCTGCTGGCCATTTTGCCGGTCATGCTGGTGTACATCATTCTGAGCAAGTCCATCATCAAGGGTGTGACCTCCGGCAGTGTGAAAGGCTAAGTGCTTTTCATGTTTCTCCTCCTATGCCGCCTTGTCCTCCGGGGCAGGGCGGTTTTCTGACAAGAGCGGTTCGGCCCAGGGGGTCGGGAAAGGAAAAAACATGCGCATCTTCGAAGGCTATCAAAAGGGCGTGGACCTGGGGGGATGGTTCTCCCAGTGCGACTACACCGAGGCTCGGTACGACACCTTCATCACTGAGGCGGACTTCGCCGTCATCCGAAGCTGGGGCTGCGACCATGTGCGGCTGCCCGTGGACTACGACCTGTTGGAGGACAAGTACGGCGCGCTCCGGGAGAAGGGCTACGAGCGCCTGGAGCAGGCTGTGGGCTGGGCCCGGAAGAACGGGCTCAACATGGTGCTGGACCTGCACAAGACCGCGGGTTTCTCCTTCGACCCCGGCGAGCAGGAGGCGGGCTTCTTCGAGAACGAAAAGTACCAGGAGCGGTTCTACGCTCTTTGGGAGCGGATCGCCCGTCGGTTCGGCAAGGACGCGGATATGCTGGCCTTCGAGCTCCTCAACGAGGTCACCGAGCAGCAGTACGGCCCCGTCTGGAACCGGATCGCCACGGAGTGCATCCGCCGCATCCGGGTCCATGCGCCTGTCACCAAGATCCTCATGGGCGGCTATTGGCACAACAGTGCCGCCGCCGTGAAGGACCTGCCGGAGCCCTATGACGAGAACATCGTCTACAACTTCCACTGCTACGAACCCCATATCTTCACCCATCAGGGGGCCTATTGGATGCCCACCATGGACACCGCCTTCCGCATCCCCGTGACGGCCACCTTCGGCGAGATGGCGACGGCCACCCGCCGCATGCTGGGGGGCGCCGTGGTGGATCTTGACGCCAAGCCCGCCGACGGCCGCCTGTCCAGTAGCTTTTTCGAGGACTTCTTCGCTGAAGCCGCGGCCGTGGCTCAGGCGCGGAACGTGCCCCTCTACTGCGGCGAATACGGGGTCATCGACAACGCCAGCCCCGAGGACACTCTCGTCTGGTATCAGGCTATCCACGCCGCTTTCGAGAAGTATGGCATCGGCCGGGCCGCCTGGAGCTATCGCCAGATGGACTTCGGCCTCTCCGATCCCCGCATGGACGGCGTTCGCCCGGAACTTTTGCGGTATCTCTGAAAACGATCGTACAGGACGACGCTCTGCCGGAAAGGCAGGGCGTCGTTTTCCGTGGGATTTTTTACGCTCTGTTTGCATTTGTGCTCTTGCGATTTTCGGGCTGGAGTGCGATAATATACGAAATCCAAACCGCAGGGGAGGAAAGGCATATGAAGGAACTGAACGTAGGCGTCCTGGGCGCCACCGGTGCGGTGGGGCAGGAGATGCTGAAGATATTGGCGGAGCGGGACTTCCCCGTGAAGAGCCTCCGCCCCCTGGCCAGCGCCCGCAGCGCCGGCAAGGTCATTGCGTTCAAAGGGGAGCAGGTGCCCATCGTGGAAGCCAAGGAGGACGCCTTCCGGGGCCTCGATCTGGTCCTGGGGGCGGCGGAGAACGACATCGCCCTCCGGTTCGCCCCCCATATCCTGGACGCGGGAGCCGTGTTCGTGGACAATTCCAGCGCCTTCCGGCTGAAGGAGGACGTGCCCCTCATCATCCCGGAGATCAACCCCCAGGACGCCCAGTGGCACAAGGGGATCCTGGCGAATCCCAACTGCACCACCATCGTCACGTTGATGGCTGTGGCGCCCCTTGCCAAGGAGAGCCTCATCGAAACCATGATCGCCTCCTCCTATCAGGCCGTCAGCGGCGCGGGATTGGGCGGCATGAAGGAGCTCACGGAGGAGATCGAGGCGGGCATGAGGGGCGAACCCTATGCGCCCAAGACCTTCCAGCACCAGATCGCCTACAACGTGATCCCCCAGATCGGCTCCGAGCAGTACCTGGGGTACACCAGCGAGGAGATGAAGATGCAGAACGAGGGCCGCAAGATCCTGCACCTGCCTGAGATGAAGGTCAGCTGCACCTGCGTGCGGGTGCCGGTGCTCCGCAGCCACAGTGTGTCCGTGGTCCTCAGAACGAAAGAAAAGATCTCCGTGGACCGGGCCCGTGCCCTCGTTGCCGCCGCTCCGGGCTGCAAGCTGGTGGACGATCTCAAGAACCACGTATACCCCATGCCTCTGGACACCTCAGATCAGGACCTGGTCTTCGTGGGCCGCATCCGCGACGATCTCACCTCCGATCGGGGCCTCAACCTCTGGTGCTGCGGCGACCAGATCCGCAAGGGCGCCGCCACCAACGCCGTCCAGATCGCCGAGCTGCTGCTGTGACCCCAACGAAACCAAGGACCGCCAGGATCGGCGGTCCTTTTATATTACCGAGGATTCACAGCTTCGGATGCTGCGCTTTGACTCGGCTCACCACGTAGTCAGCGAAGAGGCGGGTGGCGGGGCTCTGCTGGCCCGCTTCCGTGACGGCCAGGGCGATGGTGCGGCTGGCCTGGGGCTTTAATTCCAACGCTGCGATGTTGTCCCGCCGCCCCTCTAACAGCAGTTCCGGCATGATGGCGATGCCCAGCCCCTTCTCCACCATGGCGATGATGGCATAGTCGTCTTTGGTGACGAAGCGGACGTTGGGCCGGATGCCCTCCGCATCCAGGGCCCGCCGCAGGTCCTGGTCCGAGGTCTCCAGGAGGGAGATGAAGGACTCCTCCTTGGCGAAGCTGATGGGGAAGCAGGGGAGGCCCGAGAGCGGATGGTCTTTGGGCAGGATCACCAGCAGCCGATCCTTCATGAGCGGTGTCACCTGCCCAGGCGCCCGGGTGGGCAGCGACACGAACCCCAGGTCCACGGCCCCCTCCTCCAGCCACTGCTCCACGTCGTGATAGTCCCCGTTCAGGAGCTTAAAGCGGATGTGAGGGTGCTCCTCCTGGAACCCCTTAAGCATGGAGGGGAGCCAATGGACGGCCACGGAGGTGAAGGTGCCGATGCGGATGGTGCCGGTGGACAGACCGTGGATGGAGGCCACGGTCTCCTGCAGCCGCATCTCGGCGGAGAGGATGGTCCGCACCGAGGGCAGGACCTTCTTGCCCTCCTCCGTGAGCCGGACCCCCGACCGGCTCCGCTGCAGCAGGGGGAAGCCGAACCGCTCCTCCAAGGAGGAGAGGGCGTGGCTCACGGCGGATTGGGTGAGGCCCATGTCCCGGGCGGCTCGGCTCACGCTGCCGGCCTCCAGGGTGCGGAGGAAGATCTCGTATTTCTGGATGCTCATATTCTCCTCACATGAAAAAAATTCATTTAAATTCGGCCCTGCGTGACCATGCGTACAGTATACGCGAAAAATCATTGAAAATCAATAAAAAATATGAAAAAAGGCACTTGAATCCCTATGCGTGATGCCCTATACTACAGGCAATTCAAAACACAGCATGAAAGAGACTCATGCAAAAGGAGGCAGACATGGAACAAAGGGAATGGATCATGCTGGGGACCATCCTGGTCTATATGGCCCTGATCGTGGGCGTGGGCGCCTTCTACAGCCGCCGGGCGGGGAAGGGCGCGGACGCTTTCTTCCTGGGCGGCAGGTCTCTGGGCCCCTTCGTCACCGCCATGTCCGCCGAGGCCAGCGACATGTCCGGCTGGCTCCTTATGGGTATGCCGGGCTTGGCTTTGCTGTGCGGCACGGCGGAGGCCTTCTGGACAGCCCTGGGCCTGGCCATAGGCACCTACCTCAACTGGCTCATCGTGGCCAAGCGCCTCAGACGGTACACCGCCCTCACGGGCTCCATCACCATCCCGGGCTTCTTCTCCCGCCGGTTCCGGGACGAGAAGCACATCCTGTCCACCCTGGCGGCGGCGATCATCATCGTCTTCTTTGTGCCCTACACGGCTTCCGGCTTCATGACCTGCGGCAAGCTCTTCTCCACCCTTTTCGGCATGGAGTACGGCCGGGCCATGCTCCTGTCCGCCGCCATCATCGTGGTGTACACGGCCCTGGGGGGCTTCCTGGCGGCCAGCGTCACGGATTATCTGCAGTCCATCCTCATGACCTTCGCCCTCCTCGCTGTCATCGGGTTCGGCCTCGTCTACGCCGGGGGCCTCGGCAAGGTCGTGACCAACGCCCAAAGCATCCCCCAGTACCTGAGCCTCACCGCCGTGTCGGAGCAGGGGGCGGGCAGCTTCGGGTTCTTGTCCATCCTCTCCACCATGGCCTGGGGCCTGGGGTACTTCGGCGTGCCCCACGTGCTCCTTCGGTTCATGGCCATCCGCCAGGAGGGGGAGCTGAAGCTGGCCCGCCGGATCGGGTCCGTGTGGGTGGTGATCTCCATGGGCGCTGCCGTCGTCATCGGCGTCGTGGGCCGGGCGCTCATGGACCAGGGCCTGGTGGGCCCCTACGCTAACACCTCCGAGAGCGAGACCATCCTGGTGGCCATCGCCCACCTCATCGGCGGCAACGGGGCGGTCCTGGCGGTCCTTGCCGGGCTCATCCTGGCGGGCATCCTGGCGGCCACCATGTCCACCGCCGACTCCCAGCTACTGACGGCGGCTTCGGCGGTGTCGGAGGACCTGTTCAAAGGGGCCTTCCGCTGGCGCATCGGGGAGAAGCAGAGCCTGTGGATCGCCCGGGGCACGGTGGTGGCCGTGTCGATTCTGGCGGCGGCGCTGGCGTACGACCCCACTAGCTCCGTCTTTAAGGTGGTGTCCTTCGCCTGGGCTGGCTTCGGCGCCGCCTTCGGGCCGCTGATGCTCTTCTCCCTCTTCTGGAAGCGGACCACCCTCCAGGGCGCCGTGGCAGGGATGATCACCGGCGGAGCCACTATCTTCCTCTGGAAGTTCCTCATCCGGCCCAACGTGGCTTTCCTGGACTTCTACGAGCTTTTGCCCGCCTTCCTGCTCTCCGCCCTGGCTATCTACGTGGTGTCCCGGCTCACCCCCGCCCCGGACAAGGCGGTCCAGACCGAGTTCGACCGGGTCAACGTGATGTGACACGCCACAAAAAAGGAGCCGCATGGGCTCCTTTTTGCTATGTCCTTTTTTATACGCCGGCTATATCCCGGACGACTTCCCCCGCCAGGATGAGCCCTGCCACCGCCGGCACGAAAGCTACGCTGCCGGGGGTGGCGCGGCGGCCGGTGTCCTCCGCCGCAGGGGCGGGGGAGAGGGCCGGCTCCGGGGAGTAGACCACCTTCACGTGGTCGATGCCCCGCTTTTTGAGCTCCCGGCGCATGACCCGGGCCAGGGGACAGACGGAGGTCTCGGCGATGTCCGCCACCCGAAAGGCGGTGGGGTCCAGCTTGTTCCCGGCGCCCATGGCGGAGATCACGGGCACGTTCGCCGCCTTGGCCGCCGCAATGAGCTGCAGCTTTCCCGCCACGGTGTCGATGGCGTCCACCACGTAGTCGTATTGGCTGAAATCGAATTGGTCCGCCGTCTCCGGCAGGTAGAAGATGGGGTACGTCCGTACCTGGCAGTCCGGGTCGATGCTCAGCACCCGGGCTTTGGCCGCGTCCACCTTCAGCATGCCCAGGGTGTCCCGGGTGGCGACGATCTGCCGGTTCAGGTTGGAGAGGACCACCCGGTCACTATCAATGAGGTCCAAAGCGCCCACGCCGCTCCGGGCCAGGGCCTCCACCACATGGCCGCCTACGCCGCCGATGCCGAATACGGCCACCCGCGCCCGGCGGAGCCGCGCCATGGCCTCGTCGCCCAAGAGCATCCGGGTCCGGGAAAACATATCCTCCATAAGCTTACTCCTTGCCCACGGGCAGGTCTTCGATCAGCACGTCCATGGTGCCGCCGCAGACCATGCCTTCCATAGCCGCCACGTCGCTTGTCATGTCCACGGTGACCACCTGGCTCTTGCCCGTGCCCATGAGCCGCCGGGCCGCCAGGATGGCCTGGTTCTCGCCGCAGCCGCCGCCGATGGTGCCAGCCGAGTTCCCCACCCTGTCCGCAGCCATGAGGGCCCCGCCCTTCACCGGCGTGGACCCCTTGCTCGAGAGGACCAGCAGCAGGGCGGCGGGCCGGCTGTCGTCCGCCAAAAAGCGCAGGGCGTCCAGGTCCGCGTTCTGCTGGGGCAGGAGCCCGGCCACGGCGGGCTGGGCGTGCCGGGCGGCGATTAGCTCAGCGCAGATGGACACGGCGATCTCCGCCGGGGTCACCGCCCCGATGGAAAGACCGATGGGCGCATGGATGCGGGCGATGCGCTCCCTATCGTAGCCCTCGTCGCCAAGCAGCTCGAAGAGCCCCTTCACCCGGCGGTGGGAGCCGATCATGCCCAGATACCGGGGTTCGTTCCCCTGCAGCAGGTATTTCACGCAGGTCACGTCGTCCTTATGGCCCCGGGTCAGGACGCAGACGAAGTCCCCTGCGCCCACGTTCAGCCGGGGCAGGGCCACCTCGAAGCTGTCGCAGATGACCTCCTTGGCCTCCGGGAAGCGGGCATAGCTGGCGAAGGCGGGCCGATCGTCCACCACCGTCACGGCGAACCCCACCCGCAGCGCCGCCTCATAGAGGGCCAGCGACACGTGGCCGCCGCCCAGGAGGATCAGTCGCTCCGGAGGCAGGAACCGCCGGATGAGGGTCTCTCCGTTCACGGTGCGAACAAGGTCCGCCGTCCGCCCGGCCTCCACGGCCTCCAAGATGTTCTGGAACTCCTTACGCATTTTGCTGCGCCTCGTAAGCCTTCATGGCGTCCAGAGTGTCGGACAAAAGCTGCTCCAAGGGCCAGCCCAGCATGTCCGCTCCCTTCTCGATCACGTCCCGGGAGCAGCCGGCGGCGAAGTTCAGGGTCTTATACTTCTTCTTCAGGGACTTTAGGCTCACCTCGCTGACCCGTTTGTTGGGGTGGATCAGGGCCACGGCGCCGATGAGGCCCGTGAGCTCGTCCGTGGCGTAGAGCACCTTTTCCATCTCGTGCTCCGGCTTCACATCGTTCCTATGGCCATAGCCGTGGCTCACGATGGCCCGGATAAGCCGGGGATCGAGATCGAGACCCTCCATGATCTCCCGGGTCTTCTCGCAGTGCTGCTCCGGCCATTGCTCGTAATCGAGGTCGTGGAGGAGCCCCACCAGCTGCCAGAAATTCTTTTCGTCTCCGTAGCCCAGCTTGTCCGCGTACCAGCCCATGACCGCTTCCACGGTCTCGGCGTGCTGCAGATGGAAGGGCTCCTGATTGTATTTTGTGAGCAGGTCCCAGGCCTCGCTCCGTGTGATCTCTCTTGCCATCCGTAGACCTCCTTGCATAGGTTTCTCGCCTATTATAGGAAGAAACCGGGGCCGCTGTCAATTCCCGTTCTGCGCAAAAAGCCCTCTCCGGGGAGAGGGCGGCTCGTCATGACCGTTGAAAAACGCAGTTTTTCAACGGTCAAGCGCTCATGCCGTGAGCGCTCATATAGTCGTACAGCATCTGCCCGTGCTCCTGCTCCTCCTTCTGGATATGGTTCAGGGCCGAGCGGGCGCCGGCGTCGGTGAACTCGAAGATGCAGGTGTCGTAGACGCTGGATACGTGCTTCTCTGTGTCCAGGGCGTCCTTCAAAAGATACTCGTCCGTCTTGCTGTTGGACTTGCTGGCGGCCCGGCCGTCCCCGGGCTGGCACTGGCCAGGCTGGCTGTTGCTCTTGTTGCCCTGGTCGCCGCCCGCCATCATGGGTACCGTGCCCCCGATCAGGCTTTCGATGGTCGTAAGGTGCTCCTGTTCCTTGGCCTGGATGGTCAAAAACAGGTCCGCCAGGGCCTGATCCTCCGCCTTCCTGGCGTACTGGCCGTACTTCTCGATGCAGATTTCCTCCGAAGTCTTGAGGTCCTGCAGCAGCATGGATTCCTTTTGTGTCAGTTTCATTGTTTTCATCACCTCGTCCATAGGATGGCCGCGGGACGAGGCCCCCATGCGCGCCCGACAAAACCGCCGCTTTTTTGTGGATTTGTCTTGCCTTTTTCGCCCCGTTGTCGTATACTGTCCCATATTTTCACGCAAGGAGAAGGCTATGGAGGCGTACGGGTATAAGGAGGGATTGCGGGACGGGCTCCCCATCGGCCTGGGGTATCTGTCCGTGTCCTTCGGCTTCGCCATCTGGGCGGTGAAGCAGGGCATCCCGGGCCTCACCCTGATCCTCCTCTCCGGCACCAACCTCACCTCCGCGGGCCAGGTGGCGGGGGTCACGGTCATGGCGGCGGGGGGCCTGCTGGTGGAGCTCGCGTTGACGGAGTTCATCATCAACCTCCGCTACGCCCTGATGAGCGTCACGTTGACCCAGAAGCTTTCTCCTGAGTTCTCCCTCTGGCAGCGGATGCTGGCGGCCTTCTTCGTCACCGACGAGATCTTCGCCGTGTCCTCCACGCGAAAGGGCCTCTTGACCTTCCCCTACATGATGGGCCTTGGGTGTCTGCCCTGGATCGGCTGGACGCTGGGCACGGCTCTCGGCGCCTTCGCCGGGTCCCTGCTGCCGGCGGCCCTTTCCGCCGCCCTGGGCATCGCCATCTACGGCATGTTCATGGCGATCATCGTGCCGGGGGCCCTGGAGGAGAAAGGGGTGCTGCTGGCCATCGGCGCGTCTGTGGCCCTGGGCCTGGTCCTTCGCTACGTGCCTCTGTTCAGCTTCCTGTCCGAGGGATTCGTCATCATCATCAGCGCCGTGGCGGGGGCCTGCATGGCCGCCTGGTTGAAACCCATACAGGCGGGGGAGGGGGACCTATGAAGCTGTATCTGTATCTTCTCGTCATGGCGGGGGTCACCTATCTCATCCGCATGCTGCCCCTCGTTTTCTTCCGCAAAAAGATCACCGACCCCTTTTTGCTGGGGGTCCTCCACTACATGCCCTTCGCGGTGTTGGGGACCATGACCGTCCCCGCCATCTTCACCTCCACCGGCGACCCCGTCAGCTCCACGGTGGGTTTCATGGCCGCTCTGCTGTTGGGTCTCAAGCGCCGGTCCCTGATCGAGGTGGCCCTGGCCGCCACCGCCGCGGCGTACATCACCTCCCTGATCCTGTCCCTGTTCTGAAAAACCTCAAAAAAACCTCTTGACCCTTACGTAACGTCAGGGTTTATACTTGTCGCAGAAGGGAGGCGATGATTATGATGACGGTCCATGAGGTGAGCAAGCTCACCGGCGTCAGTGTCCGGGCATTGCACCACTACGATGAGCTGGGACTGCTGAAGCCCGCATCGGTCACGGAGGCGGGCTACCGGCTGTACGACGAGGATTCCCTCGTCCGACTCCAGAGCATCCTGCTCTTTCGGGAGCTGCAGTTCCCCCTGAAGGACATCGGGGCCATCCTGGACAGCCCCACCTTCGACAGGAACAAGGCTCTCGATCAGCAGATCGAGCTGCTGAAACTGAAGAAGGAGCATTTGGAGAACCTGATCGACTTAGCACGAGGCATAAAAGGCTTGGGGGTGAAGCATTTGACGGACTTTAGAGCATTCGACACCAAAAAGATCGACGAGTACGCCCGGGAAGCCAAGGCGTCCTGGGGCAAGACGCCCGAGTGGCAGGAATACGAGCAAAAATCCAAGGGCCGGACCCGGGAGGACAACGCCGCCCTGGCCCGGGGCATGATGGATATCTTTCAGGCGTTCGGCGCCATGCGGGACACGGACCCCGCCGGGCCTCAGGCCCAGGCCCTGGTTGAGAGGCTCCAGGCGTATATCACGGAGCACTACTACACCTGCTCCGATCAGATCCTGTTGAGCCTGTCCAAGATGTACGACGGGGGCGGCTCCATGACCGAGAGCATCGACAGCGTGGGCGGCCCCGGCACCGGGGACTTCGCGGCAAAGGCCATCGCGGTACACTGCAAGGCATAGCCATATTGCGCTGACATCCCAAAAGAGGTATACTCGTCTTATCAATCACAAGGAGGGCGGGTATGCCTCTTTTATTGGTGCGCAACGATATCACGAAGATGACCGTGGACGCCATCGTCAACGCGGCCAATCCTTCCCTTTTGGGCGGCGGCGGGGTGGACGGGGCCATCCACCGGGCCGCGGGGCCGGAGCTCCTCGCCGAGTGCCGGACCCTGGGCGGCTGCAGGACCGGGGAGGCGAAGATCACCGGCGCCTACCGTCTGCACGCCAAGTACGTCATCCACACGGTGGGCCCCATCTGGCGCGGCGGTCAGAACGGGGAGGAGCACCTCTTGCGGTCCTGCTACCGCCGTTCCCTGGAGCTGGCGGCGGAGCACGGCTGCGAGACCGTGGCCTTTCCCCTTATCTCCAGCGGCGTCTACGACTACCCCAAGGCGGACGCCTTCCGGGTGGCTGCCGAGGCCGTCGCCGCCTTCCTTAAAGACCACGATCTGACGGTCTACCTGGTCCTCTTCGATCGGGCGGCCTACCTTCTGGGGGACCGCTTCGGGGACATCCGGTGCTTCATCGACGACGCCTACGCCGAGGCGGAAGCCCGCAAGCCGGAGAACCAAAAGAACGCCCGCTGGGCCAAGGAGCCCCGGGACGTCATGGCGGACACGGGAAAGATCTATAGGGAGGAAGCCTGCCTGTGCGCGCCTTCCGCCGCGCCGGCACCGAAAAAGCCCAAAAACCTTATGTCGGAAAGGAAGGACGAGGACCGGCAAGACCTCCTGCGCCGGCTGGACGAGGGCTTTTCCGCCACCTTGCTGAAGCTCATCGACGAGAAGGGCCTGACGGACGTCCAGTGCTACAAGAAGGCCAACGTCGACAGGAAGCTGTTCTCCAAGATCCGCTCCGACCCCCGCTACAAGCCCTCCAAGACCACCGCCGTAGCTTTCGCCCTGGCGCTGGAGCTCACCTTCCCCGAGACCCAGCAGCTCCTATCCCGGGCGGGCTTCACCCTGTCCCACAGCTTTCTCTTCGACATCATCGTGGAGGCCTGCATCGAAAAGGGCGTCTTCAACGTCCTGGATGTCAACGAGATCCTCTTTTCCTACGATCAGCCGTTGCTGGGCAGTTAAGGGCCTGTATTTGTCGCCTGGCGGGCGACCAAACCTCCAACCGCATAGCCTATACTGTGGTCACAGGGTGAGAACACCCGGTGACCATTTTTCGTAAGGAGGACAAGGAAATGAAGAAGGGTTTGACAGAATTGGTATTTATCCTGGACGAGAGCGGCAGCATGAGCGGCATGGAGGCGGACACCATCGGCGGGTTCAACAGCATGATCGAAAAGCAGCGCCGGGCGGAGGGGACGGCCTACGTGTCCACGGTGGCCTTCGCGAACGAGAGCCGGGTCATCCACGACCGGGTGCGCCTCGATCAGGTGGAGCCCCTGACCCGGCGGGACTACACCCCCGGCGGCTGCACGGCCCTGCTGGACGCCCTGGGCGGGGCCATCCACCACATCGGGAACGTCCACAAGTACGCCCGGGCGGAGGACGTGCCGGAGCATACCATCTTCGTCATCACCACCGACGGCATGGAGAACGCCAGCCATCGATTCGGCAGAGCGGAGGTCCGGCAGATGGTGGAGCGGCAGAAGGCCCGCTACGGCTGGGAGTTCCTGTTCCTGGGGGCCAACATGGACGCCATCGCCGCCGCGGAGGATATCGGCATCCGGCGGGATCGGGCCGTGAAGTACGTCCAGGACAGCGCCGGCATGGAGCTCAACTATCGTGTAGTCGGCGATACCCTCTGCGACCTGCGCATGAGCCGCCCCGTCACCGCCGCCTGGAAGGCCGACATCGAGGCGGACGAGCAGGCCAGGGGAAAATGACAGTTTTTTCCAGCATACCCCGGTCGAAGCGGGACAGACTACGGATGTCGGCCAGGAGCCGAACAACACCGGGAGGTAAAGAGATGTCTTTCTTCGATGAGTTTGAACGTTCGTACACGGGCGGCCAGAACGGCCAGAACAAGGACAAGAAGAACCGGAACGAGCGCAAGGAACAGGACCGACAGATGGAAACGGAACAGAAGCTGCGTCGGGACAGGAACGATCCCTACTACGACTGAGAACTGGACCAACCATGAAAAAGGAGGCCGATGGGCCTCCTTTTTCATGTTATTTGATGATGAGTATCCGCTCCGCCCCGCAGAAGGGCTCGGAAAGCTCCCCGTTCAGTTCCCTGAGGCGTCTTTGGGGG
Organism: Christensenellales bacterium; assembly: GCA_045224495.1. GTDB lineage: Bacteria > Bacillota > Clostridia > Christensenellales > CAG-138 > RUG472. The sequence continues at coordinate 12,411 of JBGVAK010000041.1, forward strand.
ATGCCGAAGCGCTTGCCCACGGTGAACAGGTTTTCGTCCGGGTCCGGGGCGTAGATGAGGATACCTCGCCCCGGCTGGGTGCCCGGCCCCGCCAAGAGGTCGTCGGTATAGCCGATCTGGTTCTGGGCGTATTGCTCCCCCCAGAAGAGGAGCTCCACCCGAGCCTGCAGGACCCGCCCCCGGCCCGTGACCGTGGAGAAAGCCGCCGCGGAGAGGGGCAGCACCAGATCGCCCTGGCCGGGCAGGGTCAACGAGAAGGGCACCTCCCCCGTGAAGCTGTGTAAAAGGCCGCTGTCGCACCGGTACACCGTGGTCACCAGGACCACGCCGTCCAGGGCCGTCCCGTTCTCCCCGGGGCTCAGGCTCGTGATGGCGGGCAGGGCCCGGCTATAGAGGACCTGCTGGACCTCCGGCATATGGTTGGGCACGGAGAGGGGGCCCTCCATCACATCCTCCTTCAGCACGGGACCGAGGTACATGAGCCCCGTGGTCTCCTCCCGATGGCAGAGGAAGGTGCCGCCCTCGTCGTAGGCGTCGGACAGGACCCGCATGCGGCTCTCCGCCCCGCCGTAGGCCGACAAGGATACGTCCCCGCTGAGGAACAGGGCCTCTCCGTCCACCCGGGCGGTGAGACCGGTGAGCTCCGCGTTCAGCGTGGCGCCGCCGGTCATAGGTCCCTCCAGCTTCACCGTGTCGGAGAAGGGGCTGCGGACGTTCTTCTCCTGGAGCCGTCCCTCCGGGTCCAGGAGCACCAGGGAGGAGAACAGCTCCCCATCCAATGCCATGCCCTCGCCCGACGGACGGCTGGAGAGGATGCGGACGGTTCCCTTCGCTTCCAGCACGTTGGTGCCCGCCTCCACGCCCAGTTCGTCCCGTATCTGAAGGGCCTTGGCCCCCTGGAGCGACCGGCGCCGGGTGACGATGGTCTCCTCCCGGCTTTCGAGGCCCACGGCGCCACGGATGGCGGACACGGCTCCGATCTCCCGGGGCGACAGGAGCCACACCTTCAGATCCAGGACCGCGCTCAGGCGCACGCCGTCGTCCTCCCGGTGGCAGGCGCACTTCAGCAGCTGCCCGTAGATGCGGGGCTGCAGGGCGTCCTCGGTGATCCGGGCGCTGATGAGGTGGGTGAACTCCGCTGCCGCATCGAAGGAAAAGAGCACCCGCTCCCCGGTCTCCGCGATCAAATGGAGCTGCAGCTGTCCGCTGAGCCGGACGCCGGTCTCGCTGACCCGCACCTCCCGGATCTGCAGCTGGGGCGTCACCGACAGCACGCTCCCGGCGGTCCGCCCCTGGGGCAGGGGGATGGCGCTCTCGATGGGCACCTGCTCCTCCAGCTGCGCATACAGCGTATCCACGTTGAAACTGACCTTTTCCACATCCATGGCTATGACCTCCCGTAGGGTTTCTTATCGTCACAGCCTATGCGCCGCAAACGGAAAAAAGACCCGGGAAAGACGGGCCGAGCAAGCCGCGGCCCCCTGCGAATGTGGGACAAGGGAGCTATCGCAGGGAGGGGCTTGCCCCGCCTACGTTTCGCCGTGACAAACAAAAAAGCCCCGCCGCTTGCAGGCCAACGAGGCCGTCAAGCGGGAGGGGCAGAGCGCTACTCTGTAGATCCTTGTTTGCTGATCGGAACGGAGCGCTTTCTTCCGATTCAATCCGCGATATCCACGTCCGGTACGATCAGGATCTCGTAGTCCGGATATAGTCCGCGGATTTCTTGGTACAACGTTTCCAACGCTTCCTTCCGATCGACGTCGAAGCTCATAACGACGTCAAAGCGAAGGGTCTTTTGTTTCGTATCGGCATAGAAGCCGTGCATCTGCAAGGCCCATTCGTGGGAGAGAACGGTTTGCTGGATGCGGTTGCGCATCTGCGCCGCTTCATCGTTCGACGTGTTGTAGGAATAGACGCCGATGCCGGTCAGAATGACGCCGGTCTTATGAAAGACGTTGGTTTGGATCCGCCGCGTGATACGGTCCACCTCGTCCACGGTCAGCGTATCCGGAAGCTCGACGTGCACGGAGCCGTAGTTTTTGTTCGGTCCGTAGTTGAACAGAGTAACGTCATATGCGCCGAGGACGGCTTCCTCCTCGCAGATGATCTGCTTCAGTTCCTTCGTGATCTCAGCATCCTCCCGCTTGCCGATGATATCGTTCAGCGTTTCGATCATCATCTCGATGCCCGCCTTGATAATGTAGCCCGCAATGATCACACCGACGTAGGCTTCCAGCGACACGCCCCAAACGAGATAGACGATCGCCGAGGCAAGCACCGAAGCGGACAAAATCGCGTCGAACATGGCGTCGGAGCCAGAGGCAGCGAGCGCGCCGGAGTTGACCTTCTTGCCCTGCTTCTTCACATACAGACCGAGCAGGAGCTTCACGACGATCGCCACGGAAATGATGACGAGCGTGACCGTGCCGTAGTCCGCTGCTTCCGGATGGAAGATCTTTTTGATCGATTCGACCAGCGACGTGATGCCCGCATACAGCACCAGCGCGGCGACGATCATGGAACTTAAATACTCGATCCTGCCGTAGCCCAGCGGATGCTTTTTGTCCGGCTGCTTGGCGCCCAGCTTCGCACCGATGATCGTTACGACGCTGGAAAGCGCATCGGAAAGGTTGTTGACTGCGTCCAGAATGATCGCGATCGAATTGGACATGAGCCCGACGAACGCCTTGAATCCCACCAGCAGAAGGTTCGTGACGATCCCGATAACGCTCGTGCGGACGATCGTTTTTTCCCTGATGGCAACTTCTGCCGAAATATCCTGCATGCCGATCCCTCACAGCGCCGCTTCGACGGCCTTTTTGACCTCCGCCATATCGACGGTAGGCTCAAAACGCGCAACCACGTTGCCCTCGCGGTCGATGAGGAACTTCGTGAAGTTCCATTTGATGTACGCCTTGTCGCCGAACTGTTTGTTGTTCATCTTCGCAAACTTTTCGAGCATGGCGTTTTTGACGCCCTTGCCGAAGCCCTCAAACGGCTTTTCCATGGCAAGGAACGCAAACAGCGGATCGGCGGTCTCCCCGTTGACGTCGATCTTCTTGAACTGTGGGAAATCCGCACCGAATTTCAGCGTGCAGAACGAATGGATCTCGTCCTCGCTGCCGGGAGCCTGATTGGCAAACTGGTTGCAGGGGAAATCGAGGATTTCAAAGTTCTTCTCCCGGAGTTCCTTGTACATGGCTTCGAGGGGATCGTAGTGCGGGGTAAAGCCGCAGCCCGTTGCCGTGTTGACGATCAGCAGCACCTTGCCCTTGTATTCTGACAGGCTGACGTCGTTTCCTTTTCTGTCTTTCACCGTGAAATCATAGACCGTTTTCATTGTTTTGCTCCTTTTCCTTTCTGCATTGATTGTTCAAGAGTTCATACAGCAGCGCGTACAGCGCCTGCGCCTTTTCCGGCGACAGCGCAAGACAGCTCGCCACCTTTTTCGGCACGTCCATGGCCTGCTCCTGCAGGGCTTTGCCCGCCTCCGTCAGCGTGATCACGACCACCCGGTCATCCCGTTCACTTCTGGTCCGTTCGATATACCCTGCTTGCTGCATCTTCTTGAGCAGGGGGGAGATCGTCCCGTTATCCAGCATCAGCGTTTCGCAAAGCTCTCCCACCGGGATCCCGTCCCTTTCCCACAGCACCAGAAACGCGATGTACTGCGTATACGTGAGCCCCAGCGGCTTTAAATACGGCGTGTACAGGTTCGTTACGTTCCGTGCGGCGGCGTACAGCGGGAAGCAAAGCTGGTTCTTGAGCTTCATTGTTTCATGATCGTCATGGGCCATAAAGCAATCCCCTAATTGCGTTTGATACAATTATATTGTAACAAATATAAATAGGACTGTCAAGGATATGCTTTTCATCAAAAACAGCAAATAAGAAATGGCGCTTCAAAAGCACCATTTCTACCTGTCGATATGCTGTAAAGACCGCCGCTTACTCCAAATGGTCCTTGCCGCCCATGTAGGGCCGGAGAGGTTCGGGGACGGTCACGGAGCCGTCCGCCTGCAGGTGGTTTTCGAGGAAGGCGATGAGCATCCTCGGCGGGGCCACCACGGTGTTGTTCAGGGTGTGGGCGAAGTAGTTGCCCTTCTGCTTGTTCTTCACCCGGATGCCGAGGCGCCTGGCCTGGGCGTCGCCCAGGTTGGAGCAGCTGCCCACCTCGAAGTACTTTTGCTGCCGGGGGGACCAGGCCTCCACGTCCAGGCTCTTTACCTTCAGGTCGGCGAGGTCGCCCGAGCAGCACTCGAGTGTCCTGACGGGGATATCCATGGAACGGAAGAAGTCCACGGTGTTCTTCCACAGCTCGTCGAACATCTTGGGGCTATCCTCGGGCTTGCAGACGATGATCATCTCCTGCTTCTCGAACTGGTGGATGCGGTACACGCCCCGCTCCTCGATGCCGTGGGCGCCTACCTCCTTGCGGAAGCAGGGGCTGTAGCTGGTGAGCCGCTGGGGAAGGCTGTCCTCCTCGAGGAAGGTGTTGATGAACTTGCCGATCATGGAGTGCTCGCTGGTGCCGATGAGGTACAGGTCCTCGCCCTCGATCTTGTACATCATGTTCTCCATCTCGGTGAAGCTCATGACCCCGTCCACCACGTTGCTGCGGATCATGAAGGGGGGGATATAGTAGGTGTAGCCCCGATCGATCATGAAGTCCCTGGCGTAGGAGAGGATGGCGCTCTGGAGCCGGGCGATGTCGCCGCAGAGGTAGTAGAACCCGTTGCCGCTGGTGCGGCGCGCCGCATCCAGCTCGATCCCGTGAAGCCGCTCCATGATCTCCGTGTGGTAGGGGATGGGATAGTCCGGCACCACGGGCTCCCCAAAGCGCTCGATCTCCACGTTTTCAGAATCGTCCTTGCCGATGGGCACGGAGGGGTCGATGATCTGGGGGATCACCAGCATGCGCTTTCTGATCTCGGCCTGCAGCTCGTCCTCCCGGGCGGTGAGGGCGGCCATCTCGTCGGCCATGGCGGTGACCTCCTTTTTCGTGGCCTCCGCCTCGTCCCGCTTGCCCTGGCCCATAAGCATGCCGATCTTCTTGCTGATGACATTGCGCTGGTTGCGCAGATAGTCGCAGCGGGTCACAGCCTCCCGATACTCCTTATCGAGGGCGATGACCTCGTCCACCAGGGGGAGCTTTTCAAACTGGAACTTCTTTTGGATGTTCTCCCGCACCAAGTCAGGGTTGGTACGGATCAGCTTCATGTCTATCATATCTTACATCCTTTCCGGGGCCTGGATGCCCAGCAGATTTAATCCGATCTCGATGGTTTGCCGCGCCGCGTCGGTGAGGGCAAGGCGGGCCGTCCGCGCCGCCTCCTCGTCCGCCATGATGCGGATCTCGTAGTAGAACTTGTTCATGGCGGTGCACACGGCCATGACCGCCCGGGCCACCAGATAGGGCTCGTACTTCTCCGCGGCGGCCTTGACGGCGGCGGGGAAGCTGTCGATGGCCTTCAATAGCGCCAAAGAATAGGGGTCGGAGAGCACGGAGGCGTCCAATTTCTCCCGATCGTAGCCCCCGGCCTTGCGGAGCACGGAGCAGCAGCGGGCGTGGGTGTACTGGGCGTAGGGGCCTGTTTCCCCGTCGAAGTTCAGGACCTTGTCGTAGCTAAAGACCACGTCCTTGATGCGGGAGTTGTAGAGCGCCCCCCAGATCACCGCGCCCACGCCCACGGCCTCCGCCGCGGCGCGCTTGTCCTCCAAGTCGGGGCTCTTTTCACAGATGATCTCGTAGGTCTTCTCCACCGCCGCGTCCAGCACGTCGTCCAGGTACAGGACCTTCCCCTCCCGGGTGCTGAAGGCGTCGCCCTCCATGCTGACCATGCCGAAGTTCACGTGGACGCAGTCCTTGACCCAGTCCCGGCCCATGAGCTCCAGGACCTTGAAGATCTGCTTGAAATGCAGGTCCTGCTGGTAGGCCACCACGTAGAGGAGCTTGGCAAAATCGTAAGTCTCCTTCCGATAGCAGGCGGCGGCCAGGTCCCTTGTAGCGTAGATGGTGCTGCCGTCGCTCTTCAAGATGATGCAGGGGGGCATGTTCCATGCGGAAAGGTCCACGATGGTGGCCCCCTTGTCCAGCTTGCTGATGCCCTTTTCCCTAAGCTCGTCGATGACGGGCGCCATCTTGTCCTCGTAGAAGGACTCGCCCGCCCAGCTGTCGAACCGGACGCCCATGCGCTCGTAGGTCTTCTTGACCTCCCGGATGGTGGCGTCCTTCATCTGCTTCCAAAGGGAAACGGCCTCCTCGTCGCCGGTCTCGATCCGATGGAACCAGGCGCGGGCTTCGTCGTCCATCTCCGGATGGTCCTCGGCCTCCTTGTGGTAGCGGACGTACAGGTCCACCAGCTCCCGGATGCCGTACCGGTCCACGGGCTTGGTGCCCCACTTCCGATAGGCCACGATCATCTTGCCGAACTGGGTGCCCCAGTCCCCCAGGTGATTGACGCCCACGGGGGCATAGCCAAGATGCCGATAGATGCGATAGAGGGCGTTGCCGATGGCGGTGCTGGGCAGGTGGTGGAAGCCAAAGGGCTTGGCGATGTTGATGGAGGAGTAGTCCAGCACCACGTGCCGGCCTTTTCCCTCGTCGGACCCGCCGTAGGCCTTGCCCGCGTCCAGGACCTTGGTGAGCACGTTCTGCGCCTGCTGTCCCTTCTCAATGAAGAAATTGAGGTAGGGCCCCACGGCCTGGACCTTCTCCACGCCCTCAGGCAGGACGAGCTTGTCTTGCAGCTCCGCGGCGATGGCGTTGGGGGCCTTTTTCAGGACCTTGGCCAGCTTGAAGCAGGGGAAGGCGATGTCCCCCATACTGGGGTTTTTGGGCGTTTCCAGCAGCCCCTCCAACTCCTCGATGGGCAGGTCCACGCATCCCGTAAGGGCGGCAGCCACAGCGTTCGTATAGTTCATAGGGTTCTCCTTCCTATGTCGCTCGGATTCATAACTTAAATAGTATAGCAGAAACCTTTCCAAAAAGAAACAGAGGATTTCAAAAAATCCTCTGTGATTCTTTGTAAAACGTGGCTATCCCTCGTGTATCTCTACGGACAGGTATCTGTTCTGTCTGGCAGCGCCCTTGAGGACGGGCAAAAACCGCTGGGCGGAGGGGCTTGCGGCGCCGGTGAGCACGAGGCGGGTGGGGGTCCCTATATCCGTCAGGCAGTCGTGGAGGGCGTCCAGGTTCCGGCCGAACCAGGCAGGGAAAGCCAGCTCCTTCTGGAGATAGTCATAGACCGCATCGGGCGTGTCCAATCGAGCGAAGTCGCACAGGATCAGCATGGTTCATTCCTCCCCATAGAGCAAGGTGAAGCTGTTGTAGTGGTCGTCGGTGTAGTAGATGAGGCCGTCGTTGGAATAGATGAGGCGCTTTTCGCCCCGCTTCTTCTTCCCCACGGTGCCGATGTCGCACTCGTAGTATTTTCGGCCCTTCTTCTTGGGCAGGAGCCCCTCATAGTTGCCGAAATAGTCCCCGCCGATGGCCGCGCCATCCCGGAAGTCCTCCACCTCGCCGCCGGACCAGCCCAGCTGCTGGGCCTCCTTCTTGGTGATAAAGTGGGGCGGCAGCTCCCCGTAGAGGTGCAGGTACAGGGCCACCCGATCCCGATCGTCGTAGTCCTCCCCGTACTGGACGGGGCACGCCGTGGGCCCGGGGGTGGGCTTGGCCGTGGGCGCGGGGGTGTCGGTGGGCGCGGGCGTGTCCGCAGGCGCGCTCGCCTCCCCCCTGGACCCGTCCGGCAGCAGCACCAGGCTGCTGTCTACGGGCGCCTCCGTAGGCTCCGCCGTGGCCGGCGGGTCCGTCAGTCGGACGAACTCGCTTTGGGCGGGCCGGGGCGCGCAGCCGGTCAATGCAAGCAGCAGTATGAGCGTCAGGGACAAAATCTTTTTCATGCCATCAGTATACACCCCGGTCCCCCATTGTGCAACGGGTATAACGGATGTATACTATAGGCGAAGACGAAATGAGAGGGGGGACGGCCATGCGCAAAACAGTCGCGCTTTTGCTGGCGGCGCTGCTGCTCCTTGCTGTTGCGGGCTGTGAGGCCCAGCCCAAGTCCCTTTCCCGCACGGACTACCTGCTGGACACAGTGGTCACGTTGACCCTGTACGGGGCCACAGAGAAGGATCTGGACGCGGCCTTTCAGGAGATACGGCGTTTGAGCGACCTGCTGGACGCCTATGCCCCCTTCAGCGATCTCGGTTGGGTGCAGGCCGCCGCGGGGGTGAAGCCCGTGACCGTTTCCTCCGATACCATGGAGCTGCTCCGCTTCGCCAAGGAGATGTATGAGAAAACGGGCGGGTATCTCGATGTGACCGTGGGCCCCCTCATCGACCTGTGGGATATCCGGAACGGGGGGCACTATCCCACGGACGACGAGCTCTCCGCCGCCCTGGGCCTGTTGGGCATGGACGACCTCGTCCTGGACGAGGCCGCCGGCACGGCGTACCTGGCTCGGCCCGGCATGCGCCTGGACCTGGGCGCCCTCGCCAAGGGATATATTGCGGATAAGGTCAAGGAGCTGCTCCTTAGCCGGGGCGTCGAAAGCGGGGTCATCGACCTGGGCAGGAACATCCTGTTGCTCGGCGAAAAGCCGGGCGATACGCCCTTCTCCATCGGCGTCCAGAGCCCCATGAATTCCGGGGAGCTGCTGCGGGTCCTGGCTCTCAAAGACAGGAGCTTAGTCACCTCCGGCACCTACGAGCGGTATTTCGACCACGACGGTCAGCGGTATCACCACGTTTTGGACCCCTTCACGGGATTTCCCGCGGACCGGGGCCTTCTGGCCGTCACCGTCCTGTCGGGCAGTTCCCTCTGGGGCGACGCCCTGTCCACGGCCTGCCTGCTCCTGGGCGAAGAGGCGGGATTAAAGCTCATCGATTCCGTTCCGGAGGCGGAGGCCCTCTTCGTCCGCACCGACGGCACCGTGGTCACGTCTCCTGGGTTTCCGGACAAATAAAAAAGCTGTCCCGCGAAGGACAGCTTTTTTGTTGCATCTCAATCGATCAGGGGCCTATGGACGCTGACCACCGCTCCGTCCTGTACATATACCCGGGGCACTCTCGGCGTGACGAGGCAGGTGACCTCGTATCCGATGGTGCCGATCATATCCGCCACGTCGTCCGCCGTGATCTCGTCGTCCCCGTCCCGGCCGAAGATGGTGACCGTATCGCCCACCTGGGCCTCGGGGACGCCCGTCACGTCGATCATGAACTGGTCCATGCACACCCGGCCGATGATGGGGCAGCGGATGCCCCGGACCAGGACCTGGCCTTGGTTGCTGAGGAGCCGGTTCACCCCGTCGGCGTATCCGGCGGATACCGTGGCCACCCGGGTCCCGGGCTGGGCCACGTAGGTGCAGCCGTAGCTCACGGGCGTGGGCGCCGCGACGGTCTTCAGAAAGCTGATATGGGACCGCAGGGCCATGACGCCCCGGACCCCGCCGATGAGGCTCAGGTCCACCTCGTTGGAGGGCTTGAGCCCGTAGAGGATGATGCCCTCCCGGACCATGTCGAACTTATCCGGCATCTCCACGAGCCCCGCGCTGTTGTCCAGGTGCTTGAGAGGGATCTCGATGCCCCGCTGTTCCATGGCCTCCGTGAAGGCCTTATATCGCCGGGTCTGCTCCCGGGCGTAGGTCTTGTCCAGGGCGTCGGCCTTGGCGTAGTGGCTGAATACCCCCAGGAGCCTGCCGCCGGGGAGCCTGGACAGGGCTTCGATCTCGTCCAGGGAGTCGTCCGTGCAGGCAAAGCCGATGCGGCCCATGCCCGTGTCCAGGGCCACGTGGTAGGGGATGGTCTTCCCGTGGGCAGCCCCGTAGGCGCACAGGGCTTTGCCGTAGGCGAAGGAGGGTACGGCCGCCTCGATATCGTATCGGGCGATGGCCTCAAAGTCGCTCTCCGGCGTGGGGGCCAGCAGGAAGATGGGCGTCTCGACGCCCGCCTTTCTCAGCTCCACGGCCTCGTCCGTCATAGCTACGGCGAACCGGTCCGCCTTGCCCTCCAACAGCTTCGCCGCCGCCACGGCCCCATGGCCGTAGGCGTTGGCCTTGATGACGGCTGCTAAAAGCACCTCGTCCGGCAGATGGTGACGGGCTGCCATGAAGTTGTGGAGCATGGCGTCCAGATCGATCTCACACCAGGTCCGCAAGGAAGGTTCACTGATCATATCCAAACCTCTTTATTCAAATCCTTTCCTTACTCTACCACCGCCGTTCCCGAAGGGCAATAGGGATTGGGGATCGGCTGCAGAATATATCCCGCTTTTGCGGGTCACTTGTCGTTGAAGAAGCTGCGCATCCACTGATAGGTCTCGCCCTCCCGCCAGCCCTCCAAGGTCTCGTTCCGGGTGGTATAGTTGCAGACGCAGTTGGGCAGGGCGTTCACCACGGCTTTGTTTTGCTCCGTGGTCAGGTTGTTCATGGAGAACCAGAGGCGCTTGGCGTGGGTGAGCTGCATCAGCGGCGCGATGTCCTCCAGATGGGTGTTGGCGACGTTGATGTCCGTCAGGTTTTCGAGGCCCACCAGGGGGGACATGTCGGGGATGCGGTTCATGAACAGCTCCACGTATCTGAGCTCCTTAAGCTGGTGCAGCGCGGAGATGTCCGTGAACTTGTTGTCCGCCAGGATCAGCACCTGCAGGTGAGGGAGGTACTGGAGCACGTCCAGATCCTCGTTGATCAGGTAGTTGTGCCCCACGTCCAGGGCCAACAGGTCGGTACAGTATTTGAGGGGCTCCAGATCTCCCGGATTCAATCGCTGCACGGTCTTGATCCGGTGGTTATAGGCATCGGAATACTGGGCGTTGGTGTACTTGGTGGGATTCTTGGTGCTGAAGCCCAGGGCATCGGTCCGCAGCTTGTGGGGGCCGATGCGGATGTTCCAGACGAACTTCACCGCGGGATAGGCCTCTATGAGCTCCTCCATCTGCTGGTTGCTGAGGCCGCAGTCGCACATGACCAGCTTTTGGAGGCAGGGCAGGTGCACGAGCTCCGCCTTCACCTCTTCGGCGGTGGCAAAGTGGGTTTGGCTGACGTCCAACTCCTCGATGGTGCTCTCCACGGTCCTGCCGAAGGCCTTAGTCTCGTAGACGAAGACGGTCTCGGGACGGGTCTCCCGCAGCAGCGCGGCGGTGGCCTCCACGTCGGCGTCCTGCCTAAGGTATACCCGCTGCAGGGCCAGGAAGGGCTTCAGCAGGGCGGGCAGCTCCTGGGCGCTGTACGCGGCGTTCCGAAGGTCCAGTTCCGTCGCGTCCGTCTCCACGGTCTGTCCGAAGAGATCCACCGCCTGGGAGAGTGCCAGGTCAGGACGGGCGGCCTGGATGGCGGCAAGATCGTCTATGCCGAGGCCCGTGCCGTGCAGGTCCACCTGCTTGAGATCGGGCAGATAGGGCAGGGCAGAGAGCAGCTCCTGGGCGCTTTGGACGCCGAAGCCCGCCAGGGCCAGGCTCTCCGTGTCGGGTGAGACGCGGATGCTGCCCAGGGGCACGGCGTACAGGACCGTCAGCTCCGGATGGGCTTCCTTCAGGGCGATCGCTTCCGCCGGGTCCACGGGAGCCTCTGTCAGGTCCAGGGTCTGCAGGGCGGGGAAGGCCGGGAGCATCTTGCTGAGCAAGTCGAGGTCGGGGGCCTCTGTGACCGCTATGGTTTCGTCTTCCAGGGTCAGCACCCTATCCCCTACGGGCAGGGTGTAGGTGAGGGCCAGATCGGGCCGGGCCTCTTTCAGGGTCAGCAGAGCGTCGTAGGCGGTGGTGCCCGAAACGTCCAGGGCTGTAAGGTTTTCGAAGTAGGGGAGCAGGGCCCCGTCCTCCGGGGAGAAGTGGGGCAGGACCAGCTCCGTGCTGTCCGCGGGGAAACGACCGTCCGTCAGCGGCACAGACCAGCGGATGACGCAATCCGCCGGCACCGCCTGCCGGATGGCCTCGAACCGGGCGGCGTCCACCTGCTCGCAATCGGTCAGATCCAGGGATCGGAGCACCGGATAGGCGGACAGGGCCGACGATTCGGGCAGGGTGTCCGTGGTGAAGGTGAGTTCGTAGACCGCCGGGGTGGCCGTAGGCGTTGGGGTGGGGGCAAAGGGGAGCCGTTGGGCCATGCGGGGGTGGCTGCGCACCAGCAGCAGGGCCGCGCCCGCCGCCAGCAGCAGGGCCAGGGCCCACAGCAGGAGGCGCTGCCACCAGCGTTTGGTCAAAAAGGAGATGCCGAAACACAGCAGAGCGGCCAGGCCCACCAGGGCCGGCAGCAGCCAAAAGAGGATCTCCGGGGCGTCTTCGTCGTCATCCATGGGCGTATCCGTGGGCGCCGGGGTAAGCTGGAGCGTCTCTGCGGGCACGGGCGTATCCGTAGGCGCCGGGGTGTCCGTAGGCGCCGGCGTGTCCGTGGGGACAGGCGTAGGCGTATCCGTGGGCACGGGTGTGTCCGTAGGCGTGGGCGTATCCGTAGGCGCCGGCGTAGGCTCCGGCGTGGGGGTAGCATGGGCATGGAGGACAGCGGGGTCCACGTGCTCGAAGGGGTCGTTGACCCCCGGCGTATCGAGACCCACCGCGGTGTACGCCAGGCCGAAGTCAGACATGCTGTAGACCCCCTCGTTGCTGACGGCGTGGCGGGAGGGCAGCTGGGACTTGTGGCACTGGAAGGCGGCAGCGGCGACGTCTACGCTCGTCAGGCCACCGTAGGCGTCCAGGGGCTTGGCGGCGGGGAGCTGGATGGGGTTCTCCGGGTACAGGTGCAGGTACAGCTTCTTGATCTGCCAGGTGCCGTACTGCTCCGCGCTCGGCTGGTCGTAGCCGGGATCCGCAGCCAGGGGCACCGCCTCCTGGACCGCGTGAGCCAGGATGACGTGCTGCCAGTGGCCGTATTCGCCGTTCAGGTCGTGGGAGAAGACCACCTCGGGCTTGTACTGGCGGAACAGGCCCACCAGGTATTTCACCAGGTCCGCCTGTTGGAAGGTGTGCTTGTACTGCTCCATGTAGCTGGGGGGGATGTCCGGGAAGGTGCCCAGGATGGGGGCGTTCCTAAGGCCCATGATCCAGGCCCCGTTGCCGGCTTCGTCCTTGCGGACCCGCTCCCGGGTGGCGGTGTAGAAGATGGTGCCCGTCCGCCCCTGCTCCACGGTGTATAGGGGCACGATAGCGCCCATGAACAGCACATCGTCGTCGGGGTGCATGGCCACGATCAGGTAGTCCAGCTTCTCCGGCACGGGGGTCCAGGGATGGGCGTCGGGGACGATGCCCTCGCCGTAGGCGTAGAAGGAGCAGAGGACGATCTCGCTCTCCGGCACCACGGTCACGGTCCGGGCCCCCTCCTCCAGGTACACAGCGTGGCTGATGTATCGGGGCCCCGCCTCCTCCTTCAACAGGGTGCCTGCGGCGTCGAACTGCTGGATGCGGTAGCCCTCCGGGTAATCCTTGAAGGCCAGGAACGCAGCCTTCACCGGCACCTGGTCATTCCACGTAAGGGACACCCGCTGCCCGGCTTCCAGCTTCTGGACGGAGCCCAGATCCCCGTCGGTGAGCCGCCAGGAATAGGCCGTGGACTTCAGATCCGAAGTCATGGTGCAGCGGCTGGACAGGTTCACTGCCAGGGGCCCCGTCTCGATGGAATAGAGGGAGGGATCCTCCTCCGCCCATGTGGCGCCGAGGGGCAGGCAGGCCAACAGCAGGGCCAGCGCCAGCAAACAGATGTTCCGTATCTTCTTCATACCCTTTCCTTACCGTCCCAGTGAAACATATTCGGATGCCCCGATCAATCCGAGGCTTCTCATCAACCTGTCCAGAGCCCTGTCCTCGTCCGCGTGTTCCAGCGCCGCCGTGAGCCAGGAGGGGAAATCCTCCTGAGGGATATGGGAGGTGCCCTGCCAGATGCGGTTTTTGACGTTCAGCCGCCCTTGGTTCGCATACACGGCGTCCATATTGAAGTAGTCCCGATAGCGGACCGTGGTGAAGGGCAGCAGCAAAAAGGTCAGGTGGGGGGACTCCATCTCATAGAGCAGGAAGGTGTCCGCCGTGCCGTCCCCGTCGGTATCCACCCGGTCCATCACCATCTCGTAGTGGTGGTTCACCTGGATGAAGTCGCCGCTGCGGGCCTGATAGTATTTGATCTTGTTGTCCCGGTTGCGGCTCACCTCGCCGAGACGGCCGATCTGCCAGCCCGTGGCCCCGTTGCTGATGTCCAAACCCGCCTGCTTCAAAGCCCAAACGATGGACCCCACGCACTGCATGCCGGTGAAATAGTAGGTGCCGTTGCCGTCGTTGGTGGGGAACTTGAGCCGAGCGCCCCAGTCAGGATTGAAGCCCCAATCGTCCTTGTCTTGGTACTTTCCCTCCCCCTGATAGGGGATGGTATAGCCCAGTTCCGCCATGTGAGACACGGCGGATGCAGTGGAGGTCACAGCGCCCATGCGGGTATAGATGCCCGCCCGGACGATGTCCTCGGTCACGGCCTCGTTGAGGGCCTGGACGGAGGTGCCCGCCTCGGCCAGCATTTCGCTGAGGGGCTGACGCAGGGCGGTTAGGCCGCCGCCGTGGATGGGGTAGATGTAGCCGGAACGGACGCTGAGGGGGTAGGGATCGCTGACCCGTCCCTGACTGTCCCGGACGAAGATATAGTAGTCGCCGTCATATTTGAAGGCGCGGAAGGGGTCCCCCTCCACGGGCAACCAGTCGTAGGAATCCTCCGCCGGCGGCGTATCAAGGCAGGTGAAACAGTATTCGGAAGCCTCCGTCCCCGGGGCGAGCTCCACGGTCACCACGGCCTTGTCCGCATACGCGTAGGCGATGGCCGGATCGTCCGATCCTGCTGCAGGAAGGACGCCGGGGTCATGGGCCGGCACGGAAAAAGCCGTTTCCGCCGCGGCTGTCAGGACGAGGGGGGGTCTGCCCCTTCTGGATCAGGGTCAGGGTCTGACCGTCACAGCTAAAGGGGATCCGGGTCACGAGGCCGTCTTCGGCCGTCAAAACGAGCAGCCCATCCTCTGCGGTATACCCGCCTGACGCCGTTCGTTCGGACAGGACCGCCTCATAGGTCCCATCCGCGCGCAGAGCCAGAGAGAAGTCCGTTCCGACCAGAGACCAGACCTGAGACAGGGGGTCCGGCACAGGGGTGGCTGTGGGCACGGGAGTCGGGGTCGGCGTGGGTGTGGGCGTCGGCGTGGCAGTGGGCGTGGGTGTGGGCGTAGGCGTTCCTGTGGGCGGGACCGTCATCTGGACGGGCGAGGGAGAGGCCGGCGCCTCCGTCGGGCTCACAGGCAGGGAAGCCTCCCGGGGGGAACAGGCCCAAAGCCCCAGGGACAGGGCCAACACGAGGGCGGCGCCGACAGCCTTTTTTGCGACAGAGGTCATGGTCTAAAGATCCTTTCCGATGATCACAGGTTCACATCCGGGGTATTGTCCCGCTGGTAGGAGCACCAGTTGCCGTTTTCGACGAGCTCCTCCCGTACAA
Organism: Christensenellales bacterium; assembly: GCA_045224495.1. Taxonomy (GTDB): domain Bacteria; phylum Bacillota; class Clostridia; order Christensenellales; family CAG-138; genus RUG472. The sequence continues at coordinate 27,857 of JBGVAK010000041.1, forward strand.
GGAGCAGCAGCAGGTTTTCGTCCTGGCCGCAGAGGGTCAGCCTTTCACAGATCCGCTCGTAGAAGACGGCCATCTTCTCGTGGTCCTCCACGCTCCGGGACAGGGACAGCTTCCCGTAGTAGTTGGAGATGAAGAGGGTGGCGGCGGAGATGCTGCCCAGCACCAGCTTCAGCAGCGTCCGGTACGTCTCCGCGTTCGGGATGGCCGGGAACCGGGACAGGAGCCCGCCGAACAGCAGCTCGAACACCAGGGCCAGCAGGTACAGCGCCACGCTGACGAACAGGGCCACGCCGACCACGCGGCCGCTGCCCTTCATCTTATGCCAGGCCTTTCCCCGGGCGGACTTGTGGTAGTGGAGCTGGTCCTGGGCCCAGCAGGCGCGAATGTCGTGGCTCCTTCGGGGCCCTTCGCCCAAGCCCAGCACGGTCATGGCCATGGCGATCCAGGGGGTCTCGGCCTGCTGGCTCCAGGGGAGCAGGGAGACGGCCTCCCGACCGACCCCGGCAAAGCGCAGGAAGGCCTGGACCCGGAGGCTCTCCGCCAGGACCCGGTATTCGAGATACCGCCTATGGCAGCTGGACCGTTTGGCGTACCGCTGCAGCATCCAGGCAAACAGCAGCGCCAGCCCGCACACCAGGATCAGCCAATGCATGTTCGCCTCGTCGTACAGCAGGAAGCAGGCTGTGAGCAGGGTGCTCACCACGGCCAGCATAACGAGGACGCGCCGGTATACCCGGGCGTACTGGAGGCTCAGCCGGTCCGCCTGCTGGTAGACCTGCTCCATACGATCCAGAAGGGGGTCGGCCTCCCGGTCCCTGGGGAGCAGGGGCGCGGGTTCAGGATCAGGCTTGTCCACGAGGCCGTTGAACTCCTCCGTACGGTCCATGAGCGTCCGCCAGGCGTCGGTGTCGCCGAAGATCGCAGTCGTGCCTGCGGGATGCTCCGTCCGCTCGCCTCGGGGGGTGAACAGGTGGATCACCGCCGTGGCGGAGAAGAGGGGTGCGCTCAACACGGGACGATAGCTCCGATGGAGGGCAAAGTCCACGGCTTCCGCCGTGCCGCAGCCCGACTTGCCGGGGCCCCCGTCCCACAGGGCCAGCAGCACGTGGCAGTGGGTGGACACATAGATGCCTGCCTGCCGGTAGAAAAAGCTTCGATCCGGACGGTCCGGCACGGCCTCCGCGGCAGGCGCCACGAAGCTTTGCTCCGCCTGAGAGAGCAGGGCGCGGAATCGTTCCAGAGCCTCGCCCGGAAAGTCCTGCTCATATTCCGGCAGGGGCAGGGGCAGGATGGCCACCAGGGGTATGCCCAGCTCCAGCGCCGCCTGGGCGCAGAGCCGGTCCGCCCCCTCGGCCAGGCTGTTGAGCATGACGAGAGGGCTTTGCGGGTACCGCTGCCGCAGCTGTTCCAAGGCTTGTTTTATCCCGGCGAGGAGGGCGGGCCCGTCTTCGGGCCGGATGCTCCGGTGGCCCGTGACCCCTATCGTCAGGGGGATGCGCTCAGTTTTCATACACCGCCATGCCTCCGCGCTCCGCCAGAGCGGGGATGTTCCGGATGGCGTCCCGGTCGTAATCCTTGATCTCTTCGGAGAGCTGGTCGTAGGGCACCAGGTAGGGGGAGGTCTTGTTCGCGGCGTTCCGTTCGCCCAGCTTCCAGCCCCGGCTCAGGCGCTCCTCCATCCAGGCCTCATGCTCCAGCTCGGCCATGAATTCCACCAGCTCCGGCGGGAACTCCTTTATAGCGCCCTTGCCGCCCTTGGGCCCTAAGCGGTAGCCCACCTGTTCCAGCCGGTCGCAGATGTTCTGGGCCTGGCGCAGGTTGCTGTACTTGAGATCGTCGGGGAGCTGGGAGAAGTCGGGATAATCGAGGGGCCTGTCCGGATGGTCCTGCAGCTGTTTCTCGCAGTAGCGGGCGTGGATGGCGATGGCCAAAAGCTCGATGTCCTTGAGCAGGGGTCGGGCCGTGATCTGCTGGAGCTGGGGCTTGAGGGGCTCGAAGCTGTCCAGGCTCTCCGCGTCCACGTCAAAACCCCGGGGGAACACGGCGTCCAGGTCCAGCAGGCCCCTGAGCAGGTCCATCTTTTCCCGGCAGAACTTCTCGGGCAGGTGGCCGTGGCGCGTCACGTAGGTAGCGGAGAGATGCCCCTCCTTCAGGGACAGATGCACCGTGTCCGCCAACGTGAAGGTCCGGGTCAGGATGCCGCGGGCCTCCCGGTTCCACTCCTGCAGCTCGTCGCACAGGATCAGGAGGTAGGCTATGGGATTCCGCTTCGGGTCCATGGGCCCCAGGCTGAAGGGCTTCTTCTGCAGCACGTTGCGGTAGTAGTTGTGCAGCAGGATGGCCGTGGCGCTGTCCAGGATGGGCCAGTAGAACCGCTCCGGGTGGTCGCCGGACATCTGGATGGCGTAGCCGTACCAC
>JBGVAK010000042.1:0-3543 GCA_045224495.1 Christensenellales bacterium
GGACAAGTACCGCATCCGCATCTACGACATGTCCGACAAGGTCATCAAGTTCGAGCGCAAGCACAAGAACGGCCAGTTCATCGGCAAGAAGAGCCTGCTCATCACCCGGCAGCAGTGCGACGCCATCCTGGCCGGGGAGTACGGCTTCCTCCTCCATCGGCAGGAGGACTTCGCCGCGGAGCTTTACGCCGCCTTGCGCACCGAGGGCTGGCGGCCCCGGGTGCTGGTAGACTACGATCGGGAGCCCTTCATCTTCCCCCTGCAGGATGTGCGCATCACCATCGACCGCAACATCCGCACGAGCCTTCGGTGTACGGAGCTCTTCGATCCCCACACGCCCACCTTCCCCGCCACGGACTTTGAGAACGGGTGCATCCTGGAGGTCAAGTTCAACAAGTACCTGCCCTCCTACGTCCGCTCCCTCATCCAGGTGGACGCGGCTTCCCACACGGCGGCCAGCAAATACCTTTACTGTCGCCAGTTCGACTTTTGACAGAATCATTCGCAGTAAAAAGGAGAAAACAATGGACAACGTATTTCAGTACATCTTGCAGCTGCAGAATTATCAGCCCATGCTGACCATCCTCACGGTCCTGGCTGCCTTTCTGGTGGGGCTCTACGTGTTCTTCATCTATCGGATCACCTTCGCCGGGGTCATCTATTCGAGGACCTTCAACCTGAGTTTGGTGATGCTCTGCATGGTCACCGCCACGGTCATCATGTTCATGGCCAACAACGTGAAGCTGAGCCTGGGCATGGTGGGCGCTCTGTCCATCGTCCGTTTCCGTACCGCCATCAAGGATCCCATCGACACGGTGTTCATGTTCTGGGCCATCGCGGAGGGCATCGCTCTCGGCGCGGGGTACTTCATCGCGGGCGTCATCGCGGCTGTGTTCATCGGCCTGTGCATGATCCTCATCTCCGTCATCAAGGGCCGGTCCACCATGCCCTACCTGCTGATCCTCCACTATGACGAGAGCGCGTCCAAGCAGATCAAGCAGATGGTGGCCCAGCTCCCCCAAGGCCGGATCAAGTCCAAGACCGTCCAGCGGGAGGGCATCGAGATGACCGTGGAGCTCAGGGTCCGTCAGAGCGAGACCGGCTTCGTGGACAAGTTCATGCGGGTGGAGGGCGTCTACGACGCCACCCTCATCGCGCACCAGGGGGATATGATCTCCTGAGGGCGTGACCCTTTGGATCGGTGGGCTGCGGTCACACCGATCCTTTTGCATAGGAGGACAGGGGGTAAAGGATCGTGACCTTAGCAAGATATTTGACCAGCCAGTTCCCCTTCTGGCAGTACGTGGAGTTCTTTCTCCGGGTGCTGGCGGCCTGCATCTGCGGGGCGGCCATCGGCTACGAGCGCAGCAAGCGATTGAAGGAGGCCGGTATCCGCACCCACGTCATCGTCTGCTGCGCGGCGGCCTTGACCATGATCGTGTCGAAGTACGGCTTCGCGGACCTGGTGAGCCAGGGCGGTGCAGACCTCTACGGCACCAAGGGCACGGATCCCGCCAGGCTCGCTGCCCAGGTCATCAGCGGCGTGTCCTTCCTGGGGGCCGGCATCATCTTCCGCAACGGCAACTCCATCAAGGGGTTGACCACGGCGGCGGGCATCTGGGCTACGGCGGGGATCGGCCTGGCCATCGGGGCGGGCATGTACGTGCTGGGCATCTTTACCACCGTGGTGATCGCCCTCATCCAGATCCTCATGCACAAGTTCACCATCGGCGTGGATTCCATGGTGGTGGGGAGGCTGCACTGCGTGGTGACCCATTCGGCCGAGTTCCGCAAGGCGCTGAACGAGTACATCGACGACCACGGCATGCAGATCATCGAGGTGAAGATCGACCTGTTGGAGGACGGCAGCGCGGCCTACAACCTGACGCTGCGCATGCACCACGACGTGACGGTCAACGATCTCACGGAGTTTTTGGAGTCCGTGGGCGACGTGCGCAACGTCAGCTTCGAGCTGGGCGCTTGAGATTTCGCCGGGATTTTTCACAAAAAGTTGTACAAAAAGGGGGATCAGCCGCTTGCAAGGCGGGCGATCCTCCTTTATAATAGGCGTGTTACTATTCTATGGTGAGGTGGTTTTTTCGTGGACGCAGATCCCAGTAGCATTCCCATACGTGTGCTGCTGAACGAGTCCGTTCCTTCGGCGGCGGGGCAGAGCCCCGTAGGCCTTGTTCTGTTCTTCCTGGGGCTGCTTTTGTGCAGCGCCTTCTTTGCCGGCAGCGAGACGGCTTTGTCCACCGTGAACCGGATCCGCATGATGAGCTATGCGGACGACGGGGATCGGCGGGCCCGGCGCGTGCTCTACATCCTCGACCACTTCGAGGAGGCTTTGTCGGCCATACTCATCGGCAACAACATCATGCATATCGGCAGCGCGGCGCTCGCTACCCTGACTGCCACCCGCCTGTGGGGCGAGGGGGCGGTGGCTATCACCACGGTGGTGACGGCCCTTTTGGTGTTCCTGGCGGCGGAGATGATCCCCAAGTCCTTCGCCAAGGCCTGTTCGGAGCGGTTCGCCCTCTTCTGCGCCACGCCGCTGCTCATATTGCTGAAGGTATTGAAGCCCTTCGTGCGCCTGTTCACGGGCCTGAGCCGCCTGCTCAAAAAGCTGGCCCGGGTCCCCGAGGAGGAGGACCCCACGGTCACGGAGGACGAGCTTCACGACATCATCGATTCCATCATCCCCGACGAGGAGAACGGCGTGGACGAGGATACGGCGGAGCTGGTCCAGAGCGCCCTCGAATTCACCGAGACCCCGGTCCGGGACGTGTTCACCCCCTGGGACCAGATCAAGATCGTTCGTCGGGATATGTCCCCCAAGGCCATCGTCTCCCTCATTGAGGGGACCAACCACTCCCGCCTGCCCGTGGTGGATACGAATGGGAACGTGGTGGGCATGCTCCAAATTCGCAAGTATCTCAAGTCGTACATCCAGCGCCAGGGCCACGTATCCCTGAGCCGGGTCATGGACAAACCTACCTTCGTCACCGTCGGTATCCCTATCGACGAGCTGCTGGACACCCTGTCGAGCCAGCGGGTCCACGCCGCCATCGTCCGCGACGCCGACGAAAAGCCCCTGGGCATCGTCACCGTGGAGGACATCCTGGAGGAGCTGGTGGGCGAGATCTACGACGAGGACGACAAGGCCCCCGCAGGAGGTGACGAACAATGATCGTGCATCTGCTGCTCATTCTCCTGTGCATCCTCCTGTCCGCCTTCTTCTCCGGCTCCGAGATCGCCTTCTCTGCGGCCCAGGAGCTGCGCCTCGAGCACGCTTCGGAGGAGAAGGGCGGCGCCTACGGCCTGGCGCTGAAGGTGAAGAAAAGCTTTGAAAAGGCCCTCATCTCCATCCTGGTGGGCAACAATCTGGTGAACATCGGCGCCTCCTCCCTGGCTACGGTCATCGCCGTAGGGCTCATGGGGGAGAAGGGGGCCTGGGCGGCCACGGCAATTATGACCGTGCTCATCATCACCTTCGGCGAGATCGGCCCCAAGATCGTGGCGAGTGCCCAGCCCGAGCGGTTC
>JBGVAK010000043.1:0-29271 GCA_045224495.1 Christensenellales bacterium
CACGCCATCGGCGCGGCCAACAACCTGCTGGCGGCCATGCTGGACAACCACATCCAGCAGGGGAACAGCCTGGGCATCGATCCCAAGCAGATCACCTGGAAGCGGGCCGTGGACATGAACGACCGGCAGCTTCGGCACATCGTGGACGGCTTGGGCGGCCGGGTCCAGGGCGTGCCCCGGGAGGACGGCTTTGAGATCACCGTAGCCAGCGAGGTCATGGCGGTCCTGTGCCTGAGCAGCAGCATCACAGACTTGAAGCAGCGCCTGGGCCGCATCATCGTGGGCTACACCTACGCCGGCAAGCCCGTCACCGCCCACGATCTCAAAGCCGAGGGCGCCATGGCTGCCCTGCTGAAGGACGCGTTGAAGCCCAATCTGGTCCAGACGTTGGAGGGGACGCCCGCCTTCATCCACGGCGGTCCCTTCGCCAACATCGCTCACGGCTGTAACAGCGTCATGGCCACCCGCCTGGCGTTGAAGCTTTCCGACTACACCGTCACCGAGGCCGGCTTCGCTGCGGACCTGGGGGCGGAGAAGTTCGTGGACATCAAGTGCCGCATGGCGGGCCTCAAGCCCTCGGCGGTGGTCATCGTGGCCACGGTCCGGGCGCTGAAGTACCACGGCGGCGTGGCCAAGGCCGACCTCAACCAGGAGAACCTGGCGGCCCTCGAAAAGGGTCTGCCGAACCTGCTGCAGCACGTGAGCAACGTGCGCAGCGTCTACGGCGTGCCCTGCGTGGTGGCCATCAACGCCTTCCCCACGGACACACAGGCCGAGCTGGACCTGGTGGCGGAGAAGTGCCAGGAGCTGGGCGTGAACGTGGCCCTGTCCGAGGTGTGGGCCAAGGGCGGCGAGGGCGGCGTGGCCCTGGCGGAAGAGGTGGTCCGCCTCTGCGAGGAGGAGAACGATTTCGGCTTCGTGTACGATCTCGAGCAGCCCATCCTCTCCAAGATCACGGCCATCGCGCAGCGGGTCTACCACGCCAAGGACGTGGACTTCCTGCCGGCGGCCAAGAAGAAGGCGCAGCTTTTCACCGATCTTGGGTACGACCATCTGCCCATCTGTATGGCCAAGACCCAGTACTCCTTCTCCGACGATCCCAAGCTCCTGGGCGCGCCCCAGGACTTCACCCTGACGGTGACGGATCTGAAGGTCTGCGCGGGCGCGGGCTTCATCGTGGCCTACACCGGCGACATCATGACCATGCCGGGCCTTCCCAAGGTCCCCGCGGCGGAGAAGATCGACGTGGACGAGAACGGCGTCATCTCCGGCCTGTTCTAAGCCTATGGAAAGACTGATCGACGGCAGCGTCATTCGATTCACGGAGCTCCTGGCCTCCAAGGCCCCCGTTCCCGGCGGCGGCGGCGCCAGCGCCCTGGTGGGGGCGGTGGGCATCGCTCTCGGGGACATGGTGGGGGAGCTGACCGTGGGCAAGAAGAAGTACGCCGACGTGGAGGCGGACGTCCGCGCCCTCATGGAACGGGCCCAGGACCTGCGGCGCCGGCTCCTCGATTGCGTGGAGAAGGACGCCGTGGCCTTCGAGCCTCTCAGCCGGGCCTACGCCATCCCCAAGGAGGACCCCAGCCGGGACGAAGTCATGGAGAAGTGCCTCCACGACGCCGCCCAGGTGCCCCTGGAGATCTTCGACCTCGCCTGCGAGGCCATCGAGATAGAGCGTGACTTCGCTGAGAAGGGGAGCAAGCTGGTGATCTCCGACGCAGCCACCGGCGCGGCCTTCTGCCGGGCGGCTCTCGAAGGCGCCGCCGTCAACGTGAAGGTGAACACCCGGCTCATGAAGGACCGGGCCTATGCCCAGGGGATCGATGAGCATATCGACGCCGCTCTTGAACGGTATCGGGCCCTGGCCGAGGCGGTTTTCGGATCGGTCTACGAGCGCTTTTGCTGAGGGGCTTCGAGGCCTTTCAGCGGCAACATAATAAATTAGGGAGCAAAAGAAAAACACCTAAAAAAGGAAAGTTTTTCACGAAAAAACTTGATTATTACAGTTTGCGGACTATAATAAAAACGAAAAATAACAGGAGGAATCAATGATGAAAAAGGTATTATCCATCGTATTGGTACTGCTCATGATCGTCGCTTTGGTAGCCTGTTCCGGCGGCAAGAATGAAACCATTAAAATCGGTTTCTTCGCCCCCGTCTCCGCTGCTTCCGCGGCTGCTGACGGCGCTTCCGCCCTCAACTCTGCCAAGCTGGCTGTGAAGATGGTGAACGCCAACGGCGGCATCAAGGGTCGTCAGGTTGAGCTGGTCGACTTCGACGACGGCCTCGACACCACCCAGGCCGCCAACATCGCCGAGAAGCTGGCCGGCGACAAGTCCGTCACCGCCGTGGTCTCCGGCTCCTACTCCGGCCCCACCAAGGTGGCTGCCCCCATCTTCCAGGAAGCGGGCAAGCTGATGGTCTCTGCCTACGCCGTCCATCCCGATGTGACCGGCGCCGGTGATCTCATCTTCTCCCAGTCCTTCCCCGGTGCGGTCCAGGCCACCGGCGCTGCCGTGGTCGCCGCGGAGCAGCTCAAGGCCACCAAGGTCGCCATCATCTACGTGGACCTCGACTTCGGCACCACCCAGGTCAATGCCTTCAAGGCCAAGCTCGCCAAGGATTACCCCAACGTGCAGGTGGTCTATGAGCAGGGCGTGTCCATCAAGGACAGCGATCTCACCTCTGTGGTCACCGCTGCCGGCGCTTCCGGTGCGGACCTCATCTACTCCGTCAACTACTATGAGCAGGCCGCTGAGGTCCTCCGTCAGGTGGGCATGCAGGGCCTGAACATCCCCGTGCTGGGCACCGAGGGCGCCGACTCCTGGATGCTGCTGGACATCGCCAAGGAGTATGCGGACGGCCTCTACATCACCACCAACATGAACCGTGATGACCAGAACGAGCAGACCCAGGCCTACATCAAGAACTACCGCGAGGAGTACAAGATCGAGCCCGACATGGTGGGCGCTTCCGTGTACGATGCCTTCCAGGTCCTCTTTGAGGCCATGAAGAATGTGGGCACCGACACCCAGAAGATGAAGGAGTTCATTGCCAACATGAAGAACTTCGACACCGTCACCGGCACGCTGCTCTACTACAATGCCGAGGGTTCCGCTGTGAAGCCCATCCAGGTCCAGGTCGTGACCAAGGGCGAGTACCACTTCTTCGGCGTGGTGGACGATGCCCAGATCATCGATCCCGCCAACTATTGATGGCGTTGCCTGAGAACGCAGCATCGTCTTTTCCGGCAGTTCCATCCGTATAAGACTATCGGACAGCGGGGGTGCCAAAAGGCATCTCCGCTGTTTTATCGAACGTAGGGGAGCAAGAAAACCATGTTTCTGCAACAGCTGATCAACGCATTGACCATCGGCAGCCTCTATGCGCTGACCGCCATGGGCGCCACGCTGATCTACGGTATCCTGGGCATATTGGATATCGCCAACGCCGGCGCCTATCTGGTGGGAGCCTATGTGGGCTGGTACGTATACTACGCCACCGGGAACATCGTCCTGGCGTTCCTGGTGTCTATCCTGGTGGTGGGCCTTCTGGGCATCTTCCTCCAGCGCGTCATCTATTCGCCCATCCTGGCCAAGCCCCGCACCCTGTCCATCATCCCCCTGGTGGCAGCCGTGGGCCTGTTCACCATCTCCTCGGATGCGGTGCGCCTTATCTGCGGCCCCAACTCCAAGGCCTATAATCTGAAATTTCCCATGGAGGTCATCCGCGTGGGCAAGGTCACCATCCAGCCCGCCTGGCTGCTGATCTTCGTGCTCACGGCCATATTGCTGGCCATCCTCTGGTTCATCCTCAATAAGACCAAGCTGGGCCTTGCGTGGCGGGCCACCGCGGGGGATCAGGAGATCGCCCGGGTCTGCGGTGTCAACACCAACAGCGCCATGGCCCTCTCCTACATCCTGGGCTACGGCTTCGCGGCCGCCGCGGGCATCATGACCGGCATCCTCTACAACAACATCACCCCGGCCCTGGGCGAGGTGCCTTCCTATAAGATGCTGGCCATCATCGTGCTGGGCGGCCTGGGCAACCCCCTGGGCACGGTCATCGCGGGCCTCATCATCGGCATGGCGGAGGTGTTCCTCTCCGTCTATACCAAGATCCCCATCCCCAAGGACGCCATTGCCTTCGTGGTCCTCATCATCATGCTGCTGGTGAAGCCTGAGGGCATCATGGGCCGCCGGAACAAGGTGTAAGGAGGTGCCGGAATGAATACGTTTTATCTGTTCTCCATCCTGGCCACCGCCGCCATCTTCACCCTGCTGGCCCTGTCGTTGAACATCATCACCGGCTACGCCGGCCAGGCCATGATGGGCATCGCAGCCTTCTTCGGTATCGGCGCCTATACGGCGGCCATCATCACCACCCACGGCGGCAACTTCTTCCTGGCCCTGCTGGCGGCCATGATCGTCTCCGGCGCCTTCGGCGTCGTCCTGGGCGTCATCTCCCTGCGGCTGCAGGCGGACTTCCTCGCCATCACCACCATCGGCATCAACTTCGTCATGGAAGCGGTGTTCAACCGCATGAAGATCACCGGCGGCACCCTGGGCCTCACCATCGCCAAGCCCGTCGTCTTCGGCGTCAAGATGGGCAACAAGCAGTTCTTCCTCATGGCGGTGATCTTCATCGTCATCCTGTGCCTGCTGCTGGTGAAGATGCGCAAAAGCTGGTTCGGCATGGCCCTGGCGTCCATCAACAACGACACGGCGGCCGCCCGCTCCTTCGGCATCAACGTCAACAAGTATCAGATCCTGGCCTTCACCATCGGCACCGCCTTTGCGGGCTTGGCCGGCGGGATCTACGCCCACCGCATGGGCTTCATCTCCGCCACCGACTTTGCCTTCGTGGTCTCCATCCAGGTGGTGTCCATGGTGGTCATCGGGGGCCTCGGCACCATCCGCGGCCCCATCTTCGGCGCGCTTCTCATCACCTCTCTGCCGGAGATCCTTCGCTTTGCCAAGGACTACCGGGAGCTGGTCTATGGCCTGCTGCTGGTCCTCATGGTCCGGTTCATGCCCCAGGGCCTCATCGGCGAGGATTCGCCCCTGTGGAACGCCCTCACCAAGCTCTGGCGCAAGATCTTCCCCAAGCGGAAGACCCGGGCCGATCTCATCGTAGAGTCTGTGGAAGGAGGGAAGCAGGCATGAAGGAACTGATGCGCATCGAAGGATTGAAGATGTACTTCGGCGGCCTCAAGGCCATCGACGGCTTCGACCTTTCCATCTACGAGGGGGAGACCTTGGGCATCATCGGCCCCAACGGCGCCGGCAAGACCACCCTTTTCAACGCCATCTGCGGCGTGTACACCCCCACCGCCGGCAAGGTCATCTTCGAGGGCAAGGAGGTCCAGGGGACCCCGGCCCATGAGATGGCCAAGAAGGGCATCGCCCGGACCTTCCAGATCTCCAAGCCCCTGGCCGGCCTGACCATCTTCGACAACGTGGTGGCCGCCGCCGGCGTCCATGAGTACACGGGCATCGCCTCCTACTTCCATAAGGCCAAGACCAAGGATGTGGAGGACCGGGTGGAGAAGGTCATCCGCCGGGTGGGCCTGGAGACGGTGGCCAACAAGAAGGCTTCGGACGTATCGCTGGGGTATTTACGGCGCCTGGAGATCGCCCGGGCCCTGGTAACGGAGCCCAAGCTCATCATGCTGGACGAACCCTGTGCGGGCCTTTCCAACTTCGCTATCAACGAGATCACCGCCCTGGTGATGCAGCTCAAGGCCGAGGGCCAGTCCATCGTGCTCATCGAGCACAACCTGCCCATCACCATGAAGGTCTGCGACCGCATCACCGTGTTGAGCTACGGCAAAAAGATCGCCGAGGGCACCCCTGAGGAGGTCAAGAACGACAAGCAGGTCATCGAGGCCTACCTGGGAGAGGAGGACTAAGCTATGCTGGAAATCAAAGACCTGTTCGTATCCTACGGCATGATGGAGGTCCTCCACGGCATCTCGCTCACGGTGGAAGACAGGGAGCTGGTGTCCGTCATCGGTCCCAACGGCGCAGGCAAGACCACCCTCATCAAGACGGTCATGGGCCTCGTGAAGCCCACCTCCGGCCAGATCCTCTATAACGGCCAGGACATCACCCACGTGCCGGCCCATAAGCGGGCGGGCATGGGCATCGGCTATGTGCCGGAGGGCCGCCGGGTGTTCGCCAAGCTCACCGTGGAGGAGAACCTGCGCATGGGGGCTTACGAGCTGAAGGACAAAAAGAAGATCGCCGAGAACATGGCCCGGGTCTATGAGATCTTCCCCCGCCTGGGCGAGCGGAAGGATCAGCTGGCCTCCACCATGTCCGGCGGCGAGCAGCAGATGCTGGCCATCAGCCGGGCGCTGATGCTCTCCCCCCGGATGCTCCTCATCGACGAGGTGTCCATGGGCCTCATGCCCATCATGGTCAATACCTGCTTCGACGTCATCAAGAAGCTGAACGAGCAGGGCATCACCATCCTGGTGGTGGAGCAGAACGCCAATAAGGCCCTGAAGGTGGCTGATCGCGGCTACGTGCTGGAGACGGGCAACATCGTCCTCTCCGACACGGCGGAGAACCTCCGCAAGGACGACACGGTCCAGAAGGCCTACCTGGGCGGCTGAGCCGGTCCGACAATTGAAAAGGATGAACGGTCCATACAACCGCCTTCGCGGGCGGCGGGCCGGTCTGAAAACGTCCATGACGATCCTTCGGCATCGAAACCGGGGGATCGTTTTTTGTAAAGGCCTTGACGATACGGGTCGAGGCAGGATATTATCAAGTGAATTTATTTTACAGAAAGGAATCAAAAGCAATGGCAAAGAAGAAAGTGGTTCTCAACGGCGTGGATCTGACCATCGAGGACGTGGTCAACGTGGCCCGCAACGGTTACAAGGTGGAGATCGACAAGGCCTGCTACCAGCACATCGCGGAGGTTCGCGAGTACATGGAGCGGGAGTGGATGCGGGACGACGCTCCCGCCGTCTACGGTTTCAACACGGGCCTTGGCAAGCACAAGGATCATAAGGTCTCCATCGAGGAGAGCGACATGCACCAGTACCGCACCGTCCTCTCCCACTGCGGCGGCGTGGGCGATCCCGCCCCCGAAGAGGTGGTCCGGGCGGCCATGTGCGTCCGCCTCAACGCCTTCTGCCGCGGCGTCTCCGGCCTTCGGCCCGTGGTGGTGGATCGGCTCATGGAGATGCTCAACAAGGGCGTCCATCCCGTGGTGCCCTGGCAGGGCTCCGTAGGCGCCTGCGGCGACTTAGCGCCCATGGCCCATATCGTGTCCGTGCTCATCGGCGTGCCCCAGGCGGAAGCCTTCTATAAGGGCAAGCGCATGCCCGCTCAGGACGCCTTGAAGAAAGCGGGCATCACCCCCGTGGAGTTCCAGCTCAAGGCCAAGGACTGCCTGGCCCTGCTCAACGGCACCACCCTCTTCGCCGGCATGGCCTGCCTCAACTGCGCCGACGCCGAGAAGCTCTACAAGCTCTCCGAGATCACCACGGCCCTGTCCCTCGAAGCCATCCGCGGCGAGACCCGGGCCTTCGATCCCCGCATCCAGGCCGCCCGTCCTTATGCCGGCCAGGCTCGGGCCGCGGCCAACGTGCTCAAGCTGGTGGAGGGCAGCGAGCGGGTCCAGGAGGACGCCCGCAAGGTGCACCTCGAATATGACGTCATGCATCCCCACTATCAGGAGCGGGTCCAGGACAACTACTGCTTCCGCTGCATGCCCCAGGTCCAGGGCATCTGCCGGGAGAATCTGGGCTACGTGCGGCACCTGATCGAGGTGGAGATCAACTCCGCCACCGACAACCCCCTGATCTTCCCCACGGCCAACGGCAAGGATCTGGAGTTCCTTTCCGGCGGCAACTTCCACGGGGAGCCCATCGGCTTTGCCATGGACCTTCTGACCATGTCCCTGGTGGAGATCGGGAACCTCTCCGACCGGCGCTGCTTCACCATGTGCGATCCCACCATCAGCTACGGCCTGCCCTTGGCCCTGGCCGGGGAGCCCATCGGCCTCAACTACGGCTACAACATCATCTGCTGCTCCACCTCCGCCCTGGCCAGCGAAAATAAGACCTTGGCCTTCCCCGCGGTGTGCGACACCATCCCCACCAAGGCCAACCAGGAGGACCACGTGTCCATGGCGCCCTGGGCCACCCGCAAGGCCAAGCTGGTCATGAAGAACCTGGAGAAGATTTTGGGCATCGAGCTCCTTCTCGCCTCCCGGGGCATCTTCATCACCCGGGACAAGCTGGGCGCGTTCCGGCTGGGCAAGGGCACGTCCATCGCCTATGAGATGGTCAGCGACCTCATCCCCTTCCAGAACGACGACTTCTATATGGGGAACCAGTCCAAGGCCACCATCGGCCTCATCGAGAACGACGATCTGCTGAACGCCGTGGAGAGCGCCGTCGGCACACTCTAATCTACAGAAACGATCGAAGCGAAGGAGAGGGAAAACTATGGCGGATCGTGAGATCACCCTGACGCTCAACGGGGCAAAGCGGACCTTTCGGGTGTCGGCGCGGGAGACGCTGCTGGAGCTCATTCGGGAGAAGGCAGGCCTCACGGGCACGAAGAAGGGCTGCGACTTGGGCGAATGCGGCGCTTGCACCGTGATCCTGGACGGTCGGGCCGTCAATTCCTGCTGCGTCTTCGCCGCTCAGTGTGACGGGGCCCAGGTGGAGACCATCGAGGGCATCGGTACCGCCGACAGACCTCACCCTCTCCAGATCGCTTTCAAAGAACTGGGAGCCATCCAGTGCGGCTTCTGCACCCCGGGCATGATCCTGGCGGCCAAGGCCCTGCTGGATCGTAACCCCGCCCCCACCCGGCAGCAGGTCATCGACGCCCTGTCCGGGAACCTGTGCCGGTGCACCGGCTACGCCAGGATCGAACAGGCGGTCCTGGCTGCGGCGGACATGCTCAGCGGCGGCCTCGAGGCCAAGGAGTGAACTATGGAACATACCTTCCAAATCGTCAATAAGGAGACCCCCCGGCTGGAGTCCATGCAGAAGGCCACGGGCCAGGCTCGGTATACGGACGATATCGCCCTCGATGACATGGCCTACGCCGCCCTGGTGCGCTCCCCCCATTCCCGGGCGCGGGTGCTGGACATCGACACGTCCGAGGCGGAGAAAGTCCCCGGGTATCTCGGCTGCCTGCTCCCCGAGGAGGTCACGGACCGGCGGTTCAACTGCTCCGGCAACCCGCCCTCACCGCTGCTCATCGCGGACGAAGTGGTCCTGACCCGGGAGCCTAAGGTCCTGGGGGATAGGATCGCCGTGGTGGCCGCTGAGACCGAGCAGGCTGCCCGGCAGGCCGCGGACGCCGTGAAGGTGACCTACGAGGTCCTGAAACCCTATCTGACCGTGGGCGAAGCGATGGCCGAAGGGGCCGAACCCCTGCAGCCCGAGATCGCCCCCACCAACGTCATGCAGCGGCGGCAGGTGTCCCAGGGGGACTTGGCCGCCGGCGAAGCCGCCTCCGACGTGATCCTGAAGGGCCATTTTACCACGCCGCCCATGCAGCACGTGACCATGGAGCTCACCTCCTGCGACGTGGACTTCAGCGACGGGGTCCATCTCACCGTCTACAGCACCTCCCAGACCGTCTTCCAGGAGCGGCGTTTACTGGCTGAAATCTGCGGCATCCGGGAGAACGACGTTTCCTTCATCAAGCCCGTGGTGGGCGGCGGCTTCGGCGCCCGGCAGCAGCTGCACGCCCAGCACGCCGCGGCCCTCATGTCCAAGAAGATCGGCCGTCCGGTGCGCCTTTCTTACACCCGGGAGGAGGACCTCTTCGGCGTGGCCCGGCACGGGTCCGACGTGGATCTGCGCATCGGGGCCAGCCGGGACGGGAAACTGCAGCTGTTCGACACCACCTTCCGCCTCAACGGCGGTCCCTACACCACCCATACCCCCACGGTGGTGGCGGCGGCCTCCCGGAAGCTTCAGTACAGCGTCCCCAACTACTTTTTCGACGGTTACAGCGTCTACACGGACCACGTGGTGGGCGGCGCCTTCCGGGGCTACGGCAACTCTCAGCTGACCTTCGGCCGGGAGATCCTTATGGACCGGCTGGCCCAAAAGCTCAACATGGACCCGGTGGAGCTGCGGCTCATGAACCACGTGCAGGTGGGGGAGTGCTTCCCCTGCGCCTCCATCCCCGTGAGCAGCAACAACATCGAGGGCTGCGCCCGCCGCTGCCAGCAGCTGCAATCGGAGATCGACGCTAAGGAGCCCCTGGTGGACAACGACGAGGTCCGCACCGCCTGGGGCATCTCCTTCAGCTGTCACGGCTCCGGCCCCTCCTCCAAGGAGGGCTTGAGCTCCGCTATACTCATCCTGAACGACGACGCCACGGTCCAGCTCCTGGTGGGCTCCGCCGACATCGGCCAGGGGAGCGAAACCATGGAGAGCCAGATCGCCGCGGAGCTTTTGGGCATCCCCCTGTCCGATGTGCGCATCCTGGCCGCCGACACCCGCTTCACCCCCTACGATACGGGCACCTTCGGTTCCAGCCAGACCTTTATCTGCGGCAACGCCGTCAAACGGGCCTGCGCCGACTTCAATCAAAAGTTTTTGACCCAGCTCCAGCGCATCTACAAGGCCCCTGCCCACAAGGAGGGGGAGCGGTTCGTGATCGAGAGCGAACAGCCCCTGACCCTCACCTTCAAGGAGGCCGTGCGCAAGGTCATGTTCGACCCCCTGGGCGGCGTCATCATCGGCTCCGGCACCTACAAGGCCGAGGCCTGCCCCAACCCCTTCTCCGTGTGCTTCGTGAAGGCGGCATATTATAAGAAATTGAACGCCATCCAGCTTTTGGACATCATCGAGGTGGTGGACGTGGGCACCCCCATCAACCGCATGACCGTGGCCGGCCAGCTGGAGGGCGGTATCGCCCAGGGCGTGGGCTACGCCCTCTACGAGAAGCTGGAAACGAACCCCCGGTCTAAGCGGCCCTACACCACGGACCTGCTGCACTACCGGATCCCCCAGATGGGCGACATGCCTCGGACCTGGGTGGACATGGTGGACAGCTACGAGCCCTACGGCGCCTTGGGCGCCAAGAGCGTGGGCGAGCTCGCTACGGTGCCGGTGGCCCCGGCCATCGTGAACGCGGCGGCCCATGCTTCCGGCCAGGAATTGAGCAGTATCCCCCTGTGTGAGAAATTTGTGATCCTTCCCAGCAGAAAGGCGGAACAGCTATGAAGAACATGCGCGTGACCTATGTGGGCGGCGGCACGGACATCATGCCCCTGCTGAAGTTCGGGGTCCGGAACGACGATGACCTGGTTTTCGTCAAGGACCTGGGCGTGTCGTCCGCCATTGAGCGGGAGGGGGACGAGATCGTCATCGGCGCCGCGGCCACCTTGTGGGACGTGGCGAACAGCGAGCTTGTCCGGAAGGAACTGCCCGCTGTAGCCCAGGCGGCGGGGGAGACGGCCTCGCCTCAGATCCGGAACGCGGCCACCATCGGCGGCAACGTCATGCAGGATCGCCGCTGCCTCTACTTCAACCAGCCTTTGCACTGGCGCAGCGGCCTCGATCTCTGCTTCAAGACAGGCGGGACCATCTGCCATCAGATCCCCAACTCCCCCGTGTGCCGGGCCATCTACTACTCGGACGTGGCCACGGCTCTGCTGGTCTACGACGCCCAGGTGGAGTATGAGGAGGACGGCGAGCTTCGCCGCACCGCCGTGGCGGAGCTGGTGGAGCGCCATACGAAGCAAAACGGTCTGGCCTGCGGGGAGCATTTGCCTGTGCTGGTGAAGCGGTTCATCCTCCGGCGCCGTCCGGCGGGGGAGAAGAGCGGCTTCTATAAGTACGCCATGCGGGCCACCATCGACTTCCCTCTGATCAATTTCGCCCTGCGCTGCGGCCCAAAAGACGCGAAACTGATAGCCGGCGCGGTCAGCACCCAGCCCGTGGAGCTGGTGGAGACGGCCCGGATGATCGCCGCCGGCGCTGCCGACGAGGAAGTGGTCGCCTGCTGCGCGCAGGAGCTGAAGCAGCTTTCCAAGCCCATCAAGGAGGCCCTTATCAGCCCGGCCTACAAGCGGGACCTGTACCGCCATATCGCCTTTTTACTGCCCCTCCGGCAGAAATGATCCCATGACAACTGATCCTGAGCAAAGGGGATCGGTCCACACCTTGTTGCAACCGATTGCGGCCTCGGCCGCCCCGGACCTACAGAAAGGACCCACAGAGCATGCAGATCATGACACCACAGAAAAAGCAGCTTCGGTACGTCAACTACCTGACGGTCCTGTTCCTCATGGTCTCGGGCATGAAGGCCCTGTCGGGGGAGTGCGTCACCTTCTTTTCCGATCGGCTCATCCACGACCTTGATTTCACCACGTCCCAGTATTCCTCCATGACCGCCCTCTACTACCTGTCCTTCGGCGTCTCCTCCATCGTCATCGGCGCCCTGGTGAGCCGGTCCCGGCGGCGGAAGGTCTTTCTGGTGCCCATGACGCTGATGGTGGGAGTTTTCTCCATCCTGGCGTCCCAGACCAGCAGCTACTGGAGCTTAGCTGCCTGCCGCTTCGGCACGGGCGTGTTCACGGGCAGTTCCCAGGCTATGATGCTGAACGTCATCGCCAAGAACTTGGTCCGGGAGGACTACGGCACCCGCAACGGCATCATCGGCGGCGGCTCCACCGTCATCAGCGGCACCATGGGGCCCATCCTCCTGGCGGCCCTGGCCACCTATTTTGCCTGGAACTCCGCCTTCCTGCTCACCGGCGTGCTGTTGGTGGTCCTGGCTTTGCTGATCCTGTTCACCGTGCAGGAGGTGGACTGCGAGGTCAAGACGACCCGAGACCGCGGGGGCTTTCGGGGGTATTTGAACTCCGTAAAGGAATTGTTCCAAAATAGAGCCTTCGTCCTCTGCTTCGTCATCGGCCTGTTGGAGACCACGGGCAATCTGTGCCTGGGCGTGTTCATGCCTCTGTACTTCTCCGAGGTCATGGGCTTTGACACGGCCACCAAGGGCGTATTCATGTCCCTGAGGGGCATGTGCTTCATCCCCGTGGGCTTTTTGGTGCCCCTGCTCGCCGACAAGTTCCCGGTGAAGCGGGTCATGGCCTGCACCTTCCTGGGGGCCTTCATCGCCCCGGCGGCAGCCTTTTTGCTGACGGGCACCACAGCCAGCGCCTACCTTTTGGCCGTCTTCGGCGCCTGGGCCGGGGTGACGGTGACGCTGTTCACCTACATGATCCCCCGGGTGGCCCTGCCGGAGCATCTGTATATGCAATCGAGCGGCATGATATTGGGCGTGGCGGTCCTCTTCGGCGGGAGCCTGGCGCCCCAGATCATGAGCGCGCTCATCGAATCCGGCTGGCGGATCGAGTACGTGCTGGGCCTCTGCGCGGGCCTTTTCGCCCTCTGCGCGGTGCTTTCGTTGCTGGTGAACGTGGGCCACAGGCCCCCGGAAAGGGCGTAGGGTATGGAGGAAAAGGTCAAAAAAGTCAGGACCACCCTGGACGGCCTGCCCTTCGGGGAGCAGCTGGACCGCCCCTTGACCGGACGGGAGCTTCGGCGCATGCGGATGCCGGCGGGAGTCACCCACGGCATGCTCTTCCAGGACGTTTTGCGCATCGCCTGGCCCTCCTTTTTGGAGCTGCTGCTGACTCAGCTCACCAGCATGGCTGATCAGATGATGGTGGGGAACCTGCCGGGAGAGACCGGGGTCCAGGCCCTGTCCGCCGTGGGCATCACTATCCTGCCCAAGTTCCTCATGATGACCATGGTCTCCGCCCTGAACGTGGGCTCCACGGCGGTGGCGGCCCGGTTCCGCGGCATGGGCGACCGGCAGAAGGTCAACGAGGTCCTGCGGCAGGCCCTGGTGCTGAACCTCATATTATCCGTCCTCTTTATGGGGGTGGGCTTTATCCTGGCCCCAGCCCTCATGCGCATGATGGGCGGGGCGGGCCTGTCCGACCAGGCGTTCGATTTCGCGGTCACCTACTTCCGCATCCAGATGTACGGCTTCGTGCCCCTGTGCCTGACCTTCACGGTCACGGCCCTGCTGCGGGGCATCGGCGATACCAAGAACCCCTTCTTCTACAACACCATGGCCAACGTCATCAACGTAGGCTTCAATTACCTTTTGATCTTCGGCCATTTCGGCTTCCCCCGCCTGGAGGTGGCCGGTGCGTCGCTGGCCACCGTCATCGGCCAGACCTCGGCCTTCCTGGTGGCCACCTGGCTCATCCTGGACAAAAAGCGGTATCTGCACCTGGACGTCCGTGGGAAGTTCCACTTCGATCCCGTCATCATCCGCAACATCGTCCGCATCGGCGTCCCTTCCATGATCGAGCAGCTGATCATGCGATTGGGCCTTATCATCTATAACCGGACCGTCACCAATCTCGGCGACGTGGCCTACGCCACCCACCAGATCTGCTCCAATATCCAGACCATGAGCTTCATGGTGGGCCAGTCCTTCGCCAACGCCGCCACCACCCTCATGGGCCAGAGCCTTGGCCGGCGGCGGTATGACGCAGCCATGCAGTACGCCCGGCACACGGAGGCGGTGGGCGTCGTCGTATCCCTCTTCCTGGGCTTCGGCCTCATCGTCTTCGGGCGGACGGTGGTGAGCCTCTATAACCAGACGCCTGAGATCGTATCCCTGGGCGGCCAGCTCCTCATCATGGTGGGCGTCATCCAGCCCCTGCAGGCGCTGCAGTTCATTCTTTCCGGTGCTCTGCGGGGGGCGGGGGACACCAAGTTTTCGGCCTTTTCCATGCTGGTGACCGTGCTGATCCTACGCAGCGGCCTCGCCATATTGCTGGTGACCTACCTCAAGATGGGGCTCATGGGCGCCTGGTACGCCATGGTGGCGGATCAGGTGGTGCGGGATCTGATGATCATCCTCTACTTCCGCTCGGGCCGCTGGAGCCGCATTCGGTTGAAGGAGGGCTGAAATAAGATCATATATTATTTTGCTCCAACAGAAAAAGTGTTGCGCGTCAAGCTTTATCGTGCTATCATATAGAAAAACAATCGATTGCAAGACTGTCATAAACTGTTAATTATCCATTCTGATTCAGCGTATCATTTGGAGGCGTGCGAATGTTCAAAGGTTCCTTTAAAAAGATGCTTTCCGAGAAACAGGTCCTCTCTCCCTGCGTGTGGGATTGCTACTCCATGCGGGCCGTGGAAATGGCCGGATTCGACTGTGCTCTGCTCAGCGGCGCGGCCGTGGCGGAGAGCCTGACCGGCGTGCCAGACCTGGGCATTTTGACGGTGGACGAGCTCATCTTCGCTGCCGAGCGGATCGCTAACTTCTCCAGCATCCCCCTGCTGGTGGACTTCGACGAGGGATATGGCGACAGCCCCCTGAACGTGGCGCACAACGTGGAGCGGCTTCTGAGAGCCGGCGTCAAGGGTTTCACCCTGGACGACGGCATGGGCATCCGGGGATTCGATCGTCTGGCCCAGAGCCGGAACATCGAGATGGTGAAGAAGGGGATCAACGTGAGCCCCTACAAGGTCTGGCCCGTGGAGCACTACATCGCCAAGGTGAAGGCCGCCCTGGACGTGATCGACAACGGGGACTGCGTCCTCATCGCCCGGACGGAGGCTCGGCCGGTCCACGGTCTCGACGACGCCATCGACCGCTGCAAGCGGGCCCAGGATATCGGCGCACCCATGACGCTGGTGAACCGGTTCTACAACATCGACGAGTGCCGCCGCGCCGCCAAGATCCTGGACGGCTGGAAGATGTACCCCGACGTGGTCATCCAGCCCGACGGCAGCCCCGAGGTGGAACTCAAGGACATCGAGGCGTTGGGCTTCAACTACGTGACCATGCACTATCTCGAGAAGGGGTCCATGTACGGCATGCTGGACTTCGGCTTCCACAATTTCGCCAACAAGAACACGGTCTACTCCGAGACCTTTACCATGCCGGGCATCGGCAAGGACGTGCTGCGCAAGGCCTACGACTTCGGCGCCAAGGAGATGCTGACCCGCGAGGCCGAATACTACCGGTTTGCTGAGGAACACTGCAAATAATCCACTGGGGAGGATAGCCTTATGAAGATGCTGGAAGAGAAGAAGACGAGGTTCATGGACTTGCTCAAGCAGGGGGAGATGGTCTTCGCGCCCTGTGTGTGGGACTGCTACTCCGCCAAGGTGGCGGAGATGAGCGGCTTCAAGGCGGCGCTGCTCGCTGGTACGCCGGCGGCGGCCTCCTTGACCGGCACCCCGGACCTGGGCCTCATGACCGGGGACGAGCTCATCTATTTGACGGAGCGGGTGGCGTCCTTCGCCTCCATCCCCATCATGGTGGACTTCGACGAGGGCTACGGCGACAGCCCCCTCAATACCTATCGGAACATCACGCGCCTGGTGAACGCCGGGGCTCAGGGCTTCACCCTGGACGACGGCATGGGCATCCGCGGCTGCACCCGCATGCCCATCGCCAAGACCGGCAAGCACCCCTACGAATTGGTGAGCCGGGAGGTCTTCGCCGCCAAGATCCGGGCGGCCCTGGAGGCCATCCGCGGCACGGACTGCGTCCTCATCGCCCGCACCGAGGTCCGCATCAACGAAGGCTTCGAGGAGGCCATCTACCGCATGAAGATGGCGGAGGACCTGGGCGCCCACATGACCATGATCAACAACGTCCGCGGCATCGAGGAGGCCCGGCACGTGGCCGAGACCTGCAAGGGCTGGAAGATGTATCCGGACATCGTCTCTCACAACGGCAAGACCGACGCGGAGCTGGACGAGTTGTTGAAGCTGAACTTCAACCTGGTCACCATGCACTTCTTCGAGCGGGTCGCCATCGCCGCCATGCTCAAGCATGGCCGGGAGAATTTCAAGAACGGCAACACCGTCTTCACCGACACCTGCAACCTGGGGCTCACCCCGGAGGACAGGCAGCAGATCTCCGGCATGAACGGCAAGAAGTGGCTCGAATGGGAGCAGCACTTCTATGAGGGCTAAGGCCCGGTATCGATTGTTAGCTCATTAGGGCTTTCAATAAAAACAATAGGAGGAAAACACATGAAAAAGTTAGTATCGTTCCTACTTGTTGCGTTGCTGGTCTTCTCGGTCGTTGGGACCGCTTTCGCTGAAGGCGAAAACGTCACCGTCACCGAGTACACGGAGCCTGAAATCATTCAGAATCCTGTGGGCGGCAGCATCACCATCCCCTACACCGACACCATGGATGCCAACTTCGTCGAGGATCCCTATGGCGGCGGCAACGACAGCTACAGCTCCCTGATGATCCACACCTACAACCTGGTGGTCAACAACCGTGAGGGCCAGTTGATCGTCAACCCCGTGGTCGTCAAGGAAATGAAGACTGAGGTCAATGCGGACGGTTCCAAGACCTACACCATCACCCTGCGGGACGACCTGAAGTTCAACGACGGTTCCGAGATCACCGCCATGAACTACGTTGCCTATCCGTTGCTGTTCTCCTCTCCCATCGGTGTTGCGTCCGGTGCCTACGGCAATGCGGGCAAATACTTTGTCGGTTTCAGCGCCTTCAACAAGGGCGAGGACAAGGTCTTCAAGGGCGTTCGCCTGCTGGATAAGTATCAGTTCTCCTACACCATCGCGGCTGAGAACGTTCCCTACTACTATGAGCTCCAGATCCTGAACTGCTCTCAGTACGCCAAGGCGTTCCCCCTCGACTGGGAGACCTGGTGCCCCGGCTTCGAGATCAAGGATGACGGCGAAGGCTGCTACGTGGTCGGCGAGAAGGATTGGTATGACACCACCGATACCGAGCTGGCCAAGGCCATCGGCGACACCCGGTTCGCTTGGAAAGAGACCCGTACCGACGGTGCCTACTACGTGGCCAACTGCGATCTGTCCGCACAGGTCACTGAGCTGAAGATCAACCCCTACTACAAGTCCGACTGGGCCGGCTACAAGCCCTCCATCGAGACCATCACCATCGTCAAGGCCAACAAGTCCACCCTGCAGGATAGCTTGAAGACCGGCGAGATCGACTACGTCAGTCTGAACAACGCCACCGGCGCGCAGATCGAGTCCTTCCTCGATCTGGTCGAGTCCGATGAGAAGTTCGCTGAGGTCCACTATGTGGCTCTGTCCTACGGCAAGATCTTCTTCCGCTGCGACTATGGCCCCTATCAGTTCCTCAATGTCCGCAAGGCCATCAACTACCTGATCGACAAGGATGCTCTGGTCAACGAGCTCTTCAACGGCCACGGCTCCACCATCCCCGGCCCCGTGTCCTCCGCGTACTGGATGTATCAGGAGAACGAGGAGGAGATCCTCGAGCGGACCGATCCCTACACCTTCAATCCCGATAAGGCCAAGGAACTGCTGATCGAGGACGGCTGGGTGCTGGACGAGAACGGCGACGAGTACAAGTCCGGCCTCCGCTGGAAGGAAGTCACCGCCCTGGAGTACAACCCCTGGGGCAACGGCGAATATGACTTCGGCAACAGCAAGGGCGATCCTCAGAACCGCTGCAAGCAGCTCCCCGACGGCCGCGTGATCATGCCTTTGGTCATCGAGTGGCTGTCCCTGGAGAGCCTGCCTGAGCTGGGCCAGATGCTGGATGTGCAGCTGGTGCAGTCCAAGACCGCTCCGGAGACCGGCTTCCAGTTCAACCGCACCGTGCTGGGCGGCGGCAACTTCTGGAACTACCTGAACTCCTCTCTGGACGACTTCTTCTATCCCACCTACGGCATGTTCAACAGCTCCACCGGTCTGCGCAGCGCCTTCGACCAGACCTTCCGGTATTCCACCGATCCGGATCACCTGCGCGAGAACAAGAACCGTATCTTCGACAAGGCTCTGGACGACTATGCCAACAACATGCTGATCGGCATGGATCCCACCGACGATGAGGGCTATGCCCGTCAGTGGGTCGAGTACCTGGTCCGCTCCAACGAGATCCTGTACGAGATCGCGCTCTACAACACCGAGCGCTACGCGATCTACAGCAGCAAGCTGCAGAACTACGTTGAGAACGCTCACTTCGGCGTGGCCTACGCCATCTGCCAGGCCTACGTCGGCTAATCGAACATCGTCTGAACGACCCTAAGCAATCCGTTGCCGGGATGGGAAGATCCCATCCCGGCAACGATATTTACCACTTTTCTCCACGCTCCTGTTCCGTTTCGTCCTTTTCTGCAATCTTTTATATGGTGGGATGGCTCTATGTGGAAATATGTATTAAAACGATTGGGATACATGGTGATCGTCTTCTTCATCATCACGTTCCTGATGTATCTGCTCTTCAACCTGATCCCCTCCGACCCGGCGGCGACCGTGGTGGAACCCTTGCGGGATCAGGTGGATGCTGTTACCTTTGAGGAATTGTATCGGGCCCAGCGAAAGAAGATGGGCTTGGACGATCCGCTCATGATCCGGTATCTTCGGTGGCTTGGTCTGTATAAGAACGTGGCCGGCTTTGCCTACGATGGGCTGCTTCAGGGAAACTTGGGCACCTCCAGCGTCAACAACCGTCCCGTGATCGATACGGTCAAGGCGCCCATGAAGAACACCATTATACTGAATCTGATGTCCACGTTCCTAACGCTGGCCATCACCATCCCCCTGGGCATAAAAACCGCCGTAAAGAAGGGGTCCTTCTTCGATCAAACCATGCAGGTGGTGACCATAGTAGGCCACAGCCTGCCTCAATATATCATCGGCCTTGTGTTCATCTTCCTCTTTGCGGTGAAGCTGGGCTGGTTCCCGGTCAGCGGCATGGTCTCCGCCAACGCCGGCTATACGGGTACAAGACTGGTGCTGGACCGTATCTGGCACTACATCCTGCCCCTCATCGTTATCGTGGCGGCCAATTTGGGCTCCATGACCCGGTACGTCCGGGCGGCCATGATCGACGTGCTGAGCATGGACTACATCCGCACCGCCCGGGCCAAGGGGCTTCGGGAAAAGGTGGTCATCTATTCCCATGCCTGGCGCAACGCCCTCTTGCCCGTCATCACCCAGATCATCAGCTGGTTTTTGCGGCTGTTCGCCGGGTCCGTGGTCATCGAGAGCACCTTCGCCTTCTCCGGCATGGGCACCCTGAACGTGACCGCTCTAGCGACCCTGGACTACGAGCTGGCCATCGCCATCAATCTGTTCTTCTGCATCGTCAGCCTGCTGGGCATCCTGATCTGCGATCTGGCCTACGGGCTGGTGGATCCCCGCGTCCGGGTGAGCAAGTGAGGAGGGAACGGTCATGAGTAAAAAAAACAACGGCTCCACCCTCAAAAGATGGTTCAATCGCCTCCTGTTCCCCGGCAAGGAGCTGGACGCTCTGACGGAGGAAAAGATCGTCAGCCCCGGCCGGCAGATGGTCAAGAGCTTCTTCCATAACCGCCTGGCCATGACGGGCCTGGTCATCTTTTTGACCTGTTTGCTGCTGGTCACCATCGGGCCCAAGATCTATCCCATCGATCTCTCGTATACGGACGGCACCCAGCAGAACATCTCGCCGGGGTACGACATGATGAAGGTTCCCGCTGACCTGGTGTCCAAGGTATCCTCCATCTCCCCGGGCTCCACCTTCGGCTTCGCCCTCACCGACGAGGGGAAGATCGTTCATTGGGGTAAGACGGCGGTCACCTCCATCATCGATCTGGCAGATATCCCGGAGGAGGTGCTGAACGCAAAGATCACCTACCTCTCTGTGGGTTCCGACCATGCCGTGGCCGCCGACGAAAACAGTAACATCCTGACCTGGGGCAACGGTCGCCTCGGTCAGCTGGAGCTGCCCAGGAAGGTGGACGGCCGCAACATCAAGCAGCTTGTGGCCGGCAACAAGTATTCCGCCCTGTTGGACGAGGATGGAGAGCTCCTGCTGTGGGGAAATTCCAACGGCACTGATCTGAAGGTCAAAAAGGCCTACAAGGGCAACATCGAACAGGTGGCCCTGGCGGACAACTGCTACATCGCCCTGTTGAAAGACGGCAGCGTAGCTTATACGGGCTTCAACGCCTCCGCCCTGCTGGCTAAGATACCGGAAGGTCTGGAGTCCGGTGTCAAGCAGGTGGCCTGCACGGCCTACACGGGCGCAGCCCTGAAGGAGGACGGCTCCGTGATCATCTGGGGCAATCCGGCCAAGGGCGAGGCCAACGTCCCCGAGCACGACAGCAAGATCGTCCGGCTCTACGCCGGCCGCTACCACTACGTGGCGGAGTGCGAGGACGGCAGTCTCATCGCCTGGGGCGACAACACCCACGGCCAAAGCGACGTGCCGCACGCTCTTGCCTCCGGCAGCGTGAAGATCAAGTATCTGTCCGTGGGCTACTATCAGAACTACGCCATCGGCGAGGACGGCAAGCTATACACCTGGGGCCTGAAGGGGTATCTGCTGGGCACCGACGAGCTGGGCCGCGACGTGCTGACCCGCATCATCAACGGCGGCAAGGTGACCATGACGGTCGGCGCCGTGTCCGTGGTCATCTCCCTGGCCATCGGCGTGGTCCTGGGCCTCCTCACCGGCTACTTTGGCGGCTGGATCGACATCGCCATCAGCCGTGTGGCGGAGGTGGTGAACTCCCTGCCGTTCCTGCCCATGGCCATGATCCTGTCCACCATCATCGGCTCCCGGATCTCCCAGGAGGCCCGCATGTATCTCATCATGGTCATACAGGGCTTCCTTTACTGGCCGGGGACCTTCCGCCTGGTGCGCGCCCAGGTGCTTTCCGGCCGAGAAAACGAATATGTCGTGGCGGCCCGGGCCATGGGTGAGAAGGAGAGCAGCATCATGTTCAAACAGATCCTGCCCAACATCCTTTCTCAGCTCCTGGTCACAGCCACGCTGAGCTTCGCCACCTGCATGCTGACGGAGTCATCGTTGAGCTATCTGGGCTTCGGCATCGTGCCGCCCACGCCCACCTGGGGAAACATGCTCAAAGGCGCCAACGATTCTGTGGTCATCCAGCAGTTCTGGTGGAGATGGGTGTTCACCGCCACCATCTTCGGCATCACCACCATCAGCATCAACCTGATGGGCGACGGTATGCGGGACGCCATCGACCCGAAATCCCTGGAGCGATAGGAGGGCCAAGTCATGAGTCTGCTTGAATTAAAAGACCTGCATACGTTTTTCAAGACCAAGAAAGGCATCGTGAAGGCGGTCAACGGCGTGTCCTACTCCGTGGAAGCGGGGAAGACCCTGGGCGTCGTGGGCGAGTCGGGCTCCGGCAAGTCCGTGTCCGCCATGAGCATCCTGCACCTGATCGACGCCAACGGCTATATCGACAGCGGTGAAATTTGGTTCGACGGCCGGGAGGTGTCCCACCTGTCCATCGACGAACTCTATAAGATCCGCGGCAACGAGATCTCCGTCATCTTCCAGGAGCCCATGACCAGCTTGAACCCGGTGTTCACCGTGGAGAAGCAGATGATCGAGCCCTTCATGGTCCACCAGGGCATGAGCAAGCGGGAGGCCAAAGAGCACGTCATCGACATGCTCAAGGATGTGAAGATCCCCAACCCGGAGATCGTAGCCAAGCAATACCCCTTCGAGCTTTCCGGCGGCATGCGCCAGAGGGTCATGATCGCCATGGCTCTCGCGTGCAAACCCAAGCTCCTCATCGCTGACGAGCCTACCACGGCCCTGGACGTGACCATCCAGGCCCAGATCCTGAAGCTCATGAACGAGCTCAAGAAGGAGAAGGGGACGGCCATCATGTTCATCACCCACGATCTGGGCGTCATCAATCAGATGGCGGACGACGTGGCCGTGCTCTACTGCGGCCAGGTGGTGGAGATGTCCACCGTGGAGACCATCTTTGATGGCAACACCCCCTATCAGCACCCCTACACCGAGGGGCTCATGCTCTCCATCCCTCGCCTCGACACGCCGGTCAACACCCGTCTCGAGGTGATCCCCGGCTCCGTGCCCCATCCGCTGGACCTGCCCAAGGGCTGCAAGTTCTGCACCCGCTGCAAATACGCCACCGACAAGTGCCGGGAAATCGAGCCTGAGTACCGGGAGGTCGCGCCGGGCCACATGATCAGATGCCATTATCCCGAGAAGGAGAAGCGCCATGACTAAGAAAGTGCTCATCAAAGCGGTCAATCTGAAGCAGTATTTCCCCGTGGGCAAGCGGCGGTACTGCAAGGCCAACGACGGCATCACCGTGGACATCTACGAGGGCGAAACCTTCGGCTTGGTGGGCGAGTCCGGCTGCGGCAAGTCCACCTTCGGGCGGACGCTGATCCAGCTCAACAAGCAGACCTCCGGCAAGGCTCTGTACTACGGCCAGACCTTGGAGGAGGTGGCCCCCAAGTACGTGGAGCAGACCCTCAACGGTTACAAAAAGCAGTTCAATGCCTATCAGAAGTTCGAGCAGAAGGTGGAGGCGGCCCAGAAGGCCTATGACGCCCTGCCTGATGACGACAGCGAGGAGAAGTTCGCCAGTCTCAACGAGCTCAACATGATGAAGGCGGATCTGGAGGGGAAGTACTACGACCTGGCTAACGTGCTGGGCGGGTTCATCACCCTCAGCGATCCCTCCCAGGGCATCCAGCTCCTGAAGGAGGAATACGCCATCTGCCGCAAGATCCGCGGCATGCTGGAAGACCTGCAGATCGCCGATGCCAAGCTCCAGGACGCCCAGTACGACCTGGAGAAGGCCAAGGCGGAGGGCAGGGGCGCCTCCGGCAAGGAAAGCGCTGTCAAGAGCGCTCAGGCCCACGTGGACCAGTTGCGCGAGAAGCAGGGGAAACTGAAGGACCAGCTGGCGGCCAAGCGCCAGCAGATCGAGGCGGTCAAGGCTTCCTATCAAAACGATCCCGCCTTTCAAAAGGCCGAGGGGTACCGGGACGACGGCATCGACCTCTCCCGGCTCACCTACAACGAGATGCGGCTCCTTCGCTCCGACGTGCAGATGATCTTCCAGGATCCCTATTCCTCCTTGAACCCCCGCATGACGGTGGGCAACATCATCGGCACGGGCATGAAGACCCATCACCTGTTCGTGAAGGAGAACGACCGCATGCAGGAGGAGGTTTTGAAGGTCATGGACCAGTGCGGCCTCCAGTCCTACTTCCTTCACCGGTTCCCCCACCAGTTCTCCGGCGGCCAGCGCCAGCGCATCGGCATCGCCCGGTCTCTGGCGGTGCGGCCCCGGTTCGTGGTCTGCGACGAGGCGGTGTCGGCTCTCGACGTGTCCATCCAGTCCCAGATCATCAACCTGCTGCAGGACCTGAAGGAGCAGAGCAACCTGACGTACCTGTTCATCACCCACGACCTAAGTGTGGTCAAGTACATTTCGGACCGGATCGGCGTTATGTACCTGGGCAACATGGTGGAGCTCGCTCCGTCCCAGGAGATCTTCGACCACCCCATGCACCCCTACACCCAGGCCCTCATCAACGCCATCCCCACGGTGGAATCCCGGGACAAGGAGCTGCACATCCTGGAGGGCGATATCCCCAGCCCGGTGAATCCGCCGAAGGGCTGCAAGTTCCACACCCGCTGCGAGCACTGCACGGAGATCTGCCGTCATGTGGTGCCCACCTGGGAGGAGGTCTCTCCGGGCCACTTTGCCGCCTGCCATCATATGTACGAGCTGCAGGAGAAGCGGCAGAAGAAAGAAGACTGATGGACGGATCCTGCGATGAGCTTATTCCCGTGGCGCAAAAACGAAAAACGGTTCGATAAACTCCAGGAGCCCAAGGAGAAGCCGGAACTGGAGAAGGGCGATCTGCCCGCCATCCTGATCGCCGGGTTTTTCAACTTCATCCTGCCCATCATGTTGGTCCTGGTGGCCATCTGCATCCTGGCCTATGGCTTTTTCACCAGGTTCAAATAAATGTATCAGACCTAAAAACGGGCCGCCGATCGCGGTCCGTTTTTGTCTTGACGTATGTGTGAAGGGGCTGGCATAATAACGATAAGCAGTGCCAGGCAAGGAGGGAAGACCATGATCACAAGGGAGACCATGCTGACGAGAAAGAGCGTGCGGACCTATGACGGGAATCCGTTGCGGGCGGAGGACCTGGAAAAGCTGCAGGCTTTCGCGGCGACCATAGAAAACCCCTTCGGCATCCCGGTGTCCTTCGTGTTCCTGGACGCGAAGGAGCAGGGGCTCTCGAGCCCCGTGCTGACGGGGGAGCCTATGTATGTGGCGGGGAAGGCAGCTAAAGTGCCCTACGGGGACGTGGCCTTCGGCTTCTCCATGGAGCAGCTGCTCCTCTATGCCTGGTCCTTGGGCATCGGCTCCGTCTGGATCGGCGGCACCATGAAGCGGGAGGCCTTTGAGAAAGCCGCGGGCCTTGGGGCGGGGGAGCGGATGCCCTGCGTGAGCCCCCTGGGGTACCCGGCGGCCAGAAAATCCCTACGGGAGTCCGTCATGCGCAAGGGCTGCGGCGCGGACAGCCGTCTGCCCGGGGAGAAGCTGTTCTTCCAAAACGACTTCGACACGCCCCTCGCCGGCTCAAATGAGCTCCTGGAGCTGGTACGCTGGGCGCCCTCCGCCGTGAACAAGCAGCCCTGGCGGGTGGTGGTCCGGGAAGGCCGGTACCACTTTTACCTCCGCCACGACAAGGGCTACGTCAGCGAGGTCGTGGGCGACATGCAGAAGATCGACATGGGCATCGCCCTGAGCCACTTCGTTCTGGGTGCACAGCTGCAAGGCCGCCCCGCCGCTGTCCGGATCGACGACCCCGGCATTCCTGCCCCTTCCAATGTGGAATATATCGCGACGGTTGTCTTAGCCTAAAAACTGTACGATCTCCGCCGTGTCTTTCCGGGGCCGGGCAGCCGGGTCCTGATCCCGGTAGCCCAGGGCGATGACGGCGAAGACCGCTTCCGTGTCGGGGATACCCGCGGCGGCGCGGAGGGCGTCCCCGTCCCGAATGCCCATAATCAGGGTGTCGAGGCCCAGCTCCCGGGCCCGGAGGGTCAGCAGCATGTTCTGCAGGCCCAGATCGTAGGCGCCCCACTCATTGCCCAGCTCGTTCACAGGCTCCGCGCCGTTGAAGCCGGAGATGCCCTTCTCGTAGGCCGTGACGATCAACGCCGCGTTGGCGCTGCTCTTCTGGTTGTAGGCGGGCAGGCAGGCGCGGATCTTCGCCTGGGCGTCGGGGGAGAGGGCCACGTAGTACCGGCCCGTCTGGGAGTTCTTCCAGCTGGGGGCCAGCTGGGCCGCCCGGATCACGTCCTCCACCAGCGCCTGATCCACAGGCGCGTTTTTGTAGGCGCGGACGCTCCGCCGCTGATCGATCAGCTCCATAAATTCCATACAAATATCCTCCTTCGGTTGATTTACAGGCTGTGCACTTCGAGATATGCGGACGGCGACATGCCGTATTCCTTGCGGAAGGCCCGGTAGAACGCGGAGTAGTCCCCGAAGCCCCATTGCTGGCAGACCTCGCCCACGGCGGCGCCTCCCAGCATGGCGTCACAGCAGGCGGCCAGCCGCTTTTTCAAAATATACTGATGAACGGTCAGGCCTGCGTTCTCCCGGAACAGGTGGACCAGGTAGTACTTGCTGAGATAGAATTGCTGCCCGAGGGCATCCAGGGATAGGGGCTCATCCAAATGGGTGTCCACGTAGTGGGTGATGGCCTCATAGCGGTTCAGCTGCTCCTTCCGATTTCGGCGCTGCTCCTGCTCGTGGACCGTGCGTCCCAGGAACAGGAGAAGGCCCGAGATGTTCAGATCGATGGCCGTCTCCCGGGCGAAGCGGTCCGCGTGGGTCTCGTCCAGGAGCGTGAAGAGCCGGGTCCGGATGGCGTTGAAGGTGACGGGGTCGAAGTGATATACGTACCGCCCTCGGTCCTCCGTCCGCCGGAGCAGGTACCCATAGTCCGCCGACCGGGCTTCCAGCGTCTCCAGGTAGGGCTTGGTCAGCCAGAAGACGAACCGGCGATAGGGCTTCTCCGGGTCCGTCAGGATGGCCCGGTGGTCCATGCCCGGGGGGATCACGATCACGTCTCCGGGCCGCAGGGCGTAGGGCTTTTCGTCGATGACCATGGTCACGGCCCCCTCCTCGAAGAAGTACAGCTCGTAGTAGTCGTGGCTGTGGCTGCCCACGCTGCGAAAGTGGGTGTCGCTGTAGTAGAACACCTCGTATTGCTCGCTCAGCATGTACTGCCGGGTGTTGAATTGGCTGCTGCGTCGTTTTGTCATGACATTTCGTCCTTTCCTGTTCTCATTATAGCAAGATTTGCAATATATGCAACAATAGAAACAATAGAAAAAAGACGTTTTTTTCGATACAATATTTTCATAAACCGAGAGGAGGTTTTTTATCATGATGCCCAATGTTCTCAATACCGATCTCACCGGCAAGGTGGCCGTGGTCACGGGCGCCGGCGGTGTGCTCTGCTCCGCTTTCGCCAAGGTCCTGGCTCGGGCCGGCGCCAAGGTGGCGCTGCTGGATCTCAACTACGACGCGGCCAACAAGTACGCCCAGGAGATCGTCGAGGAAGGCGGCGTGGCCAAAGCCTACAGCTGCAACGTCCTCGACAAGGAGATCTGCTACGCCGTGGCCGATCAGGTCATGGCCGACTTCGGTCCCTGCGATATCCTGCTGAACGGCGCCGGCGGCAACAACGCTCGGGCCACCACGGACAAGGAGTATTTCGAGCTGGGCGACATCGAGGCGGACACCAAGAGCTTCTTCGATCTCGACAAGGCCGGCGTGGAGTTCGTCTTCAACCTGAACTTCATCGGCACCCTGATTCCTACCCAGGCGTTCGCTCGCCAGATGGTAGGCCGGGAGGGCTGCAACATCATGAACATCAGCTCCATGAACGCCTATAGCCCGCTCACCAAGATCCCCGCCTATTCCGGCGCCAAGGCCGCCATCACCAACTTTACCCAGTGGCTGGCCGTCCACTTCTCCAAGGTGGGCATTCGGGTCAACGCCATCGCGCCCGGATTCTTCTCCACGCAGCAGAACGCCACCCTCCTCTGGAATCCCGACGGCAGCCCCACCGCCCGCACCGGCAAGATCCTGGCCGCCACGCCCATGGGTCGCTTCGGTCAGCCCGAGGAATTGAACGGCGCATTGCTGTTCCTTCTCAACAACGACGCCGCCGGCTTCATCACCGGCGTGACCATCCCCATCGACGGCGGCTTCTCCGCGTATTCAGGTGTCTAAGGTCTATCGAAACAGAAAAGGAGTACGAAAATGAGAGAGAATTACAAGTACGCCGTGGCCTGCCCCACCAGCATGGGCCTCAGGATCACCCCCCAGGATCGCATGGCGGTCCACAACAGCAACCTCTTCTACCTGCAGGCTACCAGCGCCGAGAGCAACGTGCTGAACGTCTCCTCCTCTCTGGGCAAGGAGTGCCTGGTCCTGACCAAGTTCGTGGAGGGCAGCCCCATGGCCGCCTTCATCAAGGCCCAGCTTCGGGCCCGGAACATCCGCTACGAGGGCCTGGACGTGCCGCAGGGCGGCCCCTGGGGCTATCGGCACCAGTTCAACATCGCTGACTCCGGCTTCGGCCTTCGTGCGCCCCGGGTGTGGAACGACCGGGCCGGCGAGGTGGGCCGGACCCTGTCTGCCAGCGATTTCGACCTCGATCGCATCTTCGGCCAGGAGGGCGTGGGCATCCTGCATCTCTCCGGCCTTATCGCGGCCATGAGCCCCGAGACCACCCAGTGCTGCCTGGAGCTGGCCCGTGTGGCCAAGAAGTACGGCACCCTGGTCAGCTTCGACCTCAACTACCGGGCCACCTTCTGGGCCGGCCGGGAGGCGGAGCTCGCCGAAGCCTTCCACGAGATCGCGTCCGTGGCCGACATCCTCATCGGCAACGAGGAGGACTTCCAGCTGTGCCTGGGCTTTGCCGGTCCCGAGGCGGGCGGCAAGGAGCTGGGCAGTAAGATCGACCGGTTCAAGGGCATGATCGCCGAGGTCCGGGCCAAGTACCCCAACGCCCGGGCCTACGCCACCACCCTCCGGCAGGTCGTCTCCGCCAACGAGCACCTCTGGGGCGCCATCCTCTACGCCGACGGCCAGTGGTTCGTGGAGGAGCCCCGGCCCATCCAGGTCATGGATCGCATCGGCGGTGGCGACGGGTTCTCCGGCGGCCTCCTGTACGCGGTGCTCCAGGGCTGGGACGCCGAGAAGTGGCTCCAGTTCGGCTGGGCCAGCGGTGTGCTGGCGGCCTCCAGCCTCAACGATTACGCCGAGCCCGCCGACGAGAAGCAGGTTTGGGACGTGTATAAAGGAAATGCGCGCGTACAGCGATAACGCCAAAAGCATCATATAAAGGAGAAAAAGTTTTATGAAGAAAGCAGACATCGGCCTCATCGGCCTCGCCGTCATGGGCGAGAACCTGGT
>JBGVAK010000044.1:0-3227 GCA_045224495.1 Christensenellales bacterium
GCGGCCGATCTCCGGGTCAGCGCCTGCGCCGAGACCCTTAGTCAGCTTCTCGCCGATCTGGATCTTGTTGTCGCCCTTGTTCATGGACAGGGCCTGCTTATCCGTGTTCACGGCGATGAACTCCACGCCCTGGAGCCCGTACTGGACCATGCGGTTCACCGCGTTGCAGCCTGCGCCGCCCACGCCGATGACCTTGATCTGGGCAAAGGATGCGCCCTCGAAATCCTGTTCAAACATCTTGAGTCCCCCTTAGTTATTTCATGAAAAAGTTTTTTATCTTCTCAAGCAGCCTGGCGAAACGATCGTCCTGCTGCTTGGCCATGGATTCCTCCGGCGGGTTGTTGGCCTTCAAAACGAAGTCCAGGGCACCGAAGGCGCTGCAGTAGTTGGGCGAGGACAGCCTGGGCGTCCAGGGCATATCCCGCTTCAGGGGCAGGTTCAGCGCCCCCCGCAGAAAATCGAGGCCCCCCCGCATCATCAACAGTCCCCCACCGGACACGTACACGGCGGGGCGGGCGTCCAGATTGACGCCCAGTTGCTCCATCTCCCGGCGGATCATGCCGGCCAGCTCCCCGGCCCGCGCCTCGATGATGTAGGAGATGGCCTGATGGGACACCTTCTTGGACCCGGCGGCCGTGCGCAGCACCTCGGTCTTGTCCTGGTAATCCAGGGAGAAGA
The DNA here is from genome assembly GCA_045224495.1 of Christensenellales bacterium. GTDB lineage: Bacteria > Bacillota > Clostridia > Christensenellales > CAG-138 > RUG472. The sequence goes on from JBGVAK010000044.1 coordinate 679, forward strand.
CGAAGCGGCGCTTGGCCTGCTCGGCGGCGTCCATGGGCACGTCCAGCCCGAAGGACAGGTCCGAGGCGAACTGGTAGCCGCCCACGGGCAGGGTGGAAAGCCCCGTCAGCGCGGCGTTCTCCACCACGGCGATGTCCGTCTGCATATACCCGATGTCGATGAGCACCGCGGGCCGGACCCGCTCGTTGTCGGGGATGAGCATGACCGCTTCCCCCAGCTGTGCACTGACGCACATGCTGATCTCCACGCCCAGATCGTCCAGAGCGTCCTGAACGGAGCGGATGTACTCGTCCCGAACGAACATGTGGCTCACCAGAGCGGAGATCTCCTCCGCCGTGACCCCGTCGGGCATCTCGGTGGAGGACACGCCGTCCACCATGAAGAAGACGGGCGTGGAGTGCATCAGCGTCCAGCCGTCCTCCTTCTTCGCCTTTTGGAGGGACAGCTGGATGAGCTTGTCCACGTCCGCGCTCTCCACCAGTCGAGAGGAGCCCAGGGTGATGGTGGCGTCGCAAAGCTCCATGCGGGCGAAGGAGGCGGGCACGGTCAGCGCCACGTCCCGGATGCGCAGCCGGCTCTCCTGTTCAGTCTTGTGGACACAGTCCACCACGGCGTTGTGCAAACTCTGCTTGTCGAGGAACGCACCGTCCCGAAAGCCGGCGTATGTGCTGATGCCGGCCCCATGGACGACGATGCCGTCCTTATCGACCATGCTGCCGCACAGGCACACCACTTTGGAACTGCCCACATCCAGTATCGTTGCGGGTTTCATGCATCCTCCACGTTACATTTCCCGGGATTCCGCGCACACGAAACAACACGGGATCCCCCATCTATATCTATACAGATGGGATTATAGCACAACTATGCCCCGAAGTGCAACAAAAAACAGGGGGCAAAATGGGGTTTCGGAGCATATTTTGTCGTTCACTTGTGAAATTATTGAAACATGGAGCCGACAAACGGTCATGGGCGAGGGACGCTTTCGGTTGACGAACGGTCCGTTTCCCGGTATGATACATCATAAGAACACGTTGAGAAAGGGGACGAAACATGCTCCGATCCCAGGTTTTGGAAAGCACATGGATGGTGTCTCTGGACGGGGCGCCCTTCCTCGAACACGGACCAGAGACCCCCTTTGCCGTAGCGCTGCGTCGGGAGAAGACCTACGAGAGCGATCGCGGCACCGTGAAGGAACACGTGGTGGAGGCGGAGCGGGTGCCCCTCGCGAACGTTTCTCAGGAGGGGGACACCGTCACCCTCTCCGGCGGCGGACACGCTTTGACGGTCCGGGTCGTTCCCTGCCCCGGCGGCGTGGACCTTGTTTTCTCCGGGGAACCGGGCTGGGCATACGCCTTCACCCTGGAGGCCCTCGACCGGGAGGCCGTCTTCGGCGGCGGCGAGCAGTACCGGCAGACCGATTTGCGCGGCGAGCACGTGGTGAACTTCGTCTCGGAGCACATCCGGGCGTCGACGATCCTTGAAAAGGCCCTGCTGCCCCGTTTCCTATATAAAGAGAAGCCCCACAGCGCCATCGGCACCTACGCTCCCATGCCCGTCTTCGTCACGGACAAAGGCCGCCTGTTCCTCTTCGACACCGAGGCCGACGGCGTGTCCCGATTCCTGGACAAAGGCTACACCTTCACCTTCGACAGCTGTCCCCGGAAGCTGACCTTGCTGCGATGCGACAGCTACGAGGCCCTGGCCCTCGCTTTGGCTGAGCGCATCCCCAACCGGCAGTACATCCCGGACTGGTGCCGAGAGGGCATGATCCTCTCCATCCAGGGGGGCACCGAGACCGTCCTCGCCAAGACCTTCGCCATGCTGGACGCCGGCGCCAGGATTTCTGGCGTCTGGAGCCAGGACTGGTCCGGGGAGAATCGGACCGTCATGGGCAAGCAGGTCTGGTGGAACTGGGAGGCGGACGAAAAGCTGTACCCGGATCTGAAGGACGCCATTCGAAAGCTCAACGCCCGGGGCGTCCGGTTCCTGGGCTATATCAACCCCTATCTCGTGAAAGACAGCCGCCTCTATACCTATTGTAAGGACCAAGGCTGGCTCATCAAAAAGGCGGACGGCTCCGTCTATCACATCAAGACCACCACCTTCGACGCGGGCATGCTGGACCTCACGGACCCGGCGGCGGTCCAGTTCATCAAGGACGTGCTGATCAAAGAGAACATGCTGGATCTCGGTATGTCCGGATGGATGGCGGATTTCGGGGAGTATTTGCCCGTGGACGCGGTGCTCCACGACGGGGACCCCAAGAAGCTCCACAACCTGTGGCCCGTTCTCTGGGCGAAGGTGAACCGGGAGGCCGTGGAGGAATACGGTGCCAGGGATATCCTGTTCTTCATGCGCAGCGGATATCTGGGCATCCAGACCTACGCCCCCATCCTCTGGAACGGGGACCAGCACACGGACACCACCTGCGACTACGGCATGCCCTGCGTCATGCCCGCCAGCTTTGCTTATGTGTGATAAAGAAGCAATAGAAGTGCAAAAAATTTTGCCGTTCCTATCCGACACTTGGCCATTGTGTCGGATAG
>JBGVAK010000045.1:0-4702 GCA_045224495.1 Christensenellales bacterium
ACCCTCTGGTCCGCCAAGGGGAACCATCTGGACATCCCCACGGACTGCCCCACCCGGGAGCGCCACGGCTGGACCGGCGACGCCCAGTTGTTCTTCACCACGGCGTCCTATCTCTTCGACTTCGCGCCTTTCGCGAAAAAGTACCTCCATGACGTCTTCGACTGGCAGCGGAGGAACGGCCGCCTCCCTCACATCACCCCCGACGGCGGCGCGGACTTCTATATGTGGACCATGAACGGCTCCGTAGGCTGGTCTGACGTGGGTGTCCTGATCCCCTGGCGATATGCCCAGATCAACCAGGACGATTCCATCCTCAAAGAGTTCTATGACGGCATGGCCAAGTACGCCCGTTTCATGGAAAGCCGCTGCGGGAAGAATATGCCTCTGTTTTCCCAGCACGTGAAGCTGTCCCCGGAGGCGAAGCGATACTTCGTCAACCAGGGCCAGAGCTACGGCGAATGGGCTGAGCCCGCGGATGTCAGCGGCGGCTTCCGCTGGCAAGACTTCGTGGCCCCGCACCCGGAGGTGTCCACGGCCTACACCGGCTATGTGCTGGGGCTCATGGCGAAAATCGCTCAAAAGCTGGGCCATGAAGCGGACGCCAGGGATTTCCAAAGTTACGCCGACGGCTGTAAAGCAGCTTACCAGGAGTTGGTGAAAACGGACGCCTACTCTTTGGACACGGACCGGCAGGCCCGGTTGGTACGGCCCCTCTACCTCGATCTGTTGGACGAGGAACAAACGAAATACGCCCAAAAGCGGCTCGTGGAGGCCCTGGAGCACTACGGCTGGCGGTTGGGCACGGGCTTCCTCTCCACGCCCCTGATCCTCTACGTGTTGGCGGATTTCGACCCCGAGGCCGCCTACCGGCTGTTGGAGAACGAAGAGATCCCCGGCTGGCTCAGCATGCCCAAGGCCGGGGCCACCACCATCTGGGAGGCCTGGGAGGGCCCCAACAGCCAATCGGGCGGCATCGGCTCCCTGAACCACTATAGTAAGGGCGCCGTGGTGGAATGGCTCTTCACCACCATGTGCGGCATCCGGGTCACCGGCGAGAACCGGTTCACCGTGAAGCCCCTGCCCGGCGGCAGTTTGACCCATGCGGAAGCCGGGTACACCAGCGTCTTCGGCCGGATCGAAAGCAAGTGGGAGAAGCGGGACGGGAAGATCACCTATATCGTGGATGTGCCCGCCAACTGCACGGCCGAGATCATCCTGCCCCGGGGCCTCCACGAGACCGTTGGCGCGGGGACCTGGACCTTTACGGAGGAATAAGACATGCCGAAATACTACCTTGCCATCGACATCGGGGCCTCCTCCGGACGGCATATCGTGGGCTGGCGGGAAGGCGACCAGCTGCAGACCGAGGAGGTCTACCGCTTCCCCAACGGGGTCACCGAACAGGACGGACATCTTGTTTGGGACGTCGACGCCCTGCTCGCCCATGTGAAAGCGGGCATCCAGGCGGCTCGGGCAAAGTACGAGATCATCAGCCTTTCCATCGACACCTGGGGCGTGGACTATGTGTTGCTTAAAGGGGACGAGACCGTGTACCCCATCTACGCCTACCGGGATGGGCGGACGGAGAGCGCCATCCCGGCTGTACATGAGCGCATGGCCTTTACCGAGCTCTACCGCCGCACTGGCATCCAGTTCCAGCCCTTCAACACCGTCTATCAGCTCTACGCCGACCGGCTGGCCGGGCGGCTCACCGGGGTCACGGACTTTTTGATGATCCCCGAGTATCTTCTGTACCGGTTGACGGGCGTCAAGAGCCACGAGTACACCAACGCCACCACCGGCGGAATGGTCAGCGCCGAGACGGGCGAATTCGACCCCGCCATCGTCCGGGCCATGGAGCTGCCGGAGCAGCTGTTCCGACCCTTGCAGCAGCCGGGGACGGTCATCGGCGAATATGAAGGGATCAAAGTACTTTTGTGCGCCACCCACGACACCGGCTCCGCCGTGGAGGGCATCCCCATGGACGGGGAGGCCCCTTACATTTCCAGTGGCACCTGGAGCCTGCTGGGCGTGAAGACGCCCGAGCCCCTCACCGACGAAGCCTCCCGGGCCGCCAACTGGTCCAACGAAGGGGGCGTAGGGTACAACCGGTATCAGAAGAACATCATGGGTATGTGGCTCCCCAATCGCTTGCGGGCGGAGCTGTGCCCTGACAAGCCCTGGGGAGAGATCGTAGCCGAGGCGGAGGAAAGCGATTTTGCCGACACCGTGGATGCCAACGCCCCCGTCTTCCTGGCCCCGGAAAGCATGGCCGCGACCTTTGACGGGGCCCTAACGAAGAAACCCCGGACCGTGGGCGACTACTTCCGCTGCGCCTACCGGTCGTTGGCTCTGTCCTACCAAAGGGCCATAGAGGAATTGGAGCGCAACACAGGCAAAAAATATGATAAGATATACATCGTAGGCGGCGGGGCCAAGAACGGCTTTTTGAACCGCCTCACCGAGGCAGCCACCGGCAAACAGGTCATCGCCCTGCCCATCGAGGCCACGGCGTTGGGAAATTTGAAAATTCAGATGGAGGAGTAACACCTCATCCACCACCTTCGGTGGTCCCCCCTTCCCCTCTTCGCCGCGCGAGCGCGGCAGGGGAAGGCTTTTGGAACCTGTAGGGTCGATTCACGAATCGACCGCTCTTACCAGTGAAAAACTTTTATGGAGGTACATGCATGAGCTATCAGGAAGCAACAAAGAAGTACGCCGCCTACGGCGTGGACGTGGAAAAAGCCATGGAACGCTTGAAGACCGTGCCCGTGAGCCTGCACTGCTGGCAGGGGGACGACGTGCGGGGCTTCGACACGGACCCGACGAAACCCCTGACCGGCGGCATCCAGACCACCGGCAACTACCCGGGCCGGGCCCGGACCCCGGAGGAGCTGATGGCTGACCTCGACAAGGTCCTCTCCCTCATCCCCGGCAGGCCCAAGATGAACCTCCACGCCAGCTACGCCATCTTCGAGGATGGCCAGTGGGCGGACCGGGACAGGCTGGAGCCCAAGCACTTTGAAAAATGGGTGGAATTTTGCAAGGAACGGGGCCTCGGCTGCGATTTCAACCCCACCTTCTTCTCCCATCCCAACTGCGACCCGCTGACGTTGTCCAGCCCCAACGAGGCCACCCGGAAGTTTTGGATCGACCACGGCAAGGCCTGCATCCGCATCTCCACCTATTTGGCGGAGGAGTTGAATCAGCCCTGCGTCATGAACATCTGGACCGGCGACGGCTTCAAGGACGTGCCCGGCGATCGGCTGGGGCCCCGGGTCCGGTATAAGGAGAGCATCGACGCCATCCTCTCCGAGCCCTACGACTTTGACAAGGTCAAGCCCTGCATCGAATCGAAGGTCTTCGGCATCGGCGTGGAGGCCTACACCGTGGGCAGCGGCGAGTTCGCCCTCAGCTACGCGGCCATGAACAAGGACCGCTGCATCCCCCTTATGGACAACGGCCATTACCACCCCACGGAGGTGGTCAGCGATAAGATCCCCGCCCTCCTCGCCTTCTTCCCGGAGATCGCCCTCCACGTGACGAGGCCCATCCGCTGGGACTCGGATCACGTGGTCCTCTTCGACGACGAGACGCGGGAGATCGCCCGGGAGATCGTGCGCTGCGGGGGCCTTGACGGCCGGGTGCACATCGCTCTTGATTACTTCGACGCCAGCATCAACCGCATTTCCGCCTGGGTCACGGGCTACCGGAACCTGCAGAAGGCCCTGCTGTTCGCCCTGCTGCAACCCAACGACACCTTGAAAGCCCTCCAGGACGGCGGGAACCTCACCAAGCTCATGGTGGTCCAGGAGGAGCTGAAAACCCTGCCCTTCGGGGAAATCTGGGATGAGTATTGCCGCCGGTGCGGCAAGCCCGCGGACGGGGAGTGGTTCCAAGAGATCGATACCTACGAGAAGGAAGTATTGGAGGCAAGAGCATGAAGGACATTCTGACCGCACCCTGGATGGTGGAGATGATCCGCACCGCCACAAACATGTACGCTCATGGCTGGGACGAGCGCAACGGCGGGAACATCAGTTTGCTGCTGGACGAGGCGGACATGGCGGAGTATCTGGACCTGAACAACGTCCTGCGCACCATCCCCACGGGCTTCGAAGCCCCGGCGTTGGAGGGCAAGTACTTCCTGGTCACCGGCACGGGCAAGTACTTCAAGAACGTCCAGTACTCCCCCGGGGTGAACCTGGGCCTGGTCCGGCTCACGGAGCGGGGCACCCAGGCGGAATTGCTCTGGGGCTACGAGGACGGGGGCAAATTCACCAGCGAATTCCCGGCCCATATGATGAGCCATGTGGCCCGGCTGGGAGTCGATCCCGCCAACCGCGTGGTCATGCACTGCCACCCGGCCAACCTACTGGCCATGACCTACGTGCATACGCTGGACGAGAGAGAGTTTACCCGCACCCTCTGGCAGATGTGCACCGAATGCATCGTGGTCTTCCCCGATGGGGTGAACGTGCTCCCATGGATGCTCTGCGGCACCAACGAGATCGGGGTCGCCACAGCCGAAAAGATGGAGACTGCCCGGCTGGTGGTCTGGGCCCAGCACGGCATCTACGGCGCGGGCCGTGACCTCGACGAGACCTTCGGCCTCATCGAGACGGCGGAGAAGGCCGCCGAGATCTACATGAAGATCGCCCACCTGCCCCGGGTCAACACCATCACCGACGCGCAGATGCAC
>JBGVAK010000046.1:0-3767 GCA_045224495.1 Christensenellales bacterium
GCCGCCCGCAAGGCCAAGGAGAACGCCCGGGAGAAGAACAAGCTGGAGAACGCGCCGCTCGTCGGCAAGCTAAGTAGCTGCACGGGCCGGAACTACGCCATCAACGAGCTGTTCATCGTGGAGGGCGACTCCGCCGGCGGGTCGGCGAAGCAGGGCCGGGACAGGCGGTTCCAGGCCATTTTGCCATTGAGAGGCAAGCCCCTGAACGTGGAAAAAAAGCGCCTGGAGCAGGTGCTGCAAAACGAGGAATTCCGCTCCATCATCACGGCATTGGGCACCGGCATCGGCGAGGACTTCGACATCAGCGGCTTGAAATACGACAAGGTCATCATCCTGGCGGACGCGGACCAGGACGGCGCCCATATCCGGGCCATATTGCTGACCTTCTTCTACCGGTACATGCGGGAGCTCATCAACCAGGGCCACGTGTATATCGGCATGGCCCCCCTCTACCGGGTCCAGAAGAAGGACGCGAAGCCCATCTACTGCTACGACGATTCGGCCCTGAAGCAGGCGCTGAAGACCGTGGGCAAGAACTATACCCTGCAGCGCTACAAGGGTCTCGGCGAAATGAACCCGGAGCAGCTGTGGGAGACCACCATGGACCCTGCGGCCCGCAGGCTCACCCGGGTGCACATCGAGGACGCGGCGGACGTGGAGCACCTGGTGACGGTGCTCATGGGGGACAAGGTCCAGTCCCGGAAGGAGTACATCTTCTCCTACGCTGACTTCAACAAGGACAAGACCGCTTTTGAGAAGCTGAGAGAACGGCAATGAAAAAGAACACACCGGAAGAACCGAAGAAGGAGGAGATCATCCTCTACCGCAGCATGGACGAGGTCATGCACGACTCCATGATCCCCTACGCGGAGCACGTCATTTTGGAGCGGGCCCTGCCCCGGGTGGAGGACGGCTTGAAGCCCGTGCAGCGGCGCATCCTCTACACCATGCTGGAGCTGGGCCTGTCCCCGGACAAGCCCCATCGAAAGAGCGCCCGCATCGTGGGCGACTGCCTGGGCAAATACCATCCCCATGGGGACAGCTCCGTGTATGAGGCTATGGTCCACATGGCCCAGCCCTTTGCTATGAGCCTGCCCCTGGTGGACGGCCACGGCAACTTCGGCTCCATCGACGGGGACTCCGCCGCCGCCATGCGGTACACCGAGGCAAGGATGACCGACGCGGCCATGCAGCTTTTGCGGGACATCGACCTCGACACGGTGGACTATTCGTTGAACTTCGACGACACGCTGAAGGAGCCGGACCTGCTGCCCGGCCGGTTTCCGAATCTTTTGATCAACGGGGCCGCGGGCATCGCCGTGGGCCTCGCCACCAACATACCGCCTCACAACCCGGGGGAGGCCATCGACGCCGCCGTGGCCATGATCGACGATCCGAAGATCACCCTCAAGAAGCTCATGGAGATCCTGCCCGCCCCGGACTTCCCCACCGGCGGGTATCTCATCGACTCGCCGGAGATCGCCGCCGCCTACGAAAGCGGCCGGGGGAAGCTGACCATGCGGGCCAAGACCCATTTCGAGCAGCAGAAAAACGGCAAGACCCTGATCGTCATCACCGAGATCCCCTACGGCATCAACAAGGCGGCGGCCCTGCAGAAGATCCTGACCGTGACCCAGGAGAAGAAGGCCATGTTCGCCGGCGTGGCGGACATCCGGGACGAGAGCGACCGCCAGGGCATGCGGGCGGTCATTGAGGTGAAGAAGGACGCGGACCCGGAGAAGATCCTGCAGGCCCTGTTCAAATACTCGGACCTCCAGTGCACCTTCGGCGTGAACATGACCGCCATCGCGGAGGGCAAGCCCCAGCAGCTGGATCTGAGGAGCATCCTCAAATACTTCATCAACCACCAGAAGAACGTCATCACTCGGCGCACAAAGTGCGAGCTGGAGACCGCCCGCCGCCGGGAGCACATATTGGAGGGCCTCATGGTGGCGGTGGACCACGTGGACGCGGTCATACGCCTCATCCGCGGCAGCAAGTCCCCCAAGGAGGCCAAGGAAAAGCTGATGGAAACCTACGGCCTTTCCGAGGTCCAGGCCCAGGCCATTCTGGACCTTCGGCTCCAGCGGCTCACCAACCTGGAATTGGTGGCCATCGAGAAGGAGTATCACGACGTGCAGCGGCGCATCGCGGAGTTGGAGGGCATTTTGGCCTCCGAACGGAAGCTCATGGCTCTCATCAAGCGGGAGCTGCTGGAGATCAAGAAGCTGTTTCCCGTGGCGCGGCGGACCCAGATCGTCAAGGGCGATACCCGGATCGAGCTCGCTGAGGAGAACGCCGTGGTCACCGAGGAGATGGCCGTGGCCTTCTGCGCCGATCTGAAGGTCCGCAAGTGGCCCTCTCGCCTCTTTACCCTGGCGGAGATCAGCGCCGACAAGCCCTGGCAGGTGGTGAAGATCATGGGCGACCAGAAGCTCCGCCTGTTCACGGATCGGGGGGACATGTTGATGCTCAGCGTCAGCGACATCCCCGAGACCCGGCCCACGGCCCGGGCGGCGAGCCTCACCTCATTGCTGGCTTTCGAGAAGAACGAGCAGATCGTGGCCGTGTTCCCGGAGGATACAGAGGGCGATTACCTTTTCTATACCGCGAACGGCGCGGTGAAGCGGACCCCCTGCCAGGAGTATTCCGTCCGCGTCAAGCGCACCGCCGCGCTGAACTTGAAGGACAAGGATAGGCTGATCGGCGTGGAAAAGGCCAACGGCCTTAGCCTCCTGCTGGTGACGGAGAAGGGCATGTCTATTCGTTTCGCCGCGGAGGAGGTGCCCTCCATGGGCCGGGTGTCCGGCGGTGTCCGGGGCATCAAGCTGGAGGATGGGGATCGAGTCATCTACGCCGGGCAGACCGACGATGAAGGGGAGCTGGCTCTCGTCACGGACCGGGGCTTCTCCAAGCGGTCCTTCCTATTTGAGTACGAGCCCCAGGGTCGGGGCGGCAAGGGCCTCAAGACCTTCGATTTCAACAAGCGGGGCAGCAACGGCACGCGGCTCGTCTGGGCCCGGCCCGTGAAGGAGCCCTTCGACTTCGTCATCGTCCAGCGGCGCAGCCCGGAGACGCCGCTGAACACGGAGCAGCTTCGGCTGGAGGATCGGTTCAGCAAGGGGACCATGGCGGTGACGGTGCTCTTAGACGACGACGTGGTGGGTGTGCGGCCGGTATTGAATGGGAAAATTTGACGTCCCTGCAACCTGGGGCGGGCCTGTCCGGTATTGGTGGTGAAACCAAAAGGGAGGAAACGAACATGAAACGTGATCGAGCGATACTGGCCATCCTGTTGGCCCTCTGCCTGGTGCTTCCGCTGGGGGCTTGCGCCAGCAAAAAGACCGCCGCCGCCCGGGCGTACGACAGCTACATCGAGCCCGCCGAGGTCGCCTACGATATGGAGGCGCCCGCCGCCGTGGCCGACGAAGCCTACTACGGCAACACCAAGGCTGCCGGCAAGGTGTCCACCACCGCCGCCAAGGAGAACGGGGACAGCGGGAATCTTACCGGGGCTGTGGCGGGCCGGAAGATCATCAAGAACGGGGATTTGTCCGTCCAGACCCGGGAATTCGACGAGTTCATCACCAACCTGAACCAGGCCATCCTAGCCACCGGCGGGTATGTGGAGGCTTCCAGCGTCAACGGCAACAGCTACAATAAGAACCGCATGCGGTCCGCGGACATCACCGCCCGCATCCCCGCCGAGAACCTGGACGCCTTCTGCGACCAGGTGTCGGACTTGGGCAACGTGACCTACAGGAACC
>JBGVAK010000047.1:0-5653 GCA_045224495.1 Christensenellales bacterium
CCGGCGACGGGTCTTCTCGATCTCGTCGGCCAGCCTGGCCGTGCTCTTCTCCACCTCGGCGAGCTCCAGCATCAACGGCAGGGCTTCGGCGATGGCCTGGACCGCGCCGTCCAGATCCGCGCTGGTGGAGGAGAAGCCGTAGGGGTACACGATCTCCTCCGAGGTGCTCATGGAGAGCTTGGGCACGGGGATGGACAGGATGGTCTGCTTCTCCGCCTCCACCTGGATGCCGCGGGCGGGATAGAGCAAAGCTTCCTCGATCTCGTTGTTGCTCATGGTGGCCTTGGCGAGGACGAAGTTCTGCATGGCAGCGGCCATCTTGGCCTCGGTCTGCTCCCGCAGCTCCTTATTCTTCCGAGCCAGCACGATGAAGCGGCGGACCAATTCGTCCCGCTTGTCCTTCATCATCTTGTGGCCCCGCACCGCTGTCTTGAGCCGTTTCTTCAGGTTGGACAGCTCCATGCGGGTGGGTTTATACTGAATAGCCGCCATAGGCGTCCTCCCTTACTCCGCGGGATTGTAGTACTTGTCGAGGTAGGCGTCCCGAATACGCTTGAGTTCCGTCCGAGGCAGGATGCCCAGGAGCTTCCACCCCAGATCCAAGGTCTCCTCGATGGTCCTGTTGGTGTAGTAGCCCTGGGAGATGTACTCCGCCTCGAAGGCGTCGGCGAACTTGGCGTAGAGCTTGTCCGTGTCGGACAAGGCCGCGTCGCCCAGGATCACCGCCAGCTCCTTGGCGTCCTTGCCGCGGGAATAGGCGGAGAACAGCTGGTTCATGGTGTCCGCGTGGTCCTCCCGGGTCTTGCCCTTACCGATGCCCTTGTCCTTCAGACGGGACAGGGAGGGCAGCACGTTGATGGGCGGGGTCAGACCCTTACGGTACAGGTCGCGGCTGAGGATGATCTGTCCCTCGGTGATGTACCCGGTCAAGTCGGGGATGGGGTGGGTCACGTCGTCCTCGGGCATGGACAGGATGGGGATCATGGTGATAGAGCCCTTGTTGTCCCGGATACGGCCGGCCCGCTCGTACATGGTGGCGAGGTCGGTGTACATGTAGCCCGGATAGCCGCGCCGTCCCGGCACCTCCTTGCGGGCCGCAGAGATCTCGCGCAGGGCCTCGGCGTAATTGGTGATGTCGGTGATGATGACCAGCACGTGCATGCCGAGATCGTAGGCCAGGTACTCCGCCGCGGTGATGGCCATACGGGGCGTGGCGATACGCTCGATGGCCGGGTCGTTGGCCAGGTTGATGAAGGTGACGGTCCGCTCGATGGCGCCGGTCTTCCTAAAGTCGCTGATGAAGAAGTCCGCTTCCTCGAAAGTGATGCCTACGGCGGCGAAGACTACGGCGAACTTCTCGTCGGAGCCCAAGACCTTGGCCTGGCGGGCGATCTGGGCCGCCAGCTGGGCGTGAGGGAGGCCGCTTCCGGAGAACACCGGGAGCTTCTGACCACGGACCAGGGTGTTCAATCCGTCGATGGCGGAGACGCCCGTTTGGATGAACTCGGAGGGGTAGTCCCGGGCGGCGGGATTCATGGGGTTGCCGTTGATGTTGAGGTGCTTCTCGGGGATCAGGGCGGGGCCGCCGTCCTTGGGCTTGCCCATGCCGTCGAAGACCCGGCCCAGCATGTCGGGGGCCACGTCGAGCTCGATGGACCGGCCCATGAAGCGGGCCTTAGCCGTGCTGACGCGCAAGCCCTGGGAGCCCTCAAAGAGCTGTACCAAGGCGCGGTCGCCGTTGACCTCCAGGACCTTGCCCCGGCGGACGGAGCCGTCCTCCTGGACGATCTCCACCAGCTCGTCGTACTTGACGCCTTCCACCTGGTTCACCAGCATCAGGGCGCCGACGACCTCGGATATGGTACGATATTCCTTCTGCATCAGTTCAGACCTCCTTCTACCAGGGCACCGATCTCGTCGCCCAGCTCCTGCATGATCTGCTCATAGGCAGCGGGGGCTTCCGCTTCGGTCACGTACTTCAAACGCCCGATCTTCTCGCGGACGGGCAGGTCGATGAGCTTTTGGAAGGGCGCGTCGGCGCTGAGCGCCTCGTTGGCCTTCTCGTAGTAGCCCAGGATGGTCTTGAGCATCAGGGCCTGCTTCTGGGGGGAGGTGTAGGTGTCCACCTCGTGGAAAGCGTTCTGGTGCAGATAGTCCTCGCGGATGGACCGGGCCGCCTCCATGGTGAGCCGGTCCTTGTGGCTGAGGGCGTCGATACCCACCAGGCGGACGATCTCGTCGAGCTCGCTCTCCTCCTGGAGGATGTTCATGGTCTTCTGCACCATGGCCGCCCAGTCGGGGGCCACGTTCTCGTTGAACCAGCCCTCCAGGCGATCGAGGTACAAAGAGTAGCTCTGCAGCCAGTCGATGGCCGGGAAGTGACGGGCGTAGGCCAGCTTGGAGGAAAGGCCCCAGTAGACCTTCACGATCCGGAGCGTGGCCTGGGAGACGGGCTCGGAAATATCGCCGCCCGGGGGGGACACGGCGCCGATGGCGGAAATGGCGCCGGTGGTATCGCCGGAGCCCAGAACCTTGACCACGCCAGCCCGCTCGTAGAACTCCGCGAGACGGGAGCTCAAATAGGCGGGGTAGCCCTCCTCGCCGGGCATCTCCTCGAGACGACCGGACATCTCGCGCAGGGCCTCGGCCCAGCGGGAGGTGGAGTCGGCCATGATGGCCACTTTATAGCCCATGTCGCGGAAGTACTCGGCGATGGTGATGCCGGTGTAGATGGACGCCTCACGGGCGGCCACGGGCATGTCCGAGGTGTTGGCGATGAGGATGGTCCGCTTCATGAGGGAAAGGCCCGTCTTGGGGTCCTTCAGCTCCGGGAACTCCATCAACACGTCGGTCATCTCGTTGCCGCGCTCGCCGCAGCCTACGTAGACGATGATGTCCGCGTCGGACCACTTAGCCAGCTGATGCTGGACCACGGTCTTGCCGCTGCCGAAGGGGCCGGGCACGGCGGCCACGCCGCCCTTGGCCACGGGGAACAGGGTGTCGATGACCCGCTGACCGGTGACCATGGGCTCCGTGGGGGGCAGCTTCTCCTTATAGGGACGGCCCCGGCGCACGGGCCAGCGCTGGAGCATGGGGAGCTCCACTTCCTTGCCGTCCTTCTCCAGCTTGGCGATGGGGGTGACGATGTTGGCCTCGCCCTCGAAGATCCAGGTGAGCTTGCCGGACACGCCGGGGGGCACCATGATCTTGTGGGTGACGATCTCCGTCTCCTGGACGGTGCCCAGCACGTCGCCGCCGGTGAGCTCGTCGCCCACCTTGGCCACCGGGGTGAAGGCCCACAGCTTCTCGTGGTCGAGGGCGTCCACCATGACGCCGCGCGGGATCCTATCCCCCGCCTGCTCCCGGATCTTGGTGAGGGGGCGCTGGATGCCGTCGTAGATGGACTCGATGAGGCCCGGTCCCAGCTCCACGGACAGCGGCGCGCCGGTGGTATAGACGGGCTCCCCGGGGCCGATGCCGCCGGTCTCCTCGTAGACCTGGATGGAGGCCCGATCCCCACGAAGCTCGATGATCTCGCCGATCAGCTGCTGTTTCGACACGCGGACCACGTCGAACATCTGCACGTCCGCCATGCCGCTTGCCACGATGAGGGGCCCTGAAACTTTTACGATCGTACCTTGCATGTCTTTGCCTCTCTTTACGTATTGAATAGGATATCCACGCCCACAGCCGTTTCCACGTATTCCTTCAGGTTCCGGATGCCCGTGCCCTTGGAGCCGTGGACGTCCGGGATGGGGATGATGGCGGGATAGGGTTCGGTTTTAAAGGTCTCGATAGCGTCCGCGCACAGGGGGTACAACGTCTCGGTCAGATAGATGACGCCGTATCCGTCCCTGGCCAGCTGCTTGATCTGCCGGTTGGCCTTTTCACCGTCGGTCTCATAGAACACGTCGATGCCCACGGCTTTGAAGAGCATGACGGAATCCTTGTCGCCGATGACGGCCATCTTTGCCTTAGCCATAGAGCTTCACCAGCCTTTCCGCGATCACGCTCTCGCTGAGTCCGTTGCGCTTCACCGTGAGGATCAGCCGTACGTTCTGGGCCTCCCGCTCCTTGGCGACGATATAGCCCACCACGGGGTACAGGCTCGCCACATCATGCCTGTGGGCGGCGATCAGGGACATGAGATAGTTGTCCCGGGCCTTCTCCACCTCGCCGATATTGCCGGTGCCGTACATCTTGTCGAGGGCGTTGGCGATCTGGCGGCGGCAGACGGAGCTTTCCACGATCCGGCCGAAGCCCTCCACGGAAAGATCGTACCCCTCGAAGAAGGCCTTGAAGGGGATGCCGCCCTCCACCAGCAGCACGTCCTTGAGCATGCCCCGGCCGCCGCCCATGGCGCGGACCCGCAGGAAGGTGAGAACGTTGTCGAAGTCGGCTTTGGCCTTGAAGTAGTGGGAAAAGTCCCTGTTCTTCGCCGTGGCCTTCAGGGCGTGCCGGAGGTAGGCACGGTCCAGGGCGATGCTGATATACTGAGGCTCCACGCTGACGGACAGCCGCTTCTCCAGGGCGTTCAGCTCCTTCACCATGTCCTCGGGCAGGAAGCCGTAGTCCTGCTCGCTGACGGCCTTCTCCAGGGTCTCCCGGTCGTAGAGTCCGCCTGCCTGCCAGGCGATGTCCTTCTGTTCCAGGAGTCGGGCCTTGATGAGGGTCTTCAGATTCATGACGTCGCTTTGGAGCAGGAACAGGTCCGTGATCGCCGGCTCGGGGGAGATGCTCCTGACCTCCTCCCGCATGGCAATCAGCTCCCGTTCGATCATCCTCTCCCCGTCGCCTTCGCCGGCGTCGGGCAGGTTGCCGTAGCGGTCGTCGATCAAGATGCGCAGCGCGTCGCCCATGGACCCCTCCGCCATGCGCTTGAGGGCCGTGTCGTCCAGCAGACGCTTAGAGAGCGCGCTGACGCGGGCACAGGCGTATGCGTAGCTTTTTTGTGCCATAGGGTCGCCTCCCTTTATCAGGTGAACAGTATGCGGGCCGCGTTGGTCTCCTCTTTGAGGCGCAACTCCGCCATGAGGGCGTTCAAGGAGCAGTCCTTCTCATAGCTCCCGCCCCGCAGCAGGAAGCCCCCCTCGAAGGGAGCGTCCTCGTCGGCAAGGGTCAGCTTGACGGGGACCTGAGAGAGCAGCTTTTCGATGACGGGCCTGTCCTGCTTCGCGGGCAGGACCACGTCGCCCTCGGCAGCCTCCGTGGTGAGGAGCCGCAGCAGGATGGCTTCCCGACGGGAGCCGGCCAGGGCGTTGAGCTCCTGGGCGGCGGCGGCGAAGGCTTCGTCCAGTATCCGCCGGCGCACGCTCAGCGTCTCCTTGCGCCCGTCCAGCTCGGCACGGGTCCGCGCCCCGTCCAGCACCCCCTTTACGGCGGTGTCGCGACTGGCGGCGCCGATCTCAGCCCGCTCCGCGATCTTTTTGTCGCAGTCAGCCATCACAGCGCGGCAGCTTTCCGCCGCCTTGTCCCGGGCCGCCTTGGCGTCCGCCTCGGCCTCACCCAGGATGCGCCCGATCAGCTTGTCTGCGCGATTTCCCGGATTCTCCATGGCGCTACCTCAAAGGTCGACGCCAAAGATCAGCAGCATGGAAATGAGCAGGGAGAAGATGGCGTAGGTCTCCACCATGATGGCCATCAGCATGCAGTG
>JBGVAK010000048.1:0-6239 GCA_045224495.1 Christensenellales bacterium
GGGCGACGCCCCGGTGGCGATAGCTCTTGATGACGCAGATCCAATCGAGATAGGCCTTGGTGGACCCGTCGAAGTGGCTGCGGATCAAGGCTCCGTCGATCCGTCCCACTACCTGTCCGTCCCCATAGGCCAGGAAGGAAAGGGCGTCTCGAAAGGTATCGCCCTCGAAGCTATTCTGGACCTGGGCGAGGTATGCGTCGTCGATCTGCCACCCCCAGTCGGCTTCCTCCGCCCGCAAGCGGTGCTCGAAGGAGAGCACGTCCGGGATATCCGCTTTTGTGTAGGGAACCACCTCAACGACGCCGGCGTCCATGTCCTCATGGAGCCTATCGCACCATCCGTCCCATTTCTCGGCGTATTCCGACGCCGGGACGACCCTGTCCAGCAGGTCCGCCGGAGAACCGATCCCGCGGCGGCGGCAGGCCGTGACGCAGGCCCGGTACAAGCGCCAGTCCAGCTCGTCCTCATCCCAAACCAGGGGCACCCTCTTTAGCCCCGCCCGCAGGGCCGCCACGGCCCGGGTGTGGCCGTCGGTCATGACGGGGACGCCGTCCAGGAGCTTCACCGGGATGGGCTCGAAATCGGACTGGTCCGCCGGATCGAACCAGGCTTCCACCGATGCCAGCTTTTCTTCGGATATATAGAATTGGGAGGGCTGCAGGTCCTGGAGGGACAGTTCGGATATGTCCTTCATGGGGCGAACTCCATGAACACGTCCTTTTCCGTCCGGTCGTACGCCCGAAAGCCGCACTTCTCGTAGACGTGGATGGCCCGGGCGTTGTCCGGAAACACCTTGAGAAAGACGCGGCGGAGGCCCAAGGTGTCCATGCCGTAGTCGACCATGGCCCGGACGGCCTCGGTGCCGTAGCCCTTATTTTGCATGCTGGCGGTGATGGCGATGCCCAGCTCCCCTGCCCCGTCCGCCACGTCCATGAGCTCGATGTTGCCGATGAAGGCGCCGGTGGTTTTTTCCAGCATGGAGAAGAGGACCGCCTCCTCCGCCAGCTTCTTGCGGACCCAAAAGAGCTCCTTCTCGGCGGGTATTGTCTCCCGCCTGTCGCCGATGAACCGAGCCACGTTTTCGATGTCGTTGACCATGGCGAGATAGTCCGGCAGGAGCTTTTCCGACACCCGGACGAAGGAGATATTGTCGGATTCAAAGATGGGTTGCATGGGGGCCTCCTGGGTTTGATTGTATGATCATATCAGGAAAAACATCTGAGCGCAAGTGCAGGGGCAGAAGGACTCGAACCCACTCGCTGCGGCTCGCTCAGATCGCGGCTCTGAAGCGCCACTGGCGCTTCATTCACTACCGCGATCAGTTCGAGTCTTTCCTTTATATGCCAAATGAAAAGCCACCCGGTCGGGTGGCTTTTCATTTGGCAGGGGCAGTAAGACTCGAACTCACAAGAACGGTTTTGGAGACCGCTATGTTACCATTACATCATGCCCCTAAATCGGCAACGGAGAGAGTATAGCACATTGCCGAAAACTTGTCAAACGAATTGTGAAAGATAGCGGTGCAGATTCCAGTAGGCGATGCGGGAGACCTGCTCCTCGTTGAACCCGGCTTTCAAAAGCGCTTCGCAGAGGGCTGGATAATCGGAGCTGTTTTTGAGGTCTTTGGGGTAGACGCTCATGCCGTCGAAATCGGAGCCGAAGCAGCAGCAGTCCACGCCGCCGATGCTGACGATGTGGAGGATATGCTCCACGATATCCTCGATGGCCACCGTCTTCTTGGGTGCCAGATGGGGACCGTAGAAGTTGACGCCGATGACGCCGCCCTGCAGGGCGATGTCGCGGATCAGGTCGTCCGGCAGGCACCGGGGCGCGTTCATGAGGGCCCGGGCGTTGCTGTGGCTGGCGAAGATGGGGCGGGTGGAAAATTCGAGAGCGTCCCGGACGCCGTCATCAGATAGATGGCTCACGTCGAGAGCCACGCCTACCTCGTTCATCTCCCGCAGCATCTCCCGGCCCAGGATGGTGAGGCCCTTCTGGCGCCGGGCCTGGGCGGCGCCGGCGAGCTCGTTGTTGTCGTTCCAGGTCATGGTCATGGTCTTCACGCCCAGCTGTTTGAAGATGCGGAGCATGGCCAGGCTCCCCTCGCAGATCTCGCCGCCCTCGATGGTGAGGACCGCGGCGATCTTGTCGCCGTTGGGGTCGAAATCCCGGGTGAAGGGCACGAAGACGGGGTTGTTCTTCAGCATCCGATTGTAGCAGTCCACCATAGTGAGGCCCTGCTGCAGGGGCGGGGTCTTCAGCTTCGCGTCGTACCAGCAGGCGAAGAACTGCATCTTCACGTTCCCCTGCTGCATATAGGGCAGGTGCATCACCTGGTCCCGGCGCAGGGAGTTGATGTCGTAACCATACTCCATGGCCCCGTACAGGAAATCACAATGGGCGTCCGCGATAGGGAATTTCATAGTAGATACCTTCTGTTTTTCTTTTGCCGCTTTTTCTCTTTACACAAAGAGAAAAAGCGGCGGAAAAAGAGAAACTTGAGAAGGGAATATAGTCTTCGGAGTGAAGATCATTCCCTTCTCAAAGTTCTTTTGGCTGCACCTTTTCTTTCAAAAAAAGGTGCGTGCTTACAATAGATACCGCTTACTTCGCCAGCTCCATGGTCCGGGTCTCGCGGATCACGTTGACCTTGATCTGGCCCGGGTACTCCATCTCGTTCTCGATGCGCTTGGCGATGTCCTTGGCGAGCAGCACCGTGTCGGCGTCGCTGACCTTGTCGGGCTTCACGATGATGCGCACCTCGCGGCCGGCCTGGATGGCATAGGAATTGTCCACGCCGTCGAAGGAGTTGGCGATCTCCTCCAGCTTTTCAAGGCGCTTGATGTAGGTCTCCAGGGTCTCGCGGCGGGCGCCGGGACGGGCGGCGGAGATGGCGTCCGCGGCCTGGACCAGCACGGCCTCCAGGGTCTGAGGCTCCACGTCATTGTGGTGGGCCATGATGCAGTGGATGACCTGGTTGTTCTCGCGATACTTCTTGGCCAGGTCCGCACCGATCTCCACGTGGGAGCCCTCCACCTCATGGTCGATGGACTTGCCGATATCGTGCAGCAGGCCCGCCCGGGTGGCCAATGCTACGTTGGCACCCACCTCAGCGGCCATGATGCCGGCCAGGTGCGCCACCTCGATGGAGTGGTTCAGCACGTTCTGGCCGTAGCTGGTGCGGTACTTCATGCGACCCAGATACCGGATGAGCTCATGGTGCAGCCCATGGACGCCCACCTCCAGCACGGCGGCTTCGCCGGCCTCACGGATCTGGTTGCTGACCTCCTTCTTGGCCTTCTCCACCATCTCCTCGATGCGGGCGGGATGGATGCGGCCGTCCATGATCAGCTTTTCGAGGGCGATCCGAGCGATCTCCCGGCGGACCGGGTCGAAGGCGGAGAGGATCACGGCCTCAGGGGTGTCGTCGATGATGAGGTCCACGCCGGTGGCGGTCTCCAGGGCCCGGATGTTCCGACCCTCGCGGCCGATGATGCGGCCCTTCATCTCGTCGTTGGGCAGGGGCACCACGGACACGGTGGCTTCGGCCACATGGTCGGCAGCGCAGCGCTGGATGGCCAGCGTGACGATGTTGCGGGCCTTCCGGTCGGCCTCCTCCTTGGTCTTCTGCTCGATGTCACGGAGCAGGATGGCGGCGTCGTGCTTCGCCTCCTCCTCCACCCGCTGCAGGAGCATCTCCTTGGCGGAATCCGCAGTCAGGCCGGAGATGCGCTCCAACTCCTGCTCCTGCTGCTGGACCAGCGCCTCGGCGTCAGCCTCCCGCTTCTCCACCTTGGCGATGCGTTGATTCATCGCCTGTTCCCGGGCCTCCACGGCCTCGATCTTCTTGTCCAGGGTCTCCTCCCGCTGGAAGAGGCGGCGCTCAGTGCGCTGCAGCTCGTTCCGACGGTCCCGATTCTCCTTCTCGGCCTCGGTACGGAGCTTGTAGATCTCCTCCTTGGCCTCCAGTTCCTTTTCTTTACGTATCTCTTCCGCTTTCTTCTGCGCATCGTCCAGCAGGGTGCGCACCGCATCCTCGGCCTTGGCGACCTTGGCTTCCGCCACGTTCTTGCGGTAGACGTAGCCGATCAGCACGCCGATGAGGGCACCCGCCAGGGCAGCGGGGATCAAAAACCACCAGTGCATCGTTTCACTCCAATCTATAAGAATATAACCGGGCAAACGCCCGGTCATAATAGTCCATACCATGGGTTCGTATAGATTTGCTGTCTATATCAAAAAACGTATGAAATCGCTTATACTTTCAGCATCTATATATATCTATCTATGAACGCACCGAGCGTGCAGGATTACTTGAGATTATTATACGGTTTCGCTTCCGCGCTGTCAAGCGCTACCTGTGAAAAAAACGGTGGTAACGTGCTGCGCGAGTGAACTGCGGCTGACGCCGAGATAAATTGCCTGCGGCAGTTATTTATCGGCGAAACGACGTCGGAGGACCAGGTGCGTTCAGAGATCCTTCACCGCTGCACAGTTCAGGATGAGAAGATTAATGAGAGTTTCATATGGTAACCCGGGCCTATTCCTGGTAATCAAGGTTATCACAACTCTTTGAATTGTCGGCTGAACAACAGAGATATGGCAGTGACCGTGAAGCCCAAGGAGCAGAAAGCCAGCAGGACGGTGCTGCCGAAAGCATTCAGGATCACGCCGGCCAGTACCGATGCGAGGGGGATCATACCCTGTGAACCGATGCTGGTGAGGCTGTTAACCTTGCTCAGCTTGTCTTTGTCCACGATCCGCATGATCGCAGTTGTGACAGGGATGTTGATACAGGAGATCAAAAACCCGATCATTGCGCAGCCCAGGCTGAACGCGATCAGAAATGCGTTGATTCGCGCCCCGCGGTCGACGAAGACCGCATAGCAAAACGTTAGCCCGATGATGAGGGCGGCCACATAACAGAGCAGACGGGAAACCTTCCGACCGCATTTGTCCGCCTGCGGACGGCCGCTCAGGATCGCGGCGCCAAGCAGCGAGCTGAGGCCGATGCATACGCTGAATACGGAGGACCACAGTTCGGGCTTCAGGACATTGTCAAAGAGATAGTACGGAGCGCTCGCCAGATCCGTTTTTATAAAGTACGGAAGGAAATTCCCGGTCACCGGCGCAAAGAAGAAATTGATGAACAGGACGGAGGCCAACAGAGCGAGGATCGCCTTTTGGGTCTTTAGATAAGTGACTCCGTCGCCCATGTCGTGCAGCGCGAGCCGGAGCGTCAGCGGCTCTTCGGAAGGTACGAAATCATAGCGGATCAGCATTTCCGAAATGCCGGAGGCCACAAAGCAGATGCCGACAAAGAAGAACAGGACGTGAATCGGCAGAGCGGCGTAGAGGATGCCGGCCAGGATGACCCCGAGGATGCTCTCCAAGGAGCTTTTCATAGTGAAATAGGAGTTGGCCTGCTGCAGCTGGCTCTCCTCGACAATGTGCGGGAAGAGCGCGCCTGCCGCAGGATTGAAGACGCCGCTGACTGCGTTGCCGAAAATCCCAAGAACAAAGAGAATAACGATGTGCGCACGGGGTTCGGGAAACACCAGCATGAGCACGGTGGCGAGGATGATCACGCCGCCCTTCAAATAATCGCAGACATACATGATCTTCGCCTTGCTTTTCCGGTCGCCGAGCACCCCTCCGACCGGTGTGAAGACCAGCATCGAAACGCCACAAAGTCCCAGATACAATCCCTGCAGGAAGGCGTTGTTGCCGCTGATCTCAAGGATGTAGAAGCTCACCGCGAAGCTGTACAGGATCGCGCCAAGCTCGGATACCAGCGCACCCAGGAAGACCAAACGGAAGTTTCGGTTTCGAAAAACATTGCCTTTCTTTTGATTATCACTTTTCATTCCTTGTTGCCTCCTCCCATTGATCGGCGAATCTCTGATCCTTCAGAAGGCCGATCAAGTTGCTTATACTTTCCGAAGCGGTCGCACCGAGTATATCGAAAACTGTCGATTGATCCATGTGTTCAGCAAAACGCATTGCTTTCAGGCTGTAATCAGGCATGGCATCGAAACGAAGTGCCATCGTCAGAGCTTTCTTTAGCGAATCTGATGATTCTTCCTGCATACCAATCTTCGCTTGGACATAAGCAAATAAAACAAGCATTTCCGCAAGCGTTTTTTCCAAGAAATCCGGTTTGTTCTCTTCCTTCAGTCCGGTCAGGAGACCTATTCCCCAGGAAAGGATGTCCATAGCCGAAGCCCAGTCGTTTCTGG
>JBGVAK010000049.1:0-11770 GCA_045224495.1 Christensenellales bacterium
TCCGCGGTGGTGGTGCGGACGGTGTCGTCCACGCCCTTGATCTGCACCATCTCCATTTCGACGGTGCTGCCCTCCTCCTGATAGACCTCGGTGCCCGGGTTCAAAATGCGCTTGCCCGCGCCGTCCCCGGAGCCGTAGTGCTTCTCCACGTACTTCACATGGGCGTTTTTGCCCACGTAGAACCGGTGGATGCCGTCGTGCTCCGCGTCCTGGTTGCCGCAGTTGTCGATGCCGCAGCCCGCCACGATCAGCACGTCCGCCCCCTCGCCCACGAAGAAGTCGTTGTAGACCACCTCTTTGAGACCGGTCTGGGTCAAGACCACGGGGATATGGACGCTCTCGTTCTTGGTAAAGGGCGCGATGCGGATGTCCATGCCGCTGACGTCGGTCTTGGAGGTGATCTCGATATTGGCCGTGGATTTGCGGCCCGCCATCTGGCTGTTGGAGCGGATGTTGTAGGCCCCCTCGGGCACGGCGTGCAGGTCCGCGATCTCACGGAGCAGCCGCTTTTGGATCTCGTCCAGCTTCATGCGTCCGCGCCTCCTTTCCCGCTGATCATATGGCACTCGCTGACGGCGGAGGAGGTGCCCATGAGTTGGGGCAAAATCTCGTCCCGGGTGCCCTGCTTCTCCACCCGGCCATCCTTGATCACGATGATCTCGTCGGCGATGTTCAAAATGCGCTCCTGGTGGGAGATGATGAGGATGGAGCTGTTCTGCACGGTCTTGCGCATGCGCTCGAAGACCTCGATAAGGTTCTGGAAGCTCCATAGGTCGATCCCCGCCTCGGGCTCGTCGAAGACGGACAGGGCCGCGCCTCTTGCCAGGACCGTAGCGATCTCGATGCGCTTGAGCTCTCCGCCGGAGAGGGACGCGTTGACCTCCCGGTCGATGTAGTCCCGGGCGCAAAGGCCCACGGCGGACAGGTACTCGCAGGCCCCCGCGGCGGAAAGCCGCTTTCCGGCGGCGATGCGGATCAGGTCCATGACCTTGATGCCCTTGAAGCGGACCGGCTGCTGGAAGGCGTAGGCGATGCCCAGCCGCGCCCGGTCGGTGACGCTCCGGTCGGTGATGTCCTCGCCCTTGAACAGGATGCGGCCCTCGGTGGGCTTCTCGATCCCGGCGATGAGCCGCGCCAGGGTGCTCTTGCCGCCGCCGTTGGGGCCCGTGATGACCACCAGCTTATTCTCCGGCACGACCAGACTCACCCCGCGGATGATCTCCTTGTCCCCCCGGTCCTCGTTGACCTGGAAGGATACGTTCTTCAGTTCCAGCATTTCTCTCCCTCTCGTCTGCACATAGTATGGGTATTATACCAGAGATTCGGCGGAACGCAAACCTTTTATGTTCGTCTCTTTCTTATATAATAAAACTCTTGACAACCGTGCCCGAGCCGTGTAAAATCATATATAATTTCTAAGGAAGGGAGCACGGTCATGGGTAACGTCAGAAGCGCACGGTCCTTCTGGTTTAGCGGCTGGTGGTTTAGCCGCCCCTTTGTGTTGCCCGAAGTTGGATCGTGAGCCGCTTTAAAACACAAGCGCAGGCCTCGTCCAATAGGGCGAGGTCTTTTTTAACGGTTGTTATTGGAAGCCGGTGTTCCTTTTCTTGAAAGAAAAAGAACCGAAAAGAACTTAAGAAGAGACAGAATTTCGTACCTTGACCCATTATCCCCCTTGCGCTTTTCTTTTTCGGTTCCTTTTTCTTTTCACCGAAAAGAAAAAGGAACAAAAGACCCCCGAAAGGAGAAAACACCATGGAAATCCCCTACAAGATCTATCTGGAAGAATCGGAGATGCCAAAGTATTGGTACAACGTCCGGGCGGATATGCAGAAAAAGCCTGCGCCGCTGCTGAACCCGGCCACCCACCAGCCCATGACGGCGGCGGAGCTACAAGGCGTCTTCTGCGACGAGCTTGTCAAGCAGGAGCTGGACAACGACACCCGGCTGTATCCCATCCCTGAGGACATCTTGAGCTTCTACCGCATGTATCGGCCCTCGCCTCTGGTGCGGGCCTACTGTCTGGAGGAGAAGCTCAAGACCCCGGCCAAGATCTATTATAAGTTCGAGGGCAACAACACCTCCGGCAGCCACAAGCTGAACTCCGCCGTGGCCCAGGCCTACTACGCCAAGCAGCAGGGCCTCAAGGGCGTCACCACCGAGACCGGCGCCGGCCAGTGGGGCACGGCCCTGTCCATGGCCTGCAGCTACTTCGGCCTGGACTGCAAGGTGTACATGGTGAAGGTGAGCTACGAGCAGAAGCCCTTCCGCCGGGAGGTCATGAAGGTCTACGGCGCCTCCGTGACCCCCTCTCCCTCCGAGACCACCGCTGTGGGCCGGAAGATCCTTCAGGAGCACCCGGGCACCACGGGAAGCCTTGGGTGCGCCATCTCCGAGGCCGTGGAGACCGCCGTGTCGAACCCCGGCTACCGGTACGTGCTGGGGAGCGTATTGAACCAGGTGCTGCTCCACCAGAGCGTCATCGGCGTGGAGACCAAGATCGCCATGGACAAGTACGGCATCAAGCCGGACATCATCATAGGCTGCGCGGGCGGCGGCTCCAACCTGGGCGGCCTCATCGCGCCGTTCATGGGCGAAAAGCTGCGGGGCGAGGCGGATTACCGCTTCGTGGCCGTGGAGCCCGCCTCCTGTCCCAGCCTGACCCGAGGCGTCTACGCCTACGACTTCTGCGACACGGGCGCGGTGTGCCCCCTGGCCAAAATGTACACCCTGGGCAGCGACTTCATCCCCGCCCCCAACCATGCGGGCGGCCTAAGGTACCACGGCATGAGCCCGATCCTCTCCGAGCTATACGACCAGGGCCTCATGGAGGCCGTCAGCGTGCCGCAGACCGCCGTCTTCGAGGCCGCCGAAGCCTTCGCCCGGGTGGAGGGCATCCTTCCCGCGCCGGAGAGCAGCCACGCCATCAAGGTGGCTATGGACGAAGCTATCCGCTGCCGGGAGACGGGGGAGGAGAAGACCATCCTCTTCGGCCTCACAGGCACGGGCTACTTCGACCTGGTGGCCTACGAGAAGTTCCATAACGGCCAGATGGACGACTACGTACCCACCGACGAGGAGCTGGCCCAGTACGTGGCGAAATTGCCCAAGATGTAAGAGGAGAGACGAATGGAAAGATACTACCAGCCCGAGATCGAATGTGCGTCCCGGGAAGAGATCGAACGATGGCAAAGCGAGCGCCTCGTCGCCCAGGTCCGCCGGGTGTATGAGAACGTTCCGTATTACAGGAAGAAGATGGAGGAGAAGGGCGTGACGCCGGACGATATCCAAAGCGTCAGGGACCTCAGCAAGCTCCCCTTCCTCTCCAAGGCGGATCTCAGGGACGCCTACCCTTACGGCCTCATGGGCAAGCCCATGAAGGACTGCGTCCGCATCCACTCCACCTCCGGCACCACGGGCAAGCGGGTGGTGGCCTTCTACACCCAACACGACATCGACCTCTGGGAGGACTGCTGCGCCCGGGCCCTGGTGGCCGCCGGCGCCACGAACGAGGACGTGGTCCAGGTGTCCTACGGCTACGGTCTCTTCACGGGCGGGGCTGGCCTGGACGGCGGGAGCCACAAGGTGGGCTGTCTCACCGTCCCCATGTCCTCGGGCAACACGGATAGGCAGATCATGTTCATCCGGGACCTGAACGCCACCATCCTCTGCTGCACCCCCAGCTACGCCGCATACCTGGGCGAGCGCATGAAGGAGCTGGGTCTCGGCCCCGACGACATCTCCCTGAAGGCGGGCATTTTCGGCGCGGAGGCCTGGTCCGAGGAGATGCGGCAGGACATCCAAAAGACCCTGGGCATCAAAGCCTACGATATCTACGGCCTTACGGAGCTCAGTGGCCCCGGCGTCAGCTTCGAGTGCTCGGATCAGCACGGTATGCACATCAACGAGGATCACTTCATCCCCGAGATCATCGACCCGGACACCGGCGAGGTGCTCCCCGACGAGACCATGGGCGAGCTGGTCATCACCGCCGTGGATAAGGAAGCCTTCCCCATGATCCGCTACCGGACCAAGGACATCTGTTCCCTAAACCGGGAGAAGTGCCCCTGCGGCCGGACCCATGTGCGCATGACCAAGCCGAGGGGACGGAGCGACGACATGCTCATCATCCGAGGCGTCAACGTGTTCCCCAGCCAGATCGAGACGGTGCTCCTCAATCACGGCTACGCCGCCAACTACCAGATTTTGGTGGACCGGGTCAACAACACGGACACCTTCGAGATATTGGTGGAGATGACGCCGGAGATGTTCACCGATTCCATCGGCGAGATCCAGCAGCTCCAGAAGACCCTGTCGTTAGGCCTCAACTCCATGCTGGGCATCCGGCCCAAGGTCACCCTGGTGGCCCCCAAGACCATCGCCCGCAGCGAAGGCAAAGCCGTGCGGGTCATCGACAAGCGCAAGATCTGACGCGAGAAAGGAGACGCAAGATGAGCATCAAGCAACTATCCGTATTCTTGGAGAACCGCCCCGGGAAGCTCTTCGAGCTCACCAAGCTCCTGGCGGAGCGGCGGATCGACATGCGGGCCCTGTCCATTGCGGAGACCACGGACTTCGGCATCGCCCGCATCATCGTGGACGACGCGGACAAGGCCGCCCGAGTCCTGCAGGAGGAGCAGTTCATCGCCCAGTTCTCCGACGTGCTGGCCTTCGCGGTCCCCGACGAGCCCGGCGGCCTCCACAACCTTTTGGGAGAGTTCAACGCCGCCCAGGTGAACATCGAATACATGTACGCCTTCCTGGGCGGTGAACCGGGCCGGGCCTACATGATCTTCCGGGTCACGGACACCGCCGCCTCGGAGAAAAAGCTGACGGAGCGAGGGCTCAGGTCCCTGTCCCTCAGCGAAATAAAGCTCTGACGGATACGTATATGAACAGGGCCCGGCATATGCCGGGCCCTGTGCTTGTGGCGTATGTGTGTGGTCACTGAGCCTGCTCCCAGGCGAGCAGCCGCTCCGCCAGCAGGTCGAAGTAGCTGGGACCGTAGTTCAGATACTGGGCGTAAAAGGCCTTCTCATCGAACTTGGCGCCCAAAGTCTTCTGCGCCTCTTCCACGAAGCTGATGAGCCGGGCATAGCCGTAGGCATAGGGCATGTAGTAGAAGGGGTGGCCGATGATGAAGGGCTCATAGATATCGGTGCGGAACTCCTCCTCGCCCATGCCCGTGAGGCGGCCCAGCTGGGTGTAGACCTGATCGAAGTCGTCCCCAAACCAGTTCACCCGAATGGCCCAGTAGCCCACCATCTCCACGATGCACTGGGATCCGTAATGGTCCGCCTGCATGTCGGCCACGGTGTACTTTTTGTCGATGTGATCCGCCAGCAGATGCTCGGAGAACTGGCTCCAGGCCTCGGCGTAGGCGGTGGACTCCAAAAGCTGCTGGCTCAGGCTCAGACCCGGGAGCGAGCGATGGTACACGTACTGATAGAGGTGGCCGTTGAAGCCCTCGTGGGCCAGGGTGCTCAGTAGGTTGGAAGCGGACTGGGGATCGTTGAGGCCGATCATGTTGTGCTGCCAGTCGTCGAAGGAGGGGATCAGGTAGAAAGCCGGGGAGGCCACGTCCTTGAGCTCCTCCGCCACCTCCTCGTACCGGACCTCCACCTGGGGCAGAGGGGGTAGCAGGGGGTCCAGGACGCTGTGCAGATATTCCACGTTCTCCTCCACGGAGCCCATGCTGATGTGGTCCTGGTCACGGGCGGTCTGATAGGCCTTCAGGGCCTTGTTCAAAAAGTCTCGGCCGTAGTTCTGCAGCAGGTTCGCCATGAAGGTAGGGGTGGCGATCTCGTTGCAACTGATCCGAAGCTGGTATTCGTACCACTTGAGGTAGGTCTCGTTCCCGGTGGCCTTGATGCCCACATCCTCCCGGCAGTAGGGTCGCAGGGCCTCCAGGCCTGCCTTCAGGTCCACGAAGGCCTGGTTGAACTCGTTGGTGAGCAAAGCAAGGTTCCTGTCCTCATAGGCTTTGATCTCCTCCCCGGTGAGGCCGTCCACCTTGGCGAGGCTCTCGGAGAACAGGGGGATCAGGAAGATGGTGTCCTTGGCTTGGATCACATCGTCCAGATCCTCGATGACCTTGTCGAGGTTCGCCTCGATCATAAAGATGTTCAGCTTCTCGGCCCGGTACCGCTCGTACTCGAGGAGGTCCTGGAAGAACCGGGGCACGTCCGCCAGAAGGGTGAGATAGTCCTCCACGTCCTGCCTGTTGTTGAGCTCATAGAACCAGAACACCAGCGGCAGGTCCGCCTGGATGCCGGTGTAGGGCGCCAGCGGCTCGAAGTAGCCGTAGTACTGCTCGCCCTCCAGCTCCAGCTCCAGGAACTGGCGCATGGTGTCGTAGGCCAGCTGGTCCTGCTCGGAAAGGGCGCCCCGATCCAGCTTGTCCATCCGGCCCAGGGTCTTTTCCACGAAGGCATACCACTCCCGTTCCCCGTCCAGCTGATAGGTGCCCAGCGTCCGCTCCACGCTGTCGTAGTCGATGCCGTACTTCGCCGGGTCCTTCACCAGCTGGTGCAGGGAGGTGATATCGCTTATGAGGTATTCCCGGAAGAAGTCCATGTCGATGGCCGCCCAGGTATCCTCCGCGGACACGGGCGCAGGCTCCGCCGTGGGCTCGGGCGTGGGCTCGGCCGTGGGCTCCGGCGTGGTTTCAGGCGAGGGCGAAAGCGTGACCCCGCAGGTGACGGAGGGCGTTGCCGTGGGCTCCGCGGTGACCACGGGGGTCCCGGTGCTCTGGACCGTCTGCCAGCTGGGCACCTGGATGCAGGCGGCCAGGCTCAGCACCATGCAGAGGGACAGCAGCAGGGCGATGGTTCTTTTCATCTATTTGTCTCCTTTACTTGTGGTAGGTCTCGTGATTCAGTATCTTAAAGCTCCGATAGAGCTGCTCCAAGAGCACCAGCCGGGCCAATCGGTGGGGCAGCGTCAGCTTCGAGAGGCTCAGCTCCTCGTCCGCCCGAGCTACGGCCTCCGGGGAAAGGCCTAAGGAGCCGCCGATCAAAAAGCTCACGTTCTTCCCCTGGTCCCGCAGCTGCCCGATCCGCTGGGCCAGCCCCTCGGAGGTGTAAGCTTTGCCCGTGACGGTCAGGGCGATCACGTGGTCCCTGGGGTCCAGCAGGCCCAGGAGCTTTTTCCCCTCCTTCTCCTTCACCTGCATCTCCTGGGCGGGGGACAGGTTTTCGGGGGCCTTCTCGTCGGGGACCTCCTTGACGGTCAACGTGCAATAGCGGGCCAGGCGCTTGGCGTACTCGGCGCAGCCCTCCTCGAAGAACTGATCCTTTAGTTTGCCCACGGCCAGGATGGAGATATTCATGCGACCTCGAAGATGCCCGTAGGCTCGCTACGCTGGGCGAGGGCGATGCTCATGCCCTCGTCGGGGACGCCGCTGTCTCGGAGGACTCCCCGGACCGTAGCCACAGCCAGGGGCGGGAAGTTGTTCTCCGCCGACAGATGGCCCAAAATGAGGTGCTTCACGCCCCTTTCGTAGAGGGCCGCCGCCGCCTTGCCGCAGTCCTCGTTGCACAGGTGCCCCCGGCCGGAGAGGATGCGCTGCTTCAACGAGTAGGGGTAGGGCCCCGCCATGAGCATGTCCACGTCGTGGTTCGCCTCCAAAAGGAGCACGGAGCAGCCGGACAGGACCTCCAAGATGCGCTTGTCCACGTGCCCCAGGTCCGTGCATACGCCGCACTTGTTCTCCCCGTCGCAGAGGGTGAAGCCCACGGAATGAGCCGCGTCGTGAGGGGTGGTGAAGGGATAGATGCGCAGCTTCCCCAGGTACATATCCTTGTCGCTCTCGAACACGCACCGCTCCGAGGGGTACACGCCGATCAGAGCCGTTTCCATGGCCCCCCAGGTGTCCGCGTTGGCGTACACGGGGATGCGGTACTTCCGGGACAGGACGCTGATGCCCCGGATATGGTCGATATGCTCATGGGTCACCAAGATGGCGGTCAGGGTCCGAGGGTCGGCCCCCACCTGAGCCATGAGCTCGGTGATCCGGCGGCAGGAGAGCCCGGCGTCGATGAGCAGCCGGGCGTTGCCGGCTTCGATATAGGTGGCGTTCCCGGAGGAACCGCTGCACAGGGGCACGAAACGCATATAAACCTCCAATTTAGTTTGTTAGTATATCACATTTTTTTGCGAGACGCTACCCCAAACGGGAAACTTGTGCTATACTCTGCCCATGGAACGAGTGGAAGAAAAGGCATACGCCAAGCTGAACCTGACCTTGGGCGTCCTCTTTAAGCGCATGGACGGCTACCACGCCCTGGATACCCTCATGCAGACCGTGAGCCTCTTCGACCGGGTCACCGTGGCCCCGTCGAAGACCGTGGAGGTCCACGTCACCGGCGCGGAGCTGCCCTACGAGAACACCCTCTACAAGGCGGCCAAGCTGTACCAGCAGCGCTGCGGCAAGGGGGCATTGATCACCTGCGAGAAGCGGCTGCCCAGCGAAGCGGGCATGGGCGGCGGCTCCGCGGACGCGGCGGCGGTGCTCCGCGGATTGCAGCGGCTCCATCGCATGCTCACCGACCGGGAGATCCGGGACATCGCCCTCCAGGTGGGGGCGGACGTGCCCTTCTGTCTGCAGGGGGGATTGTGCCGGTGCGAGGGCGTGGGGGAGATCCTGACCCCTGTCGTGGGGCCCACCCTCCACTTCGCCGTGGTAAAGCCCCCCCAAGGCGTGTCCACCAAGGCCCTGTTCCAAAGCCTTTCCCTGCCCCGCAAGCGGGTGGAGACCGTCCGATGTTTGGCGAAGCTGGGCCAAAGCGACCTTCCCGGCGCGGCAGCCTATATGGAAAATGCTCTCGAGGCCCCGGCCGTGGCGCTGGTGCCCGAGATCGGACAAATCAAGGCCGCCCTGATGGAAAAAGGCGCCCTGACAGCCTGTATGACCGGCAGCGGCTCCGCCGTCTTCGGCCTCTTTGAAACCGAGGAACAGGCGCAAGCTGCGCTTACAGGGTTCCCGGAAGAGTACTACACCGCTGTGTGCCACAGCGTATAATCAATCCCCTCTTGAGCTTCTCTTTTTGGTTTTTTTCTCTTCACCGAAGAGAAAAAGAACAATAAAAACATGGAACGTGAATTAGACCAAAAAACCAAACGCCTGGCCCTGTCCGGCCAGCTCTGCGGGGCGACGCTGCTGCTCACCCTGATCTCTCTGCCCCTGCCCAGCGGCTACGGGTACGTGAACCTGGGCGACGCGGGGGTGTTCCTCTGCGCCTGTCTGCTGCCCGGGGGCCTGGGGGCCCTGGCCGCGGGGGTGGGCGCGGCGCTCGCAGACCTCATCCTGGGCTGGGCCATGTACGCCCCCGTGACCCTGCTCGTCAAGGGCCTGACCGCCCTTTTGGCCGGGCTCGCCCTGCGCCGGGCGAAGAAGGCGGCGGTGCCCCTGGGGCTCCTGTGCTGCCTCATCGTTCCTCTGGGCTACTTTCTCTATGAAACGGTGCTCCTCACCGCCCCCGTGGCCGCGGTGAACGTGCTGCCCAACACATTCCAGGCGCTGCTCGGCGCCTGTTTGGGAACATTGGTGGGTAAACATTTGAAAAGGTATTTATTGAAAGCGTAGTTCTTTTTCTTCGAAAAGAAAAAGAACCAAAAAGAACTTAAGAATAGCATGAACTATAGGGATATCTCCCATTATCCCGAATGAGTTTCTCTTTTTCGCGCGCCTTTTTCTCCTTTGTATAAAGAGAAAAAGGCGCAAAAAGAAAAAATCTCAAAAAAGGTATTGACCTTACACTGCACTCTAATGGTTAACTGTCCTCAGAAAGGAGGCAAGCGATATGACCATTCAGGCCTTTGCCAAGCTCTGCGGCTGCAACCCCCAAACCCTCCGGTACTACGACAAGGTGGACCTCTTGAAGCCCTGCCGGGTGGACAAGTTCTCCGGCTATCGGTACTACGACGAGGAGCAGGCCCTCGCGTTTGTGAAGATCAAGAACCTGCAGCTGGCGGGCTTCGCCATCGAGGAGATCAAACCCCTCCTCAAGGCGGAGGACGAGGCCGTGTACCGGGCCTTCGAGCAAAAGATCAGCGAGCAGCAGGCGAGGCTCGACACCATGAAAGAGATACAGCGGTCCTATCGCAGCGAAATGACTACCATGAAACAAACCATCGAGGACATCCGCAAGGCCATGGCCGCCTTCGACCCCACTGCCGAGTTCGGCATCGATCGGGCCCAATACGACGAGATCTGCGCCCGGGTGGACGAGCTGCTCACCACCGCCATGGACTCTGGCTGCTTCCGTGACTTCAGCTACAGCGAGGAGAAGCACGCCCCGGAACCCCTGCCCAAGGTGCTGAAGGACCCCACCTACCGGACCGTGTACGAGAAGCACGGCTGGACCCACGTGAAGGATTTCTTCGACGAGTTCGCCAACCTGGAGGACGGGGGCAACTACCACCTCATCTTCGCCCTGACCCCGGACAAGCCCAATCACACGGCCTTCTCCACCACCATGCTGAACCTGCTCCTCTCAGCGAACCCGGGCAAGAAGCGCTCTCTGGGTTGCGACACCGCGGACACCCAGGACGGCCAGAACCACTTCTGGCTCCTGAAGCGGATCTATTGAAAGCTTCACTCATACTTCACCCGGATGGTCACGTCGAGACCGTCCGGGCGTTTTTCTGTCTGCATCTCGGCCCCCATGCCCGCCTGGCGCAGCTGCTCGAGGAGGGTGGCAAGTCCATTGAGGAACAGGCGGCAGTCCTTCGTGAGCCGCAGGACCCTGAGGGGCTTGGGCTTAGGCGCGGCCTTCTCCACAAAACTCTCCGTCTGCCGCACGCTCCAGCCCTCCCGCACGATGCGCTCCACCAGGCTCAGCTGCGCCCCCTCCTCCTCCAGGGCCAGCAGCGCCCGGGCGTGCCGCTCGCTGAGCCGGCCCTGCTCCGCTGCCTGCCGCACCGCCGGGGAAAGCTTCAGCAGCCGAAGCTTGTTGGAGAGGAACGCCGGGCTCTTGCCGATCCGCCGGCACAGCTCCTCCCGGGATAGGCCGTAGACCGCCAGCAGCCGCCGATACCCTTCCGCCTCCTCCCAGAAGGACAGGTCCGCCCGCTGCACGTTCTCGATCAGGGCCATGAGGGCGCTTTTCTCCGGGCTCACCTGCTCCACGATGCAGGGCACCTCCTTGAGGCCCAGCAACTGGCAGGCCCGCAAGCGCCGCTCCCCGGAGATAAGCTCGTACCCGCCCTGGCTGGGCCGCACGGTCAGGGGCTGTATGAGCCCCACCTGGGCGATGCTGAGGGTCAGCTCCTGCAGCTCCTCCCGGCCGAACTCCCGCCTAGGCTGGTCCGGGTTGGGCCGGATGCTGTCCACGCTCAGCAGAAACAAACTCCGCCCCAGATCCCGTTTGGGCGGCGTCCCGGGATGCCCGGCAGGCACCGCATATGGGCTCATCCGCGTCCCCTCCTTTCCTTTCGCCATCCTACCACCGCCCCCCTGTCGAAAAAAAGCCCCGTCCCAAAGGTAGACCCCCTTCCGCCAATTTCGACGATTTTACAGCTTCATGGCAAAACTGATTCTTGCATTTCCTGGTTCCTATGGTATAATGAATTGAAAATCTGTAAGGAGGTAATCAGCATGGCATACAAGATCACCGATGAGTGCATCGCCTGCGGCACCTGCGCCAGTGAGTGCCCCGTGGAAGCCATCACCGAGGGTGACGGCATCTTCGTCATCGACGCCGACGCCTGCATCGAGTGCGGCAACTGCGCCAATGTCTGCCCCGTGGGAGCCCCCAAGGCAGAGTAA
>JBGVAK010000050.1:0-3579 GCA_045224495.1 Christensenellales bacterium
GGGATTGTGTGTTTTTTCATCAGGAGTTTGGGCTATAATTCCTTCCGGTGCTCTTTTTCATGACACAAAAATTGTACCAAAAAAGAAGAACGCTTCCAAATACGTCCTTGGTTGCGTTCTTCTTTTTTTGGGGGACTTTTTCACAGCCCCCCTTTGCTTATGCAGATGATGGGCCGGTGACGGGCGGACTGTGCGGTGCCGCCTTCCGGGACCGGGATCACGCCTTATCGTCGTTTGTGACGCCGAGCAGGATTTTCTCGCCGTCGGCTTCCTCCACGAGCGTGGCGCGCAGACTCACGGGCTTGGAAGCGCCGTCCAGCAGAAGCCGGTAGCGGTGGATGAAGAAGCCCTTTTCCTGTATCTCGCGCAGCATGTTTTCCTTTGTGAGAACGCGCAGATGCCTGTCCATGTCCGCCGGGTCGATCGCTTTGGGCGCGTCGCTTATCACATCGGCGAAGAAATCCTCCCCCTGCTTTGCGAGGCCGAAGCGCGCAAATTCATTTGAGGGGTTAAACTGCGTATAGTGTCCGGTCACAGGATCGACCGTATAGAGGACGATGAAGCTTGGGGACAGGGCGGCGATCCTGCCGAGGGAGATTTTCTCCTGCCGCAGCTTTTCCTCCTCCGCCTGCTGCTTCATCTGCGCGTCGATGATGCTGATGCCCAGGATGATGCGGTTGCCGCCCTGCATCCTTGTGATCTTCATGTTCACATACATTGGCGTCCCGGTATCAGTCATGCGGTAGGTGATCGTAAAAACGCCCTGTGCATCCAGCTCCTGCAGGACGTTCTCCTTTGTAAACCATTTCAGAAACTGCTCCCTGTCCTCCTCGTAGATGCGGGTCATGGTGTCGCGTCTTGCCGAGTCAAAGAAGTTCTCGCCATGCCGTTCGATGGACAACTCCTCCGCGCCGATCCGGGAGGAGTATTCGATATAGGCGTCAGTGTCCAGGTCGACCACATAGATGTTGTAGTAGTCAGCCGCAAGCGCCCTGGCTATATCCGCATAGGTGGTGGCCTCCTCCGGCTCGGCGATGGAGAGCACGGCAACGGCGACCGCGTTGCTGCCCGTGACCGGGTTTACGCCGATGCGCCGCACGAAGGAGCGGACAAGCGAGCCGTCGGGCATCGTCTCGTCGAAGAAGACGCGGCTTCCGTTTTCGCAGCACTGCTTCACGGACGAGAGGAAGCTCACCCCGTATCCGATCGGCGAAGCCCCCAGAACGGCCGGTTCTTCCGAGACTTCAAAGCGGAAGAAGCGCTTTAAGAAGTCCCGGTAGGAGCGGTTGCTGCGTACATAGGTGGTCTTGCCGTCCTTCACCTGCAGGATCGCAATCGGGATCGTGTTGAAGGTGTTCTGGAGGTTGTTGTCCGCGTTTGCGACGCCCCCGAGATCAAAGAGGTTCACCCGCCCTATCGACTCATAGTAATCGGTCTCCTGCGGGTTTTCCAGGCTGTCCCTGTGCGTCTTGAACCATTCGAGACAGTGCGAAAAGGGGTTGGGCTTCTCATAGTAAAAGCCCTGGAGCTTGGAGCAGCCGATCTCCTGCAGAAAGCAGACCTGTTCCTTCGTCTCCACGCCCTCGCAGATCGTCTCCAGGCCCAGAGACGTGGCCATCTTCATCAGCTCGGTCAGAATGACCTTCCCGCTCTCTCCCTCGTTCAGCTTCTTCATGAAGCTCATGTCGAATTTGATCAGGTCAAAGCGAATGCTCTGCAAAACGTCCAGGGAAGAGTAGCCGCTGCCGAAATCGTCCATCCACACCGGGAAGCCGAGATTCTGAAAACGCGTGACCTGTTCCTTGATAAAGGCAAGGTCGCTGCCAATGATGCTCTCGGTGATCTCGATGGTGATCCTGTCGCGGCTGACGCCCGCCTCATCCACGCGCCTGCGGATCTCCTCAACCATATCACAGGCGTCGAAATCCGACCTGGACAGGTTGATGGAGTGCGGGACAACGAAGAGCCCCTCCTCTTTCAGCGTATGGATGTCCTCCAGCACCCGCTCCAGCACGTAAAGATCCATCTTGTAAATGAGTCCCGCGTCCTCCAGCGCGGGGATAAAGCTCCCTGGAGAGAGAAAGCCCTTTAACGGGTCAATCCATCGCGCCAGCGCCTCCTCATCACAGACCTTCTCGTTGACGGCCCGGATGATCGGCTGGTAAAAGACCTGAATCCATCTCTCCTCGATAGCTCTGTCGATATTCTCGACGATGTACTGCCGCATCTCCGCTTTGTCGCTGAGCTTCTGCGTGTAATAACGATAACAGGAGGCGTAGGCCCCGCTCAGCTCGTTGCAGGCGAGCCTGGCGCGGTCGCAGGCGAGGCTCGCCTTGAGGCGGCCCTCTCCGTCGGAATAGACGCCCACATGAATCGGGAGAGATTTTCCTCCATTTAAATTCCGGCAGTCGTGAAACATCTGGTGCAGCCTGTCCTCCAGGGCCGACATCTCCGTAATCACGGCAAAATGGTCGCCCCCCAGGCGGCTGCTGCGGTCGTTGCCGTAGTAGCGCACAAGCAGGCCCGCAAATTCCTTGAGCAGTTTATCGCCCTCTTCGAAGCCGTATTTCCCGTTATAGAATTTCATA
This sequence comes from Christensenellales bacterium, assembly GCA_045224495.1. Classification (GTDB taxonomy): domain Bacteria; phylum Bacillota; class Clostridia; order Christensenellales; family CAG-138; genus RUG472. The sequence goes on from JBGVAK010000050.1 coordinate 2,589, forward strand.
CCGCTGAAATCCATATACAGCAGTGCGGGCTCCCCGCCGCGCTTCAGCACGGCGTTTTTTTCCGTCTCGGCCAGCCTGAAGAAGCTGGTCATGGCCGGAAGGCCGGTCAGCATATCCTTCTCGATGCTCTCCCGCAGCCTCTCCTCCAGATCGCCGCGGTATTCCTCTTTCTCATTTTCAAGCACGAAGCTGTGCAGCAGGCAACCGCCGAGAATGCAGCCGATGGCGTACATCGGGAGCAGCGAATAGAGGGTCTGCAGAAGGTCAAAGACGGCCATCGTCATGCTGAAAATGCCGACGGTGCGGTGGCGGAACCTTTTCGTCCCCTTGCTTTTCAGCGCGACGCCAAAGGCGTAGGCCGCCGTCATCAGAAACATCGCGATCTGGGCAGCCAGCGTGATATAGCGCGCTATCAGGGGGTGATAGACATTGTTCTCATCAAAGCTGAAAAGGATCGGCGTGAAGAAGTTTAAGAGCACGACGACGATCTGGAAGGCGAAGATGAGCTTGCCCGCGATATCGAACAGTCTGGCAAAGCGGTTGTCCCGATCAAGATAAGCGATCGCAAACTGCGTCCACAGCAGGATCGTAAAGGCCATGGCGATAAAATACAGCGCGGTGTCCGCGTAGACGAGACGCATCATCTGCCGCTCGTACAGAAAGCCCCACAGAATATCCGTGATATAATAGGCGATCACAGAGAGGGAAAACGCGCGATAAGCCCGACGCGCGGGGATGGGACTGCTGCCCCTGCCCTCCCCAAGCACATCGTAATTGATCATCAGATGGATAATAAGCGCGAGAATGCTTGCACCCGAATAGCTCATACGATCACCTTGCTTTCCTCGTCGTCGCGGGCGCGGCCATGCCGCTTTTTCCGGCGGGACAGCCGACGCGGCGGGCCGACCTGATCTCCGCACTATATTAACTACCATTATAAAGGTTGAAATCGAAGAAATCAAGGCAAAAGCGAACAGGCCTCACGGCCGTT
>JBGVAK010000051.1:0-11124 GCA_045224495.1 Christensenellales bacterium
CCCGGTTGCGCATGACGCTGTTCCCGATCTTTTTGGATACAGAAAAACCGACCTGGACCTTGTCCTTTCGGTTCCGGGCCGTCACCAGTACGAAGCTTCCCCCGCCGACCTGGCGGCCGGTCCGATAGGTAAATCGAAACTCCTTATGCCGTTTCAGGGAGTATGTCCGATTCAAAAGCCGATCTAAACTATCCCGTAAATAGCAACGCACGGCAAGCCTGAGCTTGCCGCAGCGCTACAAAGTTTGCGGCGTACGCCGCGTCGCGGGAGCTGTGCCCCCGCACTCCGCCGATCGATGGCGCCAGAAACTCAGGCGCTCAGCTTCTTGCGGCCTTTGGCGCGCCTGCGCTTCAACACGTTGCGGCCATCGGCGGTAGCCATGCGTTTACGAAAACCATGGACCATGCTCCGCTGCCGTTTCTTGGGCTGGTAAGTGCGTTTCATGCCATACACCTCACTCTGTTTATGATATCTTCATGGAAAAAGCGCTTGACGCGCTATCCTCCAAAATGAACCTTGACTATTATACGGGAAAGGGTATGCCCTGTCAAGCAAAATTTTTAAAGAAAATGCGGCGTTTCCGCCGCAGCCGTTTCCCACTTCTATCCTGTGTCATGCGCCGCCCACTAAGGGCATGAACTCCTCTTCTCCCCGGCCGCTGGAGGCGCACAGCTCCGCCACCAGGACCTGCCGCGCGGTCAGGTACATCTTGCGCTCCCCGGCGGAGAGGCCCCGCTCCTGATCCCGCTTCTTCAAGCACTTGACCACGTCGGCCACCACCAGGGCATCCCCCTGCTTGAGCTTGTCGAGATTCTCCCGATACCGTTGGTTCCAGTTGTCGCTCTCCAGCGAACAATCGTCCGACTTCAAGAACTCCACCACCTTGCCGCAGGTGCCCTCGTCGATCAAAGGACGCAAGCCCACATTTTGAGCGTTCTTGACCGGCACCAGCGCCGTCATGCGTCCCATGAGAAAACGCAGCAGATAATACTGATTGGTTTCCCCCAGGATGTTTTGCTCCTGGATCGCTTCCACCGTGCCTACCCCGTGCATGGGATAGCAAACCATATCGCCCACCTGAAACACGCGCAGCTTGCCTCCTTTCCCGATAACTGTTACTTTAGTATAGCACATACCCCCCTGTTTTTGTCAAGAAAAAGATTGATACAAAAATTTGTTATTATAGCGTCTTATATATAGCTTGTCAAGTGCTTTTTCAGAGGTTTTGGATGTCGCCTGCCGCCAAAACGAAAAACAGGACGTGATTGCGTCCTGTTTCACTTGAATCTTTTTTTCGGTTCGGTCACGGGGTGCCGCTGCCCGTTCCTTCGCTCGTCAGGGGGCTCGTGGAAGGGCTGACCGGATCGGAAGCCAGGGGCGTCCCGCTGGGCGCAGGGACGACCGTGACGACCGTCGTGGCCGCAGGGGCTGCCGTAGCCGTTCCCGTAGGCACTGCAGTAGCCATGGGCTTCACGCTGGCGCGACAGGTGCAGCCGCTCAACAGCACGACGAGGGTCAGCACCGTACCGAGAAAGATCCGGATCTCATTTCGTTTCAAGGGGCATACCTCCTTTTTCAAGTGATGCCCTTAGTCTTGCACCCCTGAAACGAAGATATCCATACCAGGTTTTGCCAGTTTTTTGGCTTCTATCAGCACGAGTTTGGCCCGTCCGCCGCGGGATACGAGCTCCATGCGTTTGGGCTCCAGCCGGTTTTGACGGAGCAAGACCACAAGATCCGCCAGACTGTCCGCCCGGTAGCAAAGGCACAGCCGCCCTCCGTTGTTCAGCAGTTGAAAAGCGGCTGCCAAAAAATCGCCGAGCCGATCCCCGTGCCGCTGCCTTGCCCGCTGAGGGTCCTCCCCCGCCGATGCCTGAGCAAAGTATGGCGGATTCATGGTGACCAGATCGTATCGGCCGCAGCCCAGAGCCTTGGGCGCATCGCTGACGTCCAGCTCGAAAAAGGGGATATCCTGGCCGTTTTTCTCAGCGGACAGGCGGGCCAGCTGCAGCTGTTTTCCGTCCACATCCAAGCCCGCGCAGGGGCAACCATATAACGCATTCGTATAGATAGGGATGATGCCGTTGCCTGTGCCCACATCCACCATGCGCTCGTTTTGCTTCGCGTGCAGGAAGTGGACCAGACGCACCGGATCCTCCGTGAAGCGGCCCAGGGCCTCGTCCTGGTAGATGCCGAAATCTTTATACAGCAGGCTTTCCCAGCGCATGACTAATACTGACCGATGACGCCGATATCGACGCCGGTGTAATAATGGGTGAGGATGGTCCTGTAATCCGCTCCGTCGGCGGCCATGCCGTTGGCGCCGGCCTGACTCATGCCCAAGCCGTGTCCAAATCCCTTGGTGTGGAAGATGACCTCGCTGTCCGTCAGCTCCAGGGCGAACATGGCGCTGTCCAGGCCGAAGATCTTTCGGGCGGTCCTGCCGGTGATCACATCCTCATTGAGCTGCATCTTCTCCACCCGGCCGCTGGGAAAGAGAGAGAGGATCTTGAGCTGTTCGTCCAGCCCCTCCAGGGTCATATGAGCGTTGGGGCGAGCGCCGTTGACCTTCTCCACGAACGCCGCCCGGCTGAGCCTCACCTCGCCGGTCTGACGGCTGCCGATCTCGTGGGCGCTCTCCACGGACCGGAGGTACGGGATGGCGTTGCTGTACACGTTCTCGCTGTTCTCCGTCCAGCCGCCGGAGGCGCCGTGGTACATGGCGTCGATGACCTTGCCATGATAGAGCAGGACCTCCCCCGCCGTGTCCATGACCGCCTTGGCGATGACGGAATGATAGTAGGTGTACTTGTCGCCCCACTTCTGATGCTCCCGCTTCTCGGAATTGTATGTCTGGCAGCAGCTGCTGGAGGTGCAGATATCGGCCTTGGGGTTGGTCTTGCAGCCCCCGTGCTGGATGGAATAAAGGGTATAGGTCCGGGCGGCCACAGCTTGGGCCTTCACGGCTTCAAGACCGTAGGAGGCGGGCATCTCGCCGGAGACCACGCCCATGAGGTATTCCTCCAGGAGCATGTCCCGTACCTCGCCCTCGTCCGGGAAGAAGACCTTCACCGTGGTCCGGTGGACCTTGGTGAAGTTTACGTCCACAGGGAGCGGCGACCAGGTAGGCGCCGGGATGATGGGCTCCGGCGTTTCCGACGCGACCAGGGCGTCTCCTTCCGGCAAGGCGCAGGCGCGTACCACGCCGATGCCCAGCAGCACCACCGCCACCAGCAGGAGCGTCAGCCCCAGCAATATAGGCCAATGGATGGTGTAGACCTTCTGTTTTTTGTGCGAACGTTTCTTCTTCTTGCTCATGATATCATTATATGCATGTATTATTGCGGAATAAAGAGATATTTAGCGAACAAGCAATGAATTTTCTTCCGTTTTCTGTCCCCTCCTGTGCCTTGCAACTTGTTTTTGCCTATGCTATACTTTCCCATATGAACATCCATTTTTCACCTGGGGCCCAAAAAAGGGAACAGACCCCTGTGGACAACCTGTTTTTCAGCGAATTCATGCCCGACGCCGACGGCGAGGCTGTGAAGGTGTACCTGTACGGCCTCATGCAATGCCGCTACCCCTCCATGAGGGATATCTCCCTTTCGGAGGCCCTGCACCTGAACGAGGGCAAGGTCCGCGCCGCCTTCGTCTATTGGCAGAGCAAGGGCCTGGTCCGCATCCTGAAGGACGATCCTTTGGAGGTGGAGTATCTCACCGTGGAGCAGCCTGCGGTGACTACGGCGGTGCCCCTCAAGTATCAGGCCTTCGTCCGGGCCCTCAACGAGCTCATCGCCCCCCGCCAGTTCAACTTGAACGAGCTCGGCCATATCTACGACTGCATCGAGACCTTCCATCTGGAGGAGAAGACGGTGCTGGAGCTGGTGAGCCACTGCATGGAGGAGAAGGGCAAGAGCGTACGCATCCAGTACATCGTAACGGTGGCCAAGAGTTGGGCGGACGCGGGCATCGTCACCTACGACCAGGCTCGGGAATACATCGCCAACGCCGAGGTCCGCAAGCACGGGGCCACCATGGTCCTGCGCCGCTGGAACAAGCGCCGCTCCCCCACGCTGGACGAGATGGCCCTCTACGACAGTTGGGTCCGGGATTGGGGCTTCGACGACGAAGCTATTTTAGCCGTCTGTCCCCGGCTCACCAACACGTCCAGCCCCTCCTTCGAGGCTCTGAACGACCGGCTTCGGGAGCTCTTTGAGCAGAACAAGGTGAAGGCAGCGGATATCCGGGCGGACAGCGAGATGATGAGCGACGAGCGGGAGTTCGCCCGCATGGTCTTTGCCCGCATGGGCAAGGTATCCACGCCCACCAAGGACGATATGCGGCAGCTGTCCGTATTCCTGGACGGGCCCGACGGGCTTCCCCGGGAGGTGGTGCTGCTGGCCGCCGAGGAATGCGCCGACGCAGAGCGGCCCTTCGGGAAGCTGAAGGCCATTTTGAAGGATTGGACGGAGCGGAAGGTGCGCACCGCGGAAGAGGCACAGAAGGCCCTGTCCCAACGGCAGGTGGCCTTCAGTCAGGCCGACGGCCGCCGCAGGACACGCCAGCGGAACACGCTGCTGAACTACGCCGAGCAGGGTGTGTCCCACGCCAATTTGGACGATATCGCCATGGATCTGGATGAATTATGAGAACGGATTTTGAAACCTATTACGCTGATCTGCGCCGACGGGCTCTGCATCAACTGGAAGCACGGCGGCAGGAATGCGAAGCCCTGGACCCGGCTTTCGCCGCCCTGCAGCTCAAGCGCAGCCGGGTGTTCTCCATGCCCGCCCAGGGGGCGAAGCTGACGCTGTCCACCATCCGCATGGAGGAGGAAGCGCTGCTAAAGCGGTATGGCTTGCCCCGGGACTTTCTGCAGCCCGTCTATGCCTGCCCCCTCTGTAAGGACACGGGCATGGTGGGCGATCCCATCCGAAAAAAGTGCGCCTGCCGGCTGAAGCTGGAACAGCAGGACATGGCGGAGGCCGCCCGCATCAACGAGCGGGAGACCTTTGAAAGCTTCCGCGAGGATATCTATCCCGATGACGCCGCCCGCCAGAACGCCCTCCGGATCAAGGCATACTGTCAAAAGTACGCCGACACTCTGCCCGCCCCCAACATCCGCCAGCTGTACCTCTACGGGCAGGCAGGCCGGGGCAAAAGTTTTATGGGCAACGCCATCGCCGCCAGGGCCATCGAGCGGGGCGTGGAGAGCCTCCGGCTCACCGCCTACCGCATGAACGAGGAGATCATGAACGGCTTCTCCGCCAACGCCTCTCCCCTGCCCCGATTCACCCAGGTGCCCCTGCTGGTGCTGGACGATCTGGGCACGGAGGCCATGATCCCCAACGTGACGGCGGAGGCCCTGTTCGCCATCGCCGACCAGCGCAATATGAGCCGCCTGGCCACGGTGTACATTTCCAACCTGAACGGGGACGAGCTGGCGGCTCGGTACGGGGAGAGGACCGCGTCCCGCATCCTGGACGCCGCCATCTCCCGGTCCATCCAGTTCGCCGGGGAAAGCCTTCGCGTCAACCGGGAGGGCAGCCGCTGATGCTGTACCTGATCGCCACCCCCATCGGGAATCTGGGGGATATCACCTATCGGGCCGTGGAGACGCTGCAGCGCTGCGACGAGGTCTGGTGCGAGGACACCCGGCAGACCGCCAAGCTCCTCAATCACCTGGGCATCAAAAAGCCTCTCACAAGCTGTCACGAATACACCCAGAAGGAGAAGGCGCCCCAGCTTTTGGAGAAGCTCCGGGCGGGCCTTGAGATCGCCTACGTGTCCGACGCGGGCATGCCGGGTATCTCCGACCCGGGCGCCGTGCTGGTCCAGGCCTGCTGGGAGGCGGGTCTCCCCTATACGGTCCTGCCCGGTCCCTCGGCGGTGCTGACGGCGGCGGTGCTCTCGGGGCTGCCCCTGGATCGGTTCGTCTTCTTCGGGTTCCTGCCCCGGGAGGGGGCGGAACGCAAAAAGGTCTTGAGCGACCTTTCCGCCTGCAGTTGTACGGCCATCCTCTACGAGAGCCCCCACCGGGTGAAGGACACCCTTTCTGACGTGCTGAGCGCCGTCGGAGACTGTCCCTGCGCCCTGGTGCGGGAATTGACCAAGGTCCACGAAAGCTGCCAAGGAGGGCTGATTTCAGAGGTTTTAGGGGCCTTGCCCGAGGAGGTGAAGGGCGAATGCGTGCTGCTGTTCAGTGTGCCGCCCCGGACGGAGGCTGCGCCCACGGCGGACGAGCTGGACGGGCTGCTCCTCCGGCTCATGGACCACATGACATTGAAGGACGCCGCCCGGGAAGCCAGCGAATCCTTGAAGCTCCCCAAGAAACAGGTCTACGCCAGGGCCCTGGAACTGAAAAACGAGTAAACGAACAGCCTGCCGGAGTTCCGACAGGCTGTTGTTTTGTTTCGCGTCACATCACGTAATCCGCGACGTTGATGACCTTCAGGTTGGGGTTCAGGTGAAGGCTCCCTGTCACCAGGTCCATCATATCCTCCCCCATGTCCCCCATGCTGCCGATCATGGCCACGTCCTTGGACACGGCGCTGACGGCGGCCTCCTGTTCCTCGGTGCAAAACACCTTGGCGCAGTCGGCGATGGAGAGCCGCTCCATGATCAGTTCCGGCGTCACGTCCTTGGCGATGCGCACCATGGCGCAGTCCGTCACCTGGACCCCGTCCGAATACTTTTCCAGCAGCTTTGTGTCCACGGTGGCCCGGACCATGTCCTCGATGACCTTGCCGTAGGGCTTCTGGATGGCCAGCTCCTCATACTCCGCGTCGATCTCCTCGAAGGCGTCCACCAGGTCCTGGGGGATCTTCACCTGGCCGTTCACGTACAGATACTCGATCTTGGGGAGCACGTCGACGGCCTCCGGCTTTACGATCAGATCCCCGTTGATATAGAGCTTGGTGCCGTGCTTCTTTAAGAAGCGCTTATCCAGCACGGCGTAACCGTTGGCGAACTTGGTGCCGTCGGGGACGACGAGGATGTCCGTGTCCTCCGTCAGCAGGGGCGTCACCGCCTCTGCCAATGATTCCGCAAGGATGGCCAGCCGACTGGCGAACCGGACGCCCTTCTCCGCCAGCTTAGCAACGTTCAGGTCGGCGTCCGTGAACACCAGCCGCCGGGAAGCCCAGTAGAGCGCGTTCTCCCGGACCCTGAGGGGGAAGGTTTTGTCGACGACGGCGTTGCGCCGCAGGAGGATGGCCCCGTCGGGATAGGTGTCCGTGGAGCCGTTGACGCTCAGGTTGCTGAGCTTGCCTGCCATGCTCTTGGGCAGGAGCACGGAGCCGTTCACCTGGATGCTCCGATAGGCCTGGGCCGCCTCCAGGGCGTCCTCGCCGATGGTCAGGGAGCCGTTCACCATCAGGATGACCATCTCTCCCGCCTGGGGCGCCTGATCCCCATGCAGCTGGTAGGTCCCGTTCTGTTGGTTGACGCGGACGTTCTCCCCCTCGGGCACCTCCAGCACGTCCGCGGCGTTCAGGACCACGTTGTACCGGTTCACCAACTCCTTGGCCCGGGGCGTCACCAGGACAGTGGCGGCGTTCACCATGATCTGCTCGTAGTTTTGCAGCGTCTCCTCGCTTACGGAACGCATGTCGCAGGTGGCGCAGTTCACGATCATTTTCTTCATAAGAACATCCTCCTCGGCGATATTATTTCAGTTTGAAACAGTCCATGGATAACAGGGTGTATTCCGGGAACTGGACGAAGGTGGGTCGGTTCTCCTGCCGGTCCTGAATGGGCGGGCGATAGTCTGCCCGGGGCATCTTCTCTTGCTTCTTGTGTTTCATAGGCTCATCTCCTTTTTCAACAGTTGTCTGGCGCGAAGAAGTTTGGTGCGGACAGTGGCGGGCGGCATGTCGAACATCTCGGCAAGCTCCACGGCGCTGTATCCCTCCAGGTAGCGGAGGCGGAACAACGTCCGATCCTCCGGCGGAAGCCTCAGCAGCAGCAGTTCCGTCTCCGTCCGGGAAAAGCCGCTCTCCTCCCTCTCCTCCTCATCGAGAAGCAGGCTTTGCTTCCGCTGCAACAGGGCGCTGCGGCGCACCCCGTCCATAAAGAGGTTCCGGGCCACTTTGTAGAGCCAGGAGCGCTGCTCCTGGGGCGTGTAGGCGGCCATGACCTCCTGCCGTTCCAGAGCCTTCAGGAAGGTCTCCTGGACCAGATCGAACGCCATGTCGCCGCTGCGGCACAGCTGCAGGCAGTATCGCCGCAGCTCCTCATAATGGCGTTCATACAGGTCCTGGATCATTGCCCTTCTCCCTTTCCCTTCGCGTTACATCTATATAACGAACCAAAGCGGCCAAACGTTTCAAAGAAAATGAAAAAGGAGCCGATTCATTCAGCTCCTTACAAAGTCACAGAGCGGCGATGCTGGCCACGATGGTAAACACAAGTCCGATGACCATCAGCAGCGCCATGAAGATACACATCCAACGAACGAACCGGCTGTGCATGGCTTCCCCTTATTTGGACAGTTCGAAGGCGTTCACAGCCTCGTCGTCGATGACGATGTCTGCCTTCTCCCGCCAGGCGTCCACCTGCTGGGTGTAGTATTCGTTCTCCTCATGGCTCTTGAGGGTGCTGTCGATGACGGACTTCACATCCTCATAGGGCACCACGCCAGTGGTCCCCTCCACCCGCTTGACGATATAGTAGAGGGTGGTGGCGTTGCCGTCAGAGTCGGTCCCCTCCACGGGGATCATGACCACGTCGCCCACAGCCGCTTCTGCAGCCTGGGCGTAGACCTCAGCGTTGAAGGCGCTGTCGTTGGGGCCGATGGCCTGGGGCTTGTCGCCCAGGGCCTTTCCGGTGGTGTTCTCGTTGTCGTCGCCGGCGAAGTAAGTCTCAAAGTCCTCCCCGCCCTGGACGTTCTCCAGGATCTGCTGGGCCTTGATCTTGTCCGTGAGCTGGATCACGCGGACGAAAATGAAGTCCTCAGGGATGTACAGGTAGGGGATCTCCGTATAGCCGTTGGCCACATAGGACTCGTTCATGGCGTAGGCGCCGTCGGAATAGGCGTCCACATAGTGCTCCTGGACGTACTCGTCGTAAATGCCCTTGAGCTCGTCCTCGCCCACGTTCCGCTCCGCGGCAAAATGCTCCTGGAGCTTAGCGGCCATCTTTTCGGCCAGGGCGGAGTGTTCGCTGCGCTGGAGGAACACCTTCCTGTTGATGCCCATGTTGGAGAAGTAGTTGGCCAGCATGGTGGCGGCGTAGGTCTCCGGATTCTGTGCGCCGGAGGACTTGGCGCTCTCCAGGATCTGATTCTTCAGGTTGTCCAAGGCGTCCTCGGCGCTCTTCTTCACCTCAGCCTGCTCCTCGTTGGTCAGGCTGATGCCCAGATCCTTGGCCATGGCAATATAGGTCTCGGCGTCGATGAGGCTGTTCAGGATATCGTTCTTAAGGCTCTTCATGCCCGCCTCAGTGGAAGTGTCGTAATACTTGCCGTACCCATAGTATGTGGCGTACATATTGTAGGTGTCGATGTTGCTGTAGTAGTTGCTCAGGGACACGGCATACTGATTCTTGGAAATCTTCGCGCCGTTCACCGTGGCGATGGTCTTGTTGCGCTCGAAGTAGTTGTCTCCGAAGGTATCCTTCCGGAGCAGCATGATGAGGGCTGCTGCCAGCACGATGATCGCCAGAGCCACCGCGGTGACGATGATGATCTTCTTGGTTTGACGTTTCATGTTACGGTTATCTCCTGTTTTTTCTAAACAATCCTGTGAATTATAGTATAAAAGACCGCCCTTGTCAATTCAAAGGCGGTTCCTTCCCTGCTTTTTTCACGATTATTCCATTATTTCAAACGCAGGAAGGCGGCCATGCCCCCCGTGCGGCCCTCCCGACGATAGGAATAGAGGTTCATGGTCTCACGGGTGCAGACGCCCATGAGAGAGATGTTCTCGGGCAGCACGCCCTGCTCCATGAACTGACAGGCCGCCACCTGCCAGAGGTCCACCGTGGGGTTCCCCCGCTCGTTGACGCCCCGGAGGGGACAGACGGGAAAGGCGGTCTCGAAATCTTGGCAAACATCCTCCCCCACCTCGAAGCATTTGGGGCAGATGGAAGGGCCCACTCCGCAGAGCATGTCCCGGGGATCGGACCCATAGGCCATTTTCATTTGGGCGATCACGTTCCCGCCGATGCGGCCGAGCGCCCCTCGCCAGCCGGCGTGGCAAAGGCCGATGGCCCCTTTCACGGGATCGAAGAAGTAGAAGGCCATGCAGTCGGCGTGGCCGGTGATCAGCGTGACCTCGGGGTCGTCGGTGATGAGACCGTCGCAGGGGGGCAAGCTCTCCCGGGTGTAACCCCGACCTCGATCACGCCGGTCCACCTTCCGGACCGTGATCCCGTGCTCGTAGCTGTCCATGACCATGGACTCCGCGGGGAACCCGGCGCCATGGGCGAAGCGGCGATAGTTCTCCATCACGTCGGCCCGCTCATCGTTGGTGAAGCTGAGATTCAGCCCCGTGAAGGGGGCTTTGCTCACGCCGCCGATCCGGGCGGAGAAGCCGTGGTCGATCTCGGACCGCGCCGAAAAGGCAGGCAGGGTGTAGATGCCCACGCCTCCCTGCTCACGGTAGGCAAAGTCCGGCCGCATCTTGTCGTATGCTTCGGTAAAGGTCTTCCTGTCCATCAGGCGCCGGCGTTCTCGTCCAGGAGCCGCTGCAGCTCCTCCATGAAGGTCTGGGTGTCCTTGAACTCCTTGTACACGGAAGCGAAGCGCACATAGGCCACCTCGTCCACGCCCTTGAGCTGCTTCATGACCAATTCGCCCAGGGTGGCCGTGGAGACTTCGGAATCCAGGGAGTTGTTCACCTCCCGCACGATGCGCTCCACCATCTGGTTCTGCACATCCGTGGAGATGGGCCGCTTCTCGCAGGCCTTGCGGATGCCCGTGGCGATCTTCTCCCGCTCGAAGGGCTCCCGACGCCCGTCCCGCTTCACCACCATGACGGGGTTCTCCTCGATCCGCTCGAATGTGGTGAATCGGCGGCCGCACTGTATGCACTCCCGCCGACGGCGGATGGCCGTGCTGTCCTCGTTGGGACGGCTGTCCACGACCTTGCTCTCCATGCTGCCGCAGTAACGACACTTCAT